>NZ_JBHVGZ010000048.1:0-79888 GCF_042800355.1 Streptomyces sp. NPDC057623
TCGCCCACATGCACAACCTCGCCCTGACCGCGTGATCAGCACAGCCGTAAGCGGGCCCTGACCTGCAATCTCACGGCCTTCTGCAACGCGCTTTAGGGGGTGTTGCGAAAGTCCCGCACAGCACCCGCGGCGCCCGGCACGCACCCTCGCCGCACCGGCTAAAGGCCCAAGTAGCTCCGCTACGAGGGCCTTCGTCCGGCACGCCGAGGGCACGCACCGGCTGTGACACCAGCCGCTGCCGCGGCGGACGCGGGCACCGCACGGGACTGTCGAAACACCCCCTAGTGGTGGAAGCCGGTGGCCGCACCCTTGTCCTGCGTCAGGGGACGCGGCTGCCGGCGCAGCTCCGGCAGCAGCAGGCCCAGGTCCTCCACGAACAGATCGGCGAGGTCCTCGGAGAAGCCGTTGCGGCAGACGACCCGCAGGACGGACAGGTCCTCGCGGTTCGCCGGGAAGGTGTACGCAGGGACCAGCCAGCCCTTCTCGCGCAGCCGCCGGGAGACGTCGAAGACGTCGTAGGCCGTCACCTCCGGCCGGGTCGTGAACGCGAACACCGGGAGCTCGTCGCCCCGGGTCAGCAGCTGGAAGTCGCCGAAATCCGCGACGCGGTCGGCGATCCTCAGGGCGACGTCCCGGGTGGTCTGCTGCACGGCCCGGTAGCCCTCGCGGCCGAGGCGCAGGAAGGTGTAGTACTGCGCGACCACCTGGGCGCCCGGCCGGGAGAAGTTGAGCGCGAAGGTCGGCATGTCGCCGCCCAGGTAGTTGACGCGGAAGACGAGCTCCTCGGGCAGGGACGCCCGGTCGCGCCACAGCGCCCAGCCGACCCCGGGGTAGACGAGCCCGTACTTGTGCCCCGAGGTGTTGACGGAGACCACCCTCGGCAGCCGGAAGTCCCAGACCAGGTCCTCGTCCAGGAAAGGCGCCACCATCGCGCCGGACGCGCCGTCGACGTGCACCGGGACGTCGAGTCCGGTGCGCTCCTGAAGTGCGTCGAGGGCGGAGCACAGCTCGGCGACCGGCTCGTAGGAGCCGTCGAAGGTGGAGCCGAGGACGCCGACGACGCCGATGGTGTTCTCGTCGCACAGCGCGGCCGCCGCCTGCGGATCGAGATGGAAGCGGTCGCCCTCCATGGGGACCTGCCGGGCCTCCACCTCCCAGAAGTTGCAGAACTTGTCCCAGCAGACCTGGACGTTGACGCCCATGACCAGATTGGGGCGGACGTCGTGCGCGGGATAGCGGTCGGCGTTACGCTGCGCCCAGCGCCGCTTGAGCGCCATCCCGGCGAGCATGCACGCCTCGCTCGACCCGGTCGTCGAACACCCCACGGCCGCCGCCGGGTCGGGCGCGTTCCACAGGTCGGCGAGCATCGCCACGCAGCGCCGCTCCAACTCGGCGGTGCGCGGGTACTCGTCCTTGTCGATCATGTTCTTGTCCCGGCACTCACCCATCAGAACCCCGGCCTGCGGCTCCATCCAGGTGGTGACGAAGGTGGCCAGGTTCAGCCGGGAGTTGCCGTCCAGCATCAGCTCGTCGTGGACGAGCTGGTACGCCGTCGAGGGCGACATGGGGGCGTCCGGCAGCCGGTGCTTGGGCGGGGCCTGAGTCATGCCACCGACCGGATTCGCCTCCCCGTAGAAGGGGTTGACGGACAGCGGGCGCTCGTCGGGCCCCTGGGGGCCTTTGTGCAGCGGCATGGGCTCTCTCCTGAGTCTCCTGAGGGGATCGGGTCAGCGGACCGGGGTTCCGTCGTCGCGCAACTGCATCTGGGGGCGTCCCGTCACCAGCAGCCAGGCCGGCAGCGAGGCCATGCACAGCAGGGCGATGATCGCCGGCGAGGCCACCAGCACGGCCGCCGTGAACAGGCTCACCCAGCCCTGCCGGGTGATGGCGAGGAGCACGCCCAGCACGCCCGAGGCGACACCGACGGCGGGATGGACGGCGGGCACCAGGGCGTGGGCGCACAGCCCGAGGGCGGCGCCCACGAACACGGCCGGGAAGATCCGCCCGCCGCGGAAGCCGCAGGACGCGGCGACGAGCAGCGCTGCCAGCTTCACGACCGTCATCGTCGCGAACTGACCGGCCGACCAGCCGTCGGGGTCGGCCGCGATCTCCCCGACCTCGTCCAGCCCCTTGAAGAGCGTCAGATGGCCGCCCAGCGCGCCGAGCAGGCCCAGCACCAGCCCGCCGACCGGCAGCGCCACCATGGGATGCCCCAGCCGCGCGAACGCGCCGTGGACGTACGGGAAGGCACGGACGGCGGCCATGCCGAGCAGCGCGGCGACGGACGCGATCACCAGCGACGCGAGCAGATCGCCCCAGCCGGGCCGCCCGAAGGCGGGGAGGTGCAGATCGAACGTCGGATGCGCCACCAGGGTGGTCGTCAGCGAACCCGCGGCGGCGGCGACGAGCGGCGCGAAGACGTTGTCCCACAGCGCCCCCTTCAGCTGCCGCCCGGCCAGGGCCTCGGACAGGAGCAGCGCCGCCGCCACCGGAGTGCCGAACAGGGCGCCGATCGTCGCCGCCTCCGCCAGAGCCACCCACAGGCCGCCCGGCGCCCGGGGGAGCAGCCGCCGGCCCAGCCAGAAGGCGAGACCCACGTTCACGGCGATGATCGGGTTCTCCGGGCCGAGACTCGGTCCGCCCGCGAGCATCAGCGCGGTCGCCAGCAGCAGCCCCGGCAGCACGGCGAGCGGCAGCACCGGAGCGTCCAGGCCGCTCGTGGCCGGGTCGGGTCCGGCGTGCCCCGGCACCTTCCACACGACCAGGCCGACGGCCACGCCGGTGGCGGTGAGCACGACGAGCATCCACAGCACGGAGTACCGGCCCACCCCCAGCGCGTCGGGCAGGTTCCGCCACAGAACGTCCTGGAGCTCCTCGGCCGCGGACTCCACCCCGAGAAGGAGCAGACTCGCCGCCACGCCCACCACGAGAGCGGGGAGGATCAACGGCAGCAGTGCCCGGGCCGGGGTTGCCGGGGCGGGTAACGGCTGCACGGTGTCCTGGGCCACGGGCTCACGATAAACGGGCAAAACGGGCGCGACATCCGGAGGGAAACCGGGCTTGCACCTCACGCCACGTGAGGGCCCACCGTGGAGTGCGTAAGACGAAGGGAGCGGAAGTGAGCTACTCCGTGGGACAGGTCGCCGGCTTCGCCGCGGTGACGGTGCGCACCCTGCACCACTACGACGACATCGGCCTGCTCGTACCCGGCGAGCGCAGCCACGCGGGCCACCGGCGCTACAACGACGCCGACCTCGACCGGCTTCAGCAGATCCTGTTCTACCGCGAGCTCGGCTTCCCGCTCGAGGAGGTCGCCGCCCTGCTCGACGACCCGGCCGCGGACCCGCGCGTACACCTGCGCCGGCAGCACGAGCTGCTGACCGCCCGGATCGAGAAGCTGCGAAAGATGGCGGCGGCCGTGGAGCACGCCATGGAGGCACGCAAGATGGGGATCGATCTGACGCCGGAGGAGCGGTTCGAGGTGTTCGGGGACAAGGACCCCGAGCAGTACGCCGAGGAGGCGGAGCAGCGCTGGGGAGGTACGGAGGCGTACGCCGAGTCACAGCGCCGCGCCGCCACCTACACCAAGGAGGACTGGAAACGCATTCAGGCCGAGGTCGACGACTGGGGCCGGCGGTACGCGGCCCTCGTGGCGGCAGGCGAGCCGCCGTCCGGCGAGGCGGCCATGGACCTCGCCGAGGAACACAGGCAGCACATCAGCAGGACCTACTTCGAGGTCCCCTACGAGATGCACCGGTGCTTCGGCGAGATGTACGTCTCCGACGAGCGCTTCAAGGCGTTCTACGACTCCATGCACCCGGGTCTCGCGGAGCACTTGAAGGAAGCGATCCGCACGAACGCCGACCGCCACACCGCATGAGGATCTGGCCCGGGAGCCCGTACGGTTCACTCCCGGGCCAGGACCACCGCCGTCCCGTAGGCGCACACCTCGGTGCCCACGTCGGCCGCCTCCGTCACGTCGAAGCGGAAGGCCAGCACGCCGTTCGCGCCACGCGCGCGTGCCTGCTGGACGAGCCGCTCCATGGCCTGGTTGCGGGTCTCCACGAGCGTCTTGGTGAGCCCCTTGAGCTCACCGCCGACCAGTGACTTCAGACCGGCGCCGATCTGGCTGCCCACGTGCCGGGAGCGCACGGTCAGCCCGAAGACCTCGCCGATGACTTCTGTGACGCGGTGGCCGGGGACGTCGTTGGTGGTCACCACCAGAACGTCTGGCTGGGGTCCCTGTCCGCCGCCGAACTCTTCGATGCCCATGAATCACAGCTTTGACCCAGCGGAGGCACAGTGCATCCTGAGGGGGTCCATGGAACCTGGGCGGCCAGTGCAGCGTTGATAATTTGAGCAGCCAGCTTCAGCCCGCCGCCCCCTCCCCGCAGGAGCCACAATCCCGTGACCACGCTTGCGCTCGGCCCCGAGTGGCTCAGCCCGGACTATCTGATCGAGACGTTCAGCCTCCCTGGCATCCTGCTGATCGTCTTCGCCGAGTCCGGCCTCTTCGCCTTCCTGCCCGGGGACTCCCTGCTGTTCACGGCGGGCCTTTTCGTGGCGCAGGGGCAGTACATCAGCCAGCCGCTGTGGCTGGTCTGCACCCTCATCGTCCTGGCCGCCGTCATCGGCGACCAGGTCGGGTACATGATCGGCAAGTTCTTCGGCCCGAAGCTCTTCAACCGCCCGGGCTCCAAGCTCTTCAAACAGGAGAACCTGGAGAAGGCGCACGAGTTCATGGAGAAGTACGGCCCCAAGGCGATCGTCCTCGCCCGCTTCGTGCCGATCGTGCGCACCTTCGCCCCCATCGTGGCGGGCGCCGGCCGCATGAAGTACGCCACGTTCCTCACGTACAACGTCATCGGCGGTATCGCCTGGGGCACCGGCGTCACCCTTGCGGGCTACTGGCTCGGTCAGATCAAGTTCATCAACAAGAACGTCGAGGCGATCCTCGTCCTGATCGTCTTCGTCTCCGTGGTCCCGATCATCATCGAGTACCTGCGCGAGCGCGCCAAGAAGAAGCGCGCGGCGGCCGAGACCCCCGCCCCGGCTCCGGCTCAGCAGCAGCACATGAGGATGGACGACGCGACGACCCAGCTCCGCCGCATCCCGTCCGACGACCAGCCCCAGCCTCAGCCCCAGCAGCAGTACGGCAACCAGGGCCACCAGGGCGGCCAGCAGCAGTACGGCTACGACCAGCAGTACTACGACCAGCAGCCCCAGCAGCAGCCGTACGCCCAGCAGTACCCGCAGGGTTACGGCCAGCAGCAGTACGGTGACCAGCAGCAGTACGGCAATCAGCAGTACCCCCCGAACCAGGGTTACTGAAACGCCCTTGGGGGCGCGGGGAACTGCGCGACAAGCCACGAACAATCCGCAGCCGCCGTCCCGCAGAAGGACCCGAGCCAGCCGGCACCGGCGTCAGAACCCCCGCGTCCTCTTGGCGGCCCGCCGCTTCTCCGGCGACCCGATCCGCAGGAACATCCGCGAGATCTCAGCCCCGAGGTTCACCCCGATGGCGATGGCCATGGCCAGCGAAGCCGCCGTGGCCAACGACACCAGCCCCTTGTTCACATGGTTCTGAGCGATCGCCAGCAGCCCGAAGTACGTGGCGGAACCCGGCAACAGGGGCCCGATCGCCGCAGTCGTGTACGGCAACGCCGACGCGAACCGGTACCGCGCCATCAACTGCCCGAACAAGCCCACGAGCCCGGCGGCGACGGCGGTGGAGGCCACCGGCGAGAACTCGCCAGCGTAGTACATCGCGCCGTACACCACCCATGCCACACCCCCGTTGAGGGTCACGGCGAGCACGGTGGACCGGTCCTGCTGGAGCAGCACCGCGAAGGTCAGCGACAGCAGCATCGACGCGGCGATCTGCCAGTACGGCCGGTCGGAGGCCTGCAGCGCCTCGTCCGGGGTGAGCTTGGCACCCAGGTTCACGCCGAAGTACAGGATCACCAGCACACCGACGACGATGCCGACGAAGAAGTACGTGACCTCCAGCAGCCGCGCCGCCGCGGTGATGTAGAAGCCCGTCAGCCCGTCCTGCACGCCCGCGACCAGCGCCCGCCCGGGCAGCAGCGCGAACAGCCCACCGGTGATGACCGCGGACGCCTTCACATCGACGTGCGCCAGCGTCAGCGCCACCCCTATCGCGGCCGGCGGCATGGCGGCCACCGTGAACTGGTAGAACTCCGGCAGCCCGCGCCCCGCGCACAGCCACGCCAGCCGGTCGCCGAGCATCGCGCCCAGCGCCGCCGCGACGAACACGATCAGATCACCGCCGACCAGCACGGAGGCCGCTCCCGCGAGCAGCCCGCTCGCCGAGGTCAGCACCCAGGTCGGATACGGGTGACGGTTGCGGCGGATCTCCGCGAGCCGCCCGTAGGCCTCCTCCAGGGAGATGTGGCTCTCCGGGTCGCTGAGGTCGTCGACGAGCTGGTACACGGCGGCCAGACGCGTGTAGTCGGTGCCGCGCCGCCGCACCGTACGCGACGCCGTCACCGGATCGTCCACCAGCGACGGCTGGTACGAGATCGACAGCAGGGTGAAGGTGACGTTCGGCTCGCAGCGGTCCAGGCCGTAGGACCGGCAGACCGCGAACATCGCCGCCTCGACGTCCTCCGCGCCCTCGCCGCCGGCCAGCAGCAGCTCACCGATACGCAGGGTCAGGTCGAGCACGCGCGGGACGGCCGGACCCTCCTCCTCCACCCTGGGCATCCGCTCCGGTGCGGGCCGCTCGGCCACCGGCATGCGCAGCATCGTGCGCATCCGGTCCTGCCAGGGCAGGTCCTTGGTCAGGCTGATCCGCGGTATGCCGCCGGCGGGTGTGAAAGCGGACACGGCGTCCTCGACGCTGTAGCCGCGCGGCGTGCTGAACGCCGAGCCCTCGGGTTCCTGGACAGGCGGCTGCGGCACGTCCAGCCCCTGGGGAAGGGCGAACTCGGACGTGGTCTCCGACTCGCTGTCCCCCACCTCGACCCCGACGGGCGGGGTGAAGGCCATCCTCGCCTCGTCCGACTGCGGCTTGCGGTCCTCCGCGTCCGTCACGTGCGTAGCACTCCCTGTAAGACACCTCCTGCAGCACTCAGTATGCGCACAAACAGTCGAGAAGGGGTGGCGCGCAGCGCCTCGTTGAGGGGCGGTGGCCGGGCGACGGGCGGGCGGGCTGCACGCGCACGCGTGCAGCCCGTTCACATGGCTGAGAGCCGATGGTGACTCAACCGGTGGCTCAGTGGCCGCCCTGGTCCTTGAAGCGCTTGTACGACCGCTCGATCTCGGCCTCGGCGTCGGTGCGGCCCACCCAGTCGGCACCCTCGACGGACTTGCCGGGCTCCAGGTCCTTGTAGACCTCGAAGAAGTGCTGGATCTCCAGGCGGTCGAACTCGGAGACGTGGTGGATGTCACGCAGGTGCTCCTGGCGCGGGTCCGTCGCCGGGACGCACAGCAGCTTGTCGTCGCCGCCGGCCTCGTCCGTCATCCGGAACATGCCGATCGCCCGGCACTTGATGAGGCAGCCCGGGAAGGTCGGCTCGTCCAGGATGACCAGCGCGTCCAGCGGGTCGCCGTCCTCGCCGAGGGTGTTCTCGACGAAGCCGTAGTCGGTCGGGTAGGCGGTCGAGGTGAAGAGTCGACGGTCCAGGCGGATCCGACCGGTCTCGTGGTCCACCTCGTACTTGTTCCGCGAACCCTTCGGAATCTCGATCGTGACGTCGAACTCCACCGGTGGCTCCTCCATGATCAGCACATAGTTCTGGTGGTTAAGTGTCCCTCACGCAGGTGTGTGATCGCGAAAGGGGCTGGTGGTCGTGCCAGAGCTGAGGCCGTGGCGAGCCGCGAGACCGCATGTGACGCGGGTCGCGGGCGTCGTACGACCCCGTCTGGCACGGGTCGCGGGCGCCGTACGGCCACGTCTCGCACGCGCCGCGACGGCCGCGAAACCGCAGGTCGTACGGCTCGCGCGAGCCGCTTCCCCGCAGGTCGCGCGGATCACGAAGCCGAAGACCTGGCAGTACACCGCCGGCGCCGCCACCGCCGGACTGGCGCTGGCCGCCGGAGTGGTGACCGCCGCCGGCCCCTGGGACTCCACCGGTCAGCGTACGGCCGAGCGGGACTGGGCGGCCGCCCAGGAGCGCACGGGTGGCGCAGATCACGGCCGTGATGCCGATACGTCCGATACGGCCGCCGAGGGGCCCCGGCCCGCCCCCAGCGCGGCCTCCGTCCTCCCCGGCCTGGGCGGCGGTGTCGGCACCGTGCAGGCCGCACCGGACGGCAAGGCCCTCGCCGGTCTCCTGGGTCCGCTCCTGGACGCCCCGGAGCTCGGCGCCCACAGCACGGCGGCGATCGTCGACGTGGCCACCGGCAGGCGTCTCTACGGCGAGGGCGCGTCCGAGCCCCTCACCCCCGCCTCGACGACGAAGATCGCCACCGCCGCGGCCGCCCTCACCGCGCTGGGCCCCGACCACCGCCTCACCACCCGCACGGCCCTGGAGCCCGACACCAGGGAACTGGTCCTGGTCGGCGGCGGCGACCCCACACTGACGGCGCACAAGGACGCCGACGGCTGGGCGAGCCTGCGCGAGCTGGCCGACCGGACGGCCAAGGCGCTGAAGAAGCGGGACGTACGCGAGGTCACCCTCTCGTACGACAAGACGCTCTACGCCGGCCCCGAACTGCACCCCATCGGGCAGAACCCCAACCTCGCCCCGGTCAGCGCCCTCATGGTCGACGAGGCCCGCACGAACGACTCCACCAGCGGGCCGGTGAAGCGGACGGAGGACCCGGCGAAGGACGCGGCGACGCAGTTCGCGGCCCTTCTCGCGGAGCGCGGCGTCAAGACCACCGCGCCGGGCCCGTCCAAGGCGACGAACCGGGCCGAATCGCTCGCCGAGGTCACCTCGCCGCCGCTGTCCTCCGTGGTCGAGCGCATGCTCACCAACAGCGACAACGACATCGCCGAGCACCTCGCCCGGCAGACCGCCGTGGCGAGCGGCGCCCGCGCCGACTTCGACGGCGCGGGCGAGGCGATCGGGGATCGGCTGAAGAAGCTCGGGCTGCCGGTGACGGGCGTCGACTTCAAGGACGGCAGCGGCCTCGACCGCGACGACAAACTCACGGCGGATCTGCTCACGGCCCTCCTGGCCAAGGCCGCCGACCCCAGCCACCCCGAACTCCGCCCGGTTCTGACCGGCCTCCCCGTGGCCGGCTTCACCGGCACCCTGAGCAGCCGCTACACCGATGGCGCGGCCGGCGTCGTCCGGGCGAAGACGGGCACCCTGAACGGCGTGAACTCCCTGGCCGGCACGGTCGTGGACCAGGACGGCCGCCTGCTCGCCTTCGCGTTCCTGTCGACGGGCGGGAACACGGAGACGGCCCGGGCGGCGCTGGACCGCACGGCGACGGCGCTGGCGTCGTGCGGCTGCGGCTAGCCGCACGGCCGGCCCGGCCCGGGGCGCCGGGCACCCTCCGAGCGCACGTCGCTCCGCCCACCCCCACGGCCTGCCCCAAGTGGGAACGCTCACGTACGGTTGACACATGACGAGCATCGGTGGTGCCGAGATGGTCGACTGGAATCTCGCGGTGGCGACCGCGACCCGGCTCGTACGGCCGGGCCCCGAGGTGAGCCGCGACGAGGCCAGGGCCGTCGTCGCCGAGCTGCGCCGACATGCCAAGGCCTCGGAGGAACACGTCCGGGGCTTCACCCGGATGGGCACGGAGGACATCCACGACACCCCCGTCCTCGTCGTCGACCGCCCCGGCTGGGTGCGGGCGAACGTCGCGGGGTTCCGCCAGATCCTCAAGCCACTGCTCGAAAAGATGCAGGAGCGCCGCAGCAGCAGCACCGGCGGCGCGGTCCTCGGCGCCGTCGGCGGCAAGGTCACCGGCGTCGAACTCGGGATGCTGCTCTCCTTCCTGGCCTCCCGCGTCCTCGGCCAGTACGAGACGTTCGCCCCGGCCACCCGCGAACTCCCGGCGGGGGAGAACGGCGGCGGCCGACTGCTCCTCGTCGCCCCGAACATCGTGCATGTGGAGCGCGAACTCGACGTACAGCCCCACGACTTCCGCCTGTGGGTGTGCCTGCACGAGGAGACGCACCGCACGCAGTTCAGCGCCGTGCCCTGGCTGCGGGACCACCTGGAGGGTGAAATCCAGTCTTTCTTGGGGGAGACCGACGTCGACCCCATGACCGTCCTCGAACGTATCCGCGAGGCCGCGCAGTCCCTCGCCGGCGGCCGGCCCGAGGCCGAGGAGGACGACGGCGGACGGTCGTTCGTGGAGCTGGTGCAGACGCCGGCCCAGCGGGAGATCCTCGGGCGCCTCACCGCCGTGATGTCCCTCCTGGAGGGCCACGCGGACTTCGTGATGGACGGGGTGGGGCCCCAGGTCGTGCCGACCGTCGCGGAGATCCGGGAGAAGTTCCAGCAGCGGCGCGCCAAGGGCGCCTCCCGACTGGACATGGCCCTGCGCAAACTGCTGGGTCTCGATGCCAAACTCAGGCAGTACCGCGACGGCGAACGCTTCGTACGGGCCGTCGTGGACCAGGTCGGCATGGACGGCTTCAACCGCGTGTGGACGTCCCCCAACACCCTCCCCACCAAGGCGGAGATCGCCAAACCCGCGGACTGGATCGGGCGGGTGCACCGCAAGGCGGAGTCGTGAATCACGCGCCGAGGCGTGCAGATCATACGAAGGTCGTGAACCGAATCCGGCCGACGGCAGGCGAACGCCCCTGCAATCACCCGTCCGAGGGACCGTGAGCCATGGGTAGGCGTGCAATGCTCGGGGAACGGCCCGGTTCTGTCACCATCTACACACTCTGAGTGACCGAACTCGGGCTCACCCCCCGACAATTTCATGAAGGGAACCGGACATGGGTCCCCATCCTGCGGTCGCGGCGATACGCCTGGCGGTCCGCCGCGTCCTCCACGACATCCTCACCGAACACAGTCCCGCCGACGCCCTCGCGCCCGGCCGCTCACGCGCGACCTCGTACGGGATCGCGCACGTGACACCGTCCGTGGCGCTGCTGCCCGTGCCCTCGACCGGCGGCACGCCCGCCGCGTACGACACGGCCGTCGAACCGTCGTACGAGCTCCCCGGCGCACTCCCGCAGGACTCCCCGCGCACCACCGAGCACGAGCGACCCCCCTCCCCGCTCGTGCTCGTGGCGTGCTCCGGCGGCGCCGACTCCATGGCCCTCGCCTCCGCCCTCGCCTTCGAGGCCCCCAAGCTCGGCATCCGCGCCGGTGGCATCACCGTCGACCACGGTCTACAGCCCGGCTCCGACCTGCGCGCCGAGGAAGTCGTCCTGCGCATGCGCGAACTCGGCCTCGAACCGGTCGAGTCCGTCGCCGTGACCGTCGGCCGTGCGGGCGGCCCCGAGGCCGCCGCCCGCGACGCCCGTTACGCCGCCCTCGACGACGCGGCCGCCCGGCACGGCGCCGTCGCCGTCCTGCTCGGCCACACCCGCGACGACCAGGCCGAGACCGTCCTGCTCGGACTCGCCCGCGGCTCCGGCATCCGCTCCCTGTCCGGAATGGCCGCGGTCTCGGGGGCCGACGGCCGTTACCGCCGCCCCTTCCTCGGGCTCGACCGGCAGACCGCCCGCAAGGCCTGCATGGTCCAGGCGCTCCCGGTCTGGGACGACCCCCACAACGCCGATCCCGCGTACACGCGCTCGCGCCTGCGCCAAGAGGGCCTGCCCGCCCTGGAGAAGGCACTCGGCAAGGGCGTCGTCGAGGCCCTCGCCCGTACGGCCCAGCTCTCCCGCGACGATGCCGACGCGCTCGACGCCTGGGCCCGCCAGGCCGAGGCCGCCGTACGCGACGCGGCCGGCCTTCTGGAGTGCGCCAAGCTCTATGCGCTGCCGCCCGCCGTACGCCGCCGGATCCTGCGCCGCGCGGCCATCGAGGCCGGTGCGCCCGCCGGTGCGCTGTTCGCCCGCCACATCGAGGAAGTCGACCGCCTGATCACCGGCTGGCGCGGCCAGGGAGCCATCAATCTCCCCGGCAAAGTCGTCGCCCAGCGTCAGGGTGGCAGACTGGTGATTCGGCAAGGCTGAAAACCGGACCTCCCACCGGCCCCCGAGCGGGGACGCGGGAGCGGCCGGACCGGCCGGTGGGACGACCGAAAGTGATGCGGGTGGACGCGAACGACATGGGTGCCGACCTCCAACAGGTGCTCATCACCAAGGAAGAGATCGACGCGAAGCTGGCCGAGCTGGCCGCGAAGATCGACGCGGAGTACGCGGGCAAGGACCTGCTCATCGTCGGTGTCCTCAAGGGCGCGGTGATGGTGATGGCGGACCTCGCCCGGGCGCTGTCCACCCCCCTCACCATGGACTGGATGGCCGTGTCGTCGTACGGCGCGGGCACCCAGTCCTCCGGGGTCGTGCGGATCCTCAAGGACCTCGACACCGACATCAAGGGCAGGCACGTCCTGATCGTCGAGGACATCATCGACTCCGGCCTGACCCTGTCCTGGCTGATCTCCAACCTCGGCTCGCGCGAGCCCGCCTCCCTCAAGGTGTGCACCCTGCTGCGCAAGCCCGAGGCCGCGAAGGTCGCCATCGACGTGGAGTGGGTGGGCTTCGACATCCCCAACGAGTTCGTCGTGGGCTACGGCCTCGACTACGCCGAGAAGTACCGCAACCTCCCGTTCGTCGGTACGCTCGCGCCCCACGTCTACGGGGGCTGAGTCCGCCGGTCCGGGGAACCGGACCCGAAGGGCCCAAGCGCCGTACGAAGATCGGGAACCCCGGCGGGCCTCGCGCCGTTGGAGCATGCAGACGGGCTTGCCAGCCCTCCCGTGCGGCTTCGGTCGCCGAAGCTGGGGTACCGTCAGAAGAACTGTCTTATCAAACTCACTATGGCAGGAGGGACGGGGCGACATCGCTCCGTATGGATGGACGTGAAGCGATACTTCCGTGGGCCGGTCATGTGGATCGTGCTGGCCGTCCTTGCCGTGGTCGTGTTGATGCAGGTCGTCGGCTCGTCCGGCGGCTACAAGACGGTTGACACCGGCCAGGTCGTTCAGGCGATCAATGAGAACAAGGTCGAGTCGGTCAAGCTGACCACTGGCGACGAACAGATCGTCAAGGCGCAGCTCAAGGACGGCGTAAAGGTCGAGGGCGCCACCAAGATCCAGGCGAGCTACATCGGCGACCAAGGCGTGGACATCGCCAACACGCTGCAGAACAAGTACCAGCAGAAGCAGATCCCCGACGGCTACACGGTCTCGCCGTCCAAGCAGAACCCGTTCGTCGGCATCCTGCTCTCCCTGCTGCCCTTCGTCCTCATCGTGGTCGTCTTCCTGTTCCTGATGAATCAGATGCAGGGCGGCGGCTCCCGAGTCATGAACTTCGGGAAGTCCAAGGCGAAGCTCATCACCAAGGACACCCCGAAGACGACGTTCTCGGACGTCGCCGGCTCGGACGAGGCCGTCGAGGAACTCCACGAGATCAAGGAGTTCCTCCAGGAACCGGCGAAGTTCCAGGCCGTGGGCGCCAAGATCCCCAAGGGCGTACTGCTCTACGGGCCTCCTGGTACCGGCAAGACGCTCCTCGCGCGCGCCGTCGCCGGCGAGGCGGGCGTCCCCTTCTACTCGATCTCCGGTTCCGACTTCGTCGAGATGTTCGTCGGTGTCGGTGCCTCCCGAGTCCGTGACCTGTTCGAGCAGGCCAAGGCGAACGCCCCGGCGATCGTCTTCGTCGACGAGATCGACGCGGTCGGCCGCCACCGCGGCGCCGGCCTCGGCGGTGGTCACGACGAGCGCGAGCAGACGCTGAACCAGCTGCTCGTCGAGATGGACGGCTTCGACGTCAAGGGCGGCGTGATCCTCATCGCCGCGACGAACCGGCCCGACATCCTCGACCCGGCACTGCTGCGCCCCGGCCGCTTCGACCGCCAGATCGCGGTGGACCGCCCGGACATGCAGGGCCGTCTGGAGATCCTCAAGGTCCACCAGAAGGGCAAGCCGGTCGCTCCGGACGTCGACCTGTCGGCGGTCGCCCGCCGCACTCCGGGCTTCACCGGCGCGGACCTGAGCAACGTCCTCAACGAGGCCGCGCTGCTCACGGCTCGCTCGGACCGGAAGCTCATCGACAACCAGATGCTGGACGAGGCGATCGACCGCGTCGTGGCGGGCCCGCAGAAGCGGACCCGGATCATGTCGGACAAGGAGAAGAAGATCACCGCGTACCACGAGGGCGGACACGCCCTGGTCGCGGCGGCTTCCCCGAACTCCGACCCGGTCCACAAGATCACGATCCTGTCGAGAGGCCGTGCCCTCGGCTACACGATGGTGCTGCCGGAGGAGGACAAGTACTCCACGACGCGCAACGAGATGCTGGACCAGCTGGCCTACATGCTGGGCGGCCGCGCGGCCGAGGAGCTCGTCTTCCACGACCCGACCACGGGCGCTGCGAACGACATCGAGAAGGCCACCACCACGGCCCGCGCGATGGTCACGCAGTACGGCATGACCGAGCGTCTGGGCGCGATCAAGTTCGGCGGCGACAACACCGAGCCGTTCCTCGGCCGTGAGATGGCTCACCAGCGCGACTACTCGGAAGAGGTCGCCGCGCTGGTGGACGAGGAAGTCAAGAAGCTCATCGAGAACGCGCACAACGAGGCCTGGGAGATCCTGGTCGAGAACCGCGACGTCCTCGACAACCTGGTGCTGCAGCTGCTGGAGAGGGAGACGCTGGGCAAGGAGGAGATCGCCGAGATCTTCGCCCCGATCGTCAAGCGTCCGCCGCGTCCGGCCTGGACCGGCTCCTCCCGTCGCACGCCGTCCACCCGTCCGCCGGTGCTCTCCCCGAAGGAGCTCGCACTGACGAACGGCGCCAACGGCGCGACTCCGGCGATCAGCACCGCCAAGTCGACTCTGACGGAGCCCGCCCCGGCGGTCGAGCCGGCCCCCGAGGAGCGTCCCGAGAGCTGACGCACGGACCCCGGTGACCCCACCGGGCCCGGAATGGATGCCGCGCCCCCCAGGTTTTAGCCTGGGGGGCGCGGCATTTCCCATGCCCGCAGTTCAGACGTGTGACCCACACGCGCCACCCGCGATGGAACGAGGCACCACATGACCGACCCCGTGACACTGGACGGCGAGGGCCGTGTCGGCGAGTTCGACGAGAAGCGCGCAGAGAACGCCGTACGCGAACTGCTGATCGCCGTCGGGGAGGATCCGGATCGCGAGGGGCTCCGGGAGACGCCGGGGCGGGTGGCGCGGGCCTACCAGGAGATCTTCGCGGGGTTGTGGCAGAAGCCCGAGGACGTGCTGACGACGACGTTCGACATCGGGCACGACGAGATGGTGCTGGTGAAGGACATCGAGGTGTACTCGACCTGTGAGCATCATCTGGTGCCGTTCCGGGGCGTCGCTCACGTCGGATACATTCCGGCCACGTCAGGCAAGATCACCGGGCTGTCCAAGCTGGCCCGGTTGGTGGATGTCTACGCCCGGCGGCCGCAGGTGCAGGAACGTCTCACTACGCAGATCGCGGACTCCCTGATGGAGATCCTGGAGCCGCGGGGCGTGATCGTCGTCGTGGAGTGCGAGCACATGTGCATGTCGATGCGCGGCATCCGCAAGCCGGGCGCGAAGACCATAACGTCGGCGGTGCGCGGTCAGCTGCGGGACGCGGCGACGCGCAACGAGGCGATGAGTCTGATCATGGCTCACTGATTGGCGGGTGCGGTGAGACGCGGGCGCGGGGCGCTGATCCTGCCCCAGGCCCACACCAAGCCCACTCCAGGCCCGCCTCAGCCTTGCCTCGGGTGGAAGCTTCAGACGGTCGGCGCAGTCCCCGCGCCGTTGTGCTCGTCGTCCTCCGGGAGCTTGCAGACGCGCTCCAGGAAGATGGCCGCCGCTATCACGCCGATGCCTGCCAGGACGGAGAAGCCGGCGTAGATCGCCTGGTCGCGGCGGGCGGGGATGTCGAGGGACTCCAGGAGGAAGACGCCCGTGCCGCCGTACATGCCGGCGACGAGGGCGGCGACCAGGGCGCTGGCGTGACCGAAGACGACCGCGCGGGCGGCCATCATGGGGTCGACGCCCTTGGCCTCGGGGCGGCGCTCGCGCTGCGCCTTGAGACGGGCGCGGATCGACAGTGCCGTGGCCAGCAGGACCACGGCGATGACCGCCAGGACGATGGGGGCGGCCAAGGGGACGCTGGGCAGGGTCCCGACGGAGTTCCACAGGCGGGCGCCCGCCCAGGACAGGACGCCTGCGACGACGAACACGCCGGCCAGCATCCTGATGCGCAGCTCTCTCACGGTGTCCCTTCAGCTCCCCCGAGTGCCCACGGAGTGTGGGTCGTCTTGACCTTAACGACTATTCGGGCAGCTGGAGTTCCAGGTCCTGGCGCGGTGCGATGCCGTCGCGGGTGACGGTGCCGAGAAGGTCGGCGACCGCGCCGCGGCCGGGCAGTTGGGCCTCGGGCTCCAGGTCGTGCCAGGGGGCGAGGACGAAGGCCCGTTCGTGGGCGCGCGGGTGGGGGAGCGTGAGGACCGGGTCGTCGGAGACGACATCGGCATAGGCGACGATGTCGACATCGAGGGTGCGCGCGCCCCAACGCTCGTCCCGTACGCGGTGGAAGGCCTCCTCGACCGCGTGCGCCCGCTCCAGGAGGGAGGACGGGGGGAGGGTGGTCTTGAGGACCACGATCGCGTTGAAGTAGGAGGGCTGGCTTCCCGGCTCCACGCCCCACGGCTCCGTCTCGTACACCGGGGAGACGCCCTTGACGCGGACGCCCGGGGTGTCCTCCAGGGCGTCGATGGCACCTTGCAGGGTCTCCAGGCGGTTGCCCAGGTTGGAGCCGAGGGAGATCACGGCACGTTTCGGGTTGCTGAGGGTGGTGTCGGCGGCGTCCACCTGCTCGACGACGGAGGCGGGTACCGGCTGTACGGTCGGGTCGCTGTGACCCTCGGTGAAGGACGCGGTCATACTCGGCTCCGGGTGATGGTGACGGTCACGTCGTCGAAGGGGACCGTGATCGGCGCGTTCGGCTTGTGGACGCGGACCTCGACCTCCTGGACCCCTTCGTGCTTCAGACAGGCCTGGGCGATGCGCTCGGCGAGCGTCTCGATGAGGTTGACCGGCTCGCCCTCCACGACGGCCACGACCTCCTCCGCCACGACGCCGTAGTGCACGGTCTTGGTCAGGTCGTCGTCGGCGGCGGCCGGTCGGGTGTCCAGGCCCAGGACGAGGTCCACGACGAAGGTCTGGCCCTCCTCGCGCTCCTCGGGGAACACGCCGTGGTACCCGCGGGCCTTCAGGCCGCTCAGCGCGACACGATCCACGCGAATCACTCCTGCAATCGTCGGTGACGGCCGGTCGATGCCGTGTGCGGGCGGCACACCGGCCTCGAACGAATCTACCTGCGGGCACTGACAGGGCCGGGCCACGGGGCGTGGGTCCGGGCCGGGGCCAGGAGGATTCATCGCGTGTTTCCCCTGGGGAACCCGGCGGCTCATGGGTTGGTAGCGGCGCCTACCCGGGGAGGCGTGATTCCAACCACTCATTGGTCCCGGAGGGGCTCTCTCAGGACTCTTGCGGGTGGATTCGGATGGTTCGGGTGCTCCAGTCGGCGTTCCGTGACGGTCCCTGCTGGTCGCCTACCCACTCAAGAGGGGGTGTCGTCCCCTTCTGCCTCGTCGGTCTCGGCCAGAACCGGCGATGCGTGGTGCGACCAGAGCTTCCAGCCGTCGGGTGTGCGCCGGAACACGTTCGTGGCGACCACGAGCTGGCCCACGAGCGGGCCGAGCTCGTCGGCGCCGTCGGGGGCGGGACCGCCGCTGAGGATGTTCTCGGTGCAGGTCACCAGTGCCGTGTCGCCCGTGACGGAGACATGCACGTCGGTGAGGAAGAACTGGATGTAGTCGGTGTTCGCCATGATCAGCGCGTACGACCGGAGGACCTCACCGCGTCCGGTGAGCACCGGCCAGCCCGGGTGCACGCAGGAGATCACGCCGGTGTCGGCCGGGTCGTGGTACGTCTCGTCGACGCCCAGGTCGGACGGGGTGAGCCAGAGCGAGGACAGCTCCTCGAAGTCGCCGCGCTCCATCGCCTCGTAGAAGGCGGTGTTGGCGGCCTCCACCTGCTCGACATCGGTGTGGGGGGCGCTCACCGGGTGCCTTCCGCGGTATCCGCGCCGGGGGTGTTCCCGGGAGTGTGCGCTCCCTCGATGGCGCGTGCGACGCGCACGGCGTCCGCCGTGGCGCGCACCTCGTGCACGCGCACCGCCCACGCGCCGGCCTGCGCGGCGAGCGCCGAGACGGCGGCCGTGGCGGCGTCGCGCTCGCGGGCGGGCGGCGGGGCGCCCTGCGGGCCGGCGAGGACACGGCCGAGGAAGCGCTTGCGGGAAGCGGCGACGAGCAGGGGATGGCCGAGGGTGAGAAGGCGGTCGAGGTGGGCGAGGAGGACGAGGTCGTGCTCGGCGTCCTTGGAGAAGCCGAGGCCGGGGTCGACGACTATGCGGTCGGGGGCGATGCCGCCGGCCAGCACGGCCTCCACGCGCGCGTGCAGTTCGTCGACGACTTCGGCGACGACGTCGCCGTAGGCACCCTTGACGTTCCCGCCCTCGAGGAAGCCGCGCCAGTGCATGACGACGAAGGGGGCGCCGGCGTCCGCGACGACCGGGATCATCGCGGGGTCGGCGAGGCCGCCGCTGACGTCGTTGACGAGGGCGGCGCCGGCGGCGAGGGCCTGCTCGGCGACGGAGGCGCGCATGGTGTCGACGGAGACCGTGACGCCCTCGGCGGCGAGGCCGCGCACCACGGGGACGACACGGCGCAGTTCCTCGTCCTCGTCGACCCGGGTGGCGCCGGGGCGGGTGGACTCGCCGCCGACGTCGACCAGGTCGGCGCCCTCCTCGACCAGGGCGAGGCCGTGCTTGACGGCGGACGTCGTGTCGAACCAGCGGCCGCCGTCGGAGAAGGAGTCGGGAGTGACGTTCACGACTCCCATGACCGCGCAGCGGTCCCACTGCGGAAGGCCGGTGACGCGCCCGCGTCCGCTCTGCTTGCTCATATGTTCAGCGTAGGCCCACGGAGGGGCCGCGACGTGCGGTGGCCCGAGCGGGAGCCTCCGGGACGGGGGCGGAGGGTGGGGGCCCGCTCGGGCCTGTCCTGGGCGGCCGCCTCACGCCGCGCGTACGTTGCGTTCCGCCGCCGCGTGGGGACACGGGCGCGGGGTGGTCGTACGGCGGCGCAGGAAGCGCGGCAGGGGCAGCGCGAGGTTGACGAAGCCTTCCGCCTGCATGGCGGCGAAGCCGAGGCGGGGCAGGTCGGCGGAGGCGCGGTAGACGACGAAGCGGGGTTCCCAGCGGGGGCGGAACTTGGCGTTGAACTTGTACAGGGACTCGATCTGGAACCAGCGGGAGAGGAAGACCAGCAGGCCCCGCCAGGCGCGCAGGACGGGCCCCGCGCCGATCTTCTCGCCGCGTGCCAGTGCCGAGCGGAACATGGCGAAGTTGAGGGACACGCGCGCGATGCCGAACTTCGGGGCGGCCTGGAGGGCGGCCACGATGAGCAGTTCGTTCATGCCGGGGTCGGCGGAGCGGTCGCGGCGCATCAGGTCCAGGGAGACCCCGTCGGTGCCCCAGGGCACGAAGTGGAGGATGGCCTTGAGGTCGCCGTACGGTCCCGGTTCCTCGTCCGCCTTGTGGGCGGTGGCGATGAGGCAGTCGCCGTCGGTGGGGTCGCCGATGCGGCCGAGCGCCATGGAGAAGCCGCGCTCGGTGTCGGTGCCGCGCCAGTCGTCGGCGGCGCGGCGGATGCGCTCCAGCTCGGTCTCGCCGAGGTCACGGACGCGCCGTACCCGGGTCTCGTAACCGGCGCGCTCGATGCGCTTGACCATCTGACGCACGTTGCGCATCGCGCGGCCGGTGAGGGAGAAATCCGGGACGTCCACCACCGCCTCGTCGCCCAGTTCGAGGGCGTCGAGGCCGGTCTCGCGGGTCCACACCTCGGCGCCGGTCTCCGAACAGCCCATGACGGCAGGGGTCCAGGAGTGGGCGCGGGCCTCGTCCATGAAGCGCTCGATGGCGCCGGGCCAGGCCTCGACGTCGCCGATGGGGTCGCCGCTGGCGAGCATCACGCCGGAGACGACGCGGTACGTCACCGCCGCCTTGCCGCTGGGGGAGAAGACGACGGCCTTGTCGCGGCGCAGCGCGAAGTGGCCGAGGGAGTCGCGGGCACCGTGCTTGACCAGCAGGGCGCGCAGGCGTACCTCGTCGTCCTCGGTGAGACGGGCGGCGGGGTGTTCGGGGCGCAGGGCGAGGTAGATCGTGGTGACCGCCGTGATCCAGCCGAGGGCGCCGAGGGAGAAGGCGACCGTCCAGGAGGTGTTGCCCTGGTAGTCGACGGGGCCCTCGAAGCCGAACAGGCCGTACAGGACGTGGGTGATGCGGTCGGCCAGGCTCGGGTCGCCGACCAGGGTGTTCGGGTGGGCGCTGACGATGACCAGGCCGAGGGCGAGGGAACCGGCGCCCATGAGGACGAAGTTGGCCAGCGCCCGCCACCGGCTGCGCGGGTCGGGCAGGGCCGCGAACTGGTCGCGGTGGCGCAGCAGGGGGGCCAGCAGCGCCAGCGAGATGAGGACGCCCACCACGGAGTGGCGGTACGTGAACTGCGCCACCGCGCCGACCGGCAGCAGGACGACGGCCGCTCGCCAGGCCCGCCGCTTGCCCCGCTTGAGGCCGTGGGCGAGCAGGAGCAGCAGCACGCCGGCGCTCAGTGACAGCGCGGCCGCGAACGGGCCCGTGGAGCCCGGCAGCACCTCGGCGATGGCGTGCATACGGCTGTGCCGGAAGCGCGGGAAGACGCCCGCGGCGATGTCCAGCAGGCCCACCAGGGCGCAGGCCCTGCCGACGAGGACCGGAACGGCCTCCGGGCGCGGGCCGCGGAGCAGATGCCGTACTCGGCCCGGCAGGTGCCGCGCCTGGCTTGATCGTTGGGGAACCCCACCCGACATTTCCACATCTGTCCTGACAGACATCGCATCCCATTAGTTCTGCGAGAGACCTTGGATCCGGTGCCGATTCGGGCATCCGGCGACATTGCGCCCTCTAGGACGGTGTCTTGAGGGGAGAGGTTCACTCAGCTTCCCAAAACCGTTTCAAAGGCCAAGGAAAGTCCGGGGCAAGCCCTTGCGAAGGAGCGGGGGAGGTAGCGCGGGGGAAGCGCGGACCGGGCGGAAAGCGCGGACAGGTAACCATCGATGGGTCTCACGAGCGACAAGATGCTGGCGTTGGCGGTACTGGCCGCCGTAGGGCTGTTCGTCGGCACGGTGTGGCTGTGGCCGCGGCTGGCGCGGCGCGGCTGGCGGGCCGTCGGCGGGCGCGTCGGCCTGCTGCTCTCCACACAGCTGCTGCTCTTCATGGCGGTCGGTCTCGCCGCCAACCAGGCCTTCGGGTTCTACGCGAGCTGGGCCGACCTGTTCGGGCAGGAGAAGGACCAGGGCGTGGTCGTGGACCACACGCCGGACGGCGGGCCGCTGAAGGTCGTCGACACCCGGCGGGTGCCGGGTGCGGCCGCCTCCCGGCCGCAGTGGGGCGGGCAGATCCAGAAGATCGCCGTCGTGGGCCGCAGGACACACATCGCCACACCCGCGTACGTGTATCTGCCGCCCGAGTATTTTCAGCCGGAGTACCGCACGCGTACGTTCCCGGCTGCGGTCGTTCTGACCGGATATCCGGGTACGGCCGAGGCGCTCGTGGACAAACTCGACTATCCGCGTACGGCCGCGAGACTTGTCGAGGAGGGCCGTATGCGGCCGATGATCCTCGTGATGATGCGGCCGACCGTGGCGCCGCCGCGGGACACGGAGTGCGTGGACATTCCCGGTGGCCCGCAGACCGAGACGTTCTTCGCCAAGGATCTGCCCGACGCGGTGAGCGGCCACTACAGGGTGCGCGGTGAGCGCGGCGGTTGGGGCATCATCGGGGACTCCACGGGCGGCTACTGCGCGCTCAAGCTCGCGCTGCACCATCCCCGGGTGTACGCCGCGGGGGCGGGGCTCTCCGCCTACTACAACGCGCCGGTCGACCCCACTACGGGCGATCTGTTCCAGGGGGACGAGGGACTGCGCGATCGCGCGAACCTGTGGTGGTACCTCAAGCACATGCCGGCTCCGGACACTTCACTGCTTGTCAGCAGCAGCAAAGTTGGAGAATCCAACTACAAGGCCACGTTGAAGTTCATTGAACGCGTGAAGGCCACGAAGCTGACGCGGATCTCGTCGATCATCCTCGAAAGCGGAGGACACAACTTCAACACCTGGCGGCGGGAGATTCCGGGGACGCTGGAGTGGATGAGCGGGCGGCTGGGCGGCAGGTGACCCGGCCCGCGACGACTTTGTGATCTTGGTTCTTGGTTATTCCGATGACGGATCTGATTCGTGATGCCGCGTGAACGGCTCGGGATGGCTGTGTTTTTACGGGGCGGGGCGCCAAGATTCGCCTACGCGCGGTAAGTTTCTGGCCATGCCACGTGGACGTCACCGTCATTCCCCGCCCTTGCACAGGCTGCTGCCCCCGTCGGCGATCGCAGGCGTCTCCGTCGTCTGCGCCCTTGCCCCGTGGGTGTTCACCGAGCCCGTGGTGCTGCGCGGCCTCGCCGCGGCCGCCGCGGCGACGGCGGTCGTCGGCGCGGTTGTCATGCGTCGCTGGGACACGCACGCGGGCAAGCGGGTCGCCGACCTCACGCGCGCGCGTGCGAGCGACGAGTGGCGGTACGAGGAGCGGGTCGCGGAGCTGGAGACCGACCTCGAGGAGTCGCGCGAGCTGCGCATGAAGCTGGAGCAGCGGCTGCGGGCCAAGCGGACCGAGCTCGCCGGACTGCGCAACGAGCATGCGGCGCTGCTGCGGAGGTACGCCACCGCGGAGACCGAGCGGGCGAGTGTCCTGGAGGAGCGCCGGGTTCTGGAGATAGAGGCGGCCACGCCCGCGCGCGCGTTGCCGCCGGTTCCGGTCGACGCCGCGGGTTCCGCTTCTGCTTCCGCTTCGGGAGTGGAGGAGACGGCCGAGGTCGCCGAGGAGAAGCCGGTGGCTGCCGCGGTCTTCTCCCCGGAGGGCTCCCGGCTGTTCCTGCGGGCCAAGGAGGCGCTGGCGCGGTTCGACGGCGACGAGGCCCCGGTGGCGGCCCCGGAGGCGGACGGCGCTGCGGAGGACGGCGAGCCCCTGGACGAACCGAGGGAGCCGAAGAGCTCGGAGACTTCGGAGGCCCCGAAGACCTCGGAGAGCTCGAAGACGTCGGAGAAGTCGAAGAGTGAGTTCCCGAAGGACGAGCCCCCGAAGAACGACCCGCCGAAGGGCGACCGTCCCTCCGACGACGGGTCCGTGAAGGCCGGTTCGGCCGCCGCCGAGGTCCGCGCCCCCGAGGCGGTCGGCACCGGCGCGTCCGAGACGGAACCCGCGCTGGAGGACGACGCGCGGGGGAAGCCCGAGGCGGTCGACGGGCACGAGCGCGCGGCCGCCATCACCCCGGCAGGCACGGCCGCCCCGGCAGCCCAGCCCGCCCTGCCTCCGGCCCAGCAGCAGGCGGGGCACTTCATCGCGCCGACCGCCGTGGCCGTCGTACCCGCGACGCCCGTACGGCGTCCGGCGATCCAGGGCGGCTTCGACTTCTTCGGCACGAAGCAGGGTGCCGCGCCCGCCGCGTTGGAGTCCGTCCAGAACGAGGACCTCGCGGACGTCGTGGGCCAGGAGGCCCTCGCCCTCCACAAGGCCGAGTCCGAGGCGGAGTTCAAGCCGGCGAACGAGGAGTCACGGGGCATCGGCCAGGTCATCGATCTGACGGCTCACGACGAGACGGAACAGATCGATGTGGCGGGGCTTCGCAGCGCCGTTTCCTGACGGCCCACGCCACTTCCGGATCGGCGGCGCGCCGCGCCGCCATGCCGCCCCGAGGCTGCCGTCTGGCCCGCCGTCCTGCCGTCCCGTGGTGACGGATCCTGAGAGCCCGCAAACCCCCGCCTGCGCCGCCCTACGGGCGGACGGCGGGGGTTTGCGCACAGAGGGCTCCTACGCCATCCACCGGTCCGGCCGTGCGTCCCTGCGGCCCGTGCGTGACCTCTCCGCCTGCCCCCGCAGCAGCTCCGCCGCCTCCTCGGCGTCCCTCAGCCGGGCGGTCACCGTCTTGTTGGCCCCGGTGTCCAGATGCACGTCGGCGACGCCCCACAGCCGCTCCCAGGGCCCCTGAGCCAGCCGTACGCTCTGGACCTTCGCGTGCGGGACGAGCGCCAGGCTCCGCCGGAAGAGGCCGGTCCGGGTGGCGAAGACCGCGTCCGTGACAAAGAGGCCGTAGCCGCGCCACCACACCGGCATGCACCGGCCCGCCCGCCGGGGCGGACGCGACAGGGAGGCGCGCGGCGGGACGGTCGCACCGGGCAGCACGCGCGCGACGACCGATTCGGCGATCTCGCGCGGGGCGACCGGCAGCAGGACCGAGTTGGACGAGCCCGCCACATCCAGTTCCACCCGCACCCAGCCGCGCCGCCGCCACAGCAGCGGCTCCACGATGCGAACGCTCTGGACGCGGCCCGGCGGCACCGTCTCGTGCGCGCGGTCGAGCAGGCCGTGGTCGAGGCGCAGCCCGTCGGGGGACTCGCCCACGGTCCAGTCGTACTCCGCGACGAACCGCCCCACGCTGCTCGCCCCCGCAGCGCCGAACAGAGGCACCGCGGACGCGAGGACCGTCCACACGCTCTCCGTGGCCAGCCAGAGGACGGTCGGTACGACGACCGCCGCGGCCAGCGTTCCCCAGGTGGCGCCGGTCAGGACGAGGGAGACGGCCAGCACGCCGGGCGGCACGCGCAGCAGCTGCCGGGCCGGCGCCTCGCCCACTTCGTGCGCCGTCTCGGGCGCGAACCCGGCGGCGCGCGCGAGGAGTTCCGCGCGGAGCGCACGCGCCTCGTCCGCGCCCAGGAAGGCGAGTTCGTCCTTCTTGTCCGCACCTATGACGTCGAGTTTGAGCTTCGAGACGCCCGCCACGCGCGCGAGGAGCGGCTGGGTGATGTCGATGGCCTGGATGCGTTCCAGCCGGATGTGCGCGGTGCGCCGGAACACCAGCCCGGTTCGGATGCGCAGTTCGCTGTCGGTCACGGCGAAGTGCGTGAACCACCAGGTGAGGAAGCCGTACAGGGCAGCTGCGGGGACCAGGACGGCGAGGGCGAGCAGCAGCGTGGTGGTCGTCAGTCTGGTCAGCTGGCGTTGCGCCTGGTCGGGGTCGTGCACCGCCCAGCCGATCAGCACGGCGACCGGCGCCCACGCCCGCCTGAGCGGCGTCACGGGGTGCAGCCGCCGTTCGGTGACGGGCCTCCTCTCGCGTACGGCGCCGTCGACGCCCGGGGCCGTCACAACCCCGCCGATCGGGCCTCGCCCAGCTCGGTGAGCCGGTCGCGCAGCCGTTCCGCCTCCGCCGGGTCGAGGCCGGGGATCGTGGCGTCGGTAGCGGCGGCGGCCGTGTGCAGCTGCACGCTGGCCAGTCCGAAGTGCCGCTCCACCGGACCCGAGGTGACCTCGACCAGTTGCATACGGCCGTACGGCACGACCGTCTCCTCGCGCCACAGCACGCCCCGGCTGATCAGCAGGTCGTCGGCGCGCTCGGCGTACCGCCACGATCGCCAGTTACGGCCGAGCATCACCCAGCCCCATGCGATCAGCGCCAGCGGCAGCAGCGCGAAGGCGGCCCAGCCCGGGCCGGCGAGCAGGCCGAGCAGCAGCCCCATCCCGACGGCCAGCAGCCCCAGCCACACCACCAGCAGCAGTCGGCGCATGCGGAGCAGACCCGGCGGCAGCCCGGTCCACCCCGGCTCGGCCGCCGCCTGATCGTCCCCCGCTGTCCCCGTGTTCTCCGGGCTCCCCGTCTCCATGAGGCCAGCGTACGTAGGGGAGACTGTGTACATGACTCCTACGACGGAGACCATGGTCGGTATCGGCGGCGCCGCGGAGAGCACCGACATGGTGCTCAACATCGGGCCCCAGCACCCGTCCACGCACGGCGTGCTGCGCCTCAAGCTGGTCCTGGACGGCGAGCGCATCACGCGCGCGGAACCGGTGATCGGCTATATGCACCGCGGCGCCGAGAAGCTCTTCGAGGCCCGCGACTACCGCCAGATCATCATGCTCGCCAACCGCCACGACTGGCTGTCGGCCTTCTCCAACGAGCTGGGCGTCGTCCTCGCCGTGGAGCGCATGCTCGGCATGGAGGTGCCCGAGCGGGCGGTGTGGACCCGGACGCTTCTCGCGGAGCTCAACCGGGTGCTCAACCACCTGATGTTCCTCGGGTCGTACCCGCTGGAGCTGGGCGGGATCACGCCGATCTTCTACGCCTTCACCGAGCGCGAGGAACTCCAGCACGTCATGGAGGAGGTCTCCGGCGGGCGGATGCACTACATGTTCAACCGGGTCGGCGGCCTGAAGGAGGACCTGCCGGCCGGGTGGACCACGCGCGCGCGTGCCGCCGTCGCCGACGTGCGCTCCCGCATGGACCGGTTCGACGACCTGGTCCTGGGCAACGAGATCTTCCGTGGGCGCACCCGGGGCGTGGGCGCCCTCTCGCCGGAGGCCGTGCACGCGTACGGCGTGAGCGGGCCGATCGCGCGCGCCTCGGGCGTCGACTTCGACCTGCGCCGGGACGAGCCCTATCTCGCGTACGGCGAGCTGGGGGACGTCCTGAAGGTGGTGACCCGCGAGGAGGGCGACTGCCTCGCCCGGTTCGAGTGCCTCCTGGAGCAGAGCCACAACGCCCTCGACCTGGCCGACGCCTGCCTGGACCGGCTCGCCGACCTGCCGCCCGGACCGATCAACCAGCGGCTCCCCAAGGTGCTGAAGGCGCCCGAGGGCCACACGTACGCGTGGACCGAGAACCCGCTCGGCATCAACGGCTACTACCTCGTCAGCAAGGGCGAGAAGACGCCGTACCGCCTGAAGCTGCGTTCGGCCTCGTACAACAACATCCAGGCGCTGGTCGAGCTCCTGCCGGGGACGCTGGTCGCGGACATGGTGGCGATCTTGGGGTCGATGTTCTTCGTGGTCGGGGACATCGACAAGTAGGGTCCGTCCGGAATTCAAACCGGCTCCAACCGGCTCCAACCGGCTCCTGTCGGCTCCGCCGACTCGACCGCTCAGTCCGCCACTGCGTCCGCGAGCACGTCCGGAATTCCAACCGGCTGGACCAGCCACCCGAAGTCCCCGAGCCCGCCCGTGGCGGTGAGCTCGGCGGCCGCGCCCGCGGTCGCGAGGGCGCGTACGTACTCGGCGGGCCGGGTGGAGGCCAGCTGGAGCGGGGGGCGTGCGCCGGTGACGCCCAGGGCGCGCAGGGCACCGCGTTGCGTCAGCAGGCGCGTGCCGGGCAGGGATCCCGCCGTCGCGCACGCGTCCAGCGCCACGTGTGCCGTGATGTCGCAGGAGCCGTCCGGCAGGGGCGCTGTCTCGCGCCCCTGGCGGAAGCCGGTGAGCGTCCCGAAGGGCGGCCGTGCGCGCGCCGTGTGCGCGTAGTCCACGGCGACCGCGAGTCCCCGCTCCAGCGCCCCGACCACCCCGGCCCAGGCTTCGTCCCGCGGCAGCCCGATCTCGGCCCGCGTCCCCGCCGCCCGCCCCGGCGGCCACCATCGTGCGAGCCAGTCCGCCTCCGCACCGGCGACCGGCTCCCCGAGGCGTTCGGTCCCGTCCACTCGCACGAGCACCAGGCGTGGCACGCCCGCCGGGTCCACCTCCGCGACCTCCAGCGGGACGTTGTCCAGCCACTCGTTGGCGAACAGCAGCCCCGTGATTCGCCGCGGCGGCTCCGGCAGCCACTCGATCCGCTGATCCAGGGATTGCGGGCGGTCGGCGATCTCGACGGCACACGCACGCGTGCGTGCCGCCACGTCGGCGGGCAGGGCGGCCAGCACGCCGGTGGCCAGCTCACCCCGCCCCGCCGCCATGTCGACGAAGTCCAGCGGGGCAGGCCGCCCCAGAACCTCGTCCACCCGGCACAGCAACCGCGCCACGGCACCGGCGAAGAGGGGCGACGCGTGGACGGACGTACGGAAGTGGCCGACCGGGCCCTCGGGGCGGCGATAGAAGCCGCCCGGCCCGTAGAGAGCGGCTTCCGCCGCTGCCCGCCACCCGCGCCACTCGCCCGTCACCTCTGCTGTCACCGGCCCAGGCTAAGCGCACAGTGGAACGCAGCCTCCACCTTGCGGAGTACACGCGGGCCATACGGATCGGCCCTCCGGTTGACCCCTGCACGCATCTCGCTTCCCTACGCTGGGTTACGTGCAGCGCCTTTATGACTTCCTCCGCAGGCACCCGACAGGGGTCGACAGCTTCTGGGCCGTCGTCCTGTTCGGGATCTCTGTGCTGACCGTGGCCGTCCAGGAGGAAGGCGGGCAGGACCTTCCGGGCAACCGCTCCGAAGCGGTCATCGTCCCGATCGTCCTCCTGCTGTGCCTGGTGATCGCATTGCGCCGGCGCATGCCGGAGAAGATGCTGCTGCTGGCCATCGGTGTGGGGCTGGCGCAGCTGGTGCTGGACGTGGCGACCACCGCCGCCAACTTCGCCTTCCTGGTGATCACCTACACCGTCGCCGTGAGCGGCGCCCGCTGGGCCTCACGGCTCTCGCTCGCCCTCGGCCTGTGCGCGGCGCCGTTGGCACAGCTGCGCTGGCCGCAGCAGGACTCGAGCGCCGTCGGTCGTGTGGCCCTGATGATCTTCCTGACGGTGCCGTTCGCCCTCGCCTGGGTGCTCGGCGACTCGATCCGCACCCGCCGCGCCTACTACGAGCAGCTGGAGGAGCGCGCGACCCGGCTCGAAAAGGAGCGCGAGGCGCAGTCCAAGGTCGCGGTCGCCGCCGAACGCGCCCGGATCGCACGCGAGTTGCACGACGTGGTCGCGCACAACGTCTCCGTGATGGTGGTGCAGGCCGACGGCGCCGCCTACGTCCTCGACTCCGCACCGGACCAGGCCAAGAACGCCCTGGAGACCATCTCCTCGACCGGCCGGCAGGCCCTCGCCGAGATGCGCCGCCTGCTCGGGGTGCTGCGCACGGGCGAGCACCAGGAGGGCGGCGAGTACGTCCCGCAGCCCGACGTCGAGCAGATCGACGACCTCATCCAGCAGTGCCGCACCTCCGGCCTTCCGGTCGACTTCAAGGTCGAGGGCACCCCGCGCCCGCTGCCCAGCGGCGTCGAGCTGACGGCGTACCGGATCGTGCAGGAGGCGCTCACCAACACCCGCAAGCACGGTGGGCCGAACGCCGGCGCGAGCGTGCGCCTGGTCTACTTCGACGACGGTCTCGGCCTGCTCGTCGAGGACGACGGCAAGGGTGCCCCGCACGAGCTGTACGAGGACGGCGGCGCCGACGGCGAGGGGCACGGCCTGATCGGCATGCGCGAGCGGGTCGGCATGGTCGGCGGCACCCTGGACGCGGGGCCACGCCCCGGCGGAGGATTCCGCATCAGTGCGCTGCTGCCGCTCAAACCAGCACACTGACGCTTGCGCATGCCCTTTGTTGACACCTGTAACGCCCCCGTAGACGGATACGGAAGACACGGAAGAGGACCCGATGGCGATCCGCGTGATGCTCGTCGACGACCAGGTGCTGCTGCGCACCGGGTTCCGGATGGTGCTCGCCGCCCAGCCGGACATGGAGGTCGTCGCGGAGGCGGGCGACGGCGTCGAGGCCCTCCAGGTGCTGCGCGAGACCCCCGTCGACGTCGTACTGATGGACGTACGCATGCCGAAGCTGGACGGCGTGGAGACCACCCGCCGCATCTGCTCGGACCCCGAGCCGCCCAAGGTGCTGATCCTGACCACCTTCGACCTCGACGAGTACGCGTTCTCCGGGCTGAAGGCGGGCGCCTCCGGCTTCATGCTCAAGGACGTGCCGCCCGGCGAACTCCTCGCCGCCATCCGCGCGGTGCACAGCGGCGACGCGGTGGTCGCCCCGTCGACGACCCGGCGTCTGCTGGACCGGTTCGCGCCCATGCTGCCCTCCACCGGCCAGGAGCAGCAGCACAAGGAGCTGGAGCGGCTCACCGACCGCGAGCGCGAGGTCATGGTGCTGGTCGCCCAGGGCCTGTCCAACGGCGAGATCGCGGCCCGGCTGGTCCTGTCCGAGGCGACGGTGAAGACCCACGTCGGCCGCATCCTGACCAAGCTGGGGCTGCGCGACCGGGTGCAGGTCGTGGTCCTGGCCTACGAGACGGGGCTGGTCCGGGCCGGCGGGCACGGCTGAGCCGGCCGGGCGGGCAGGGCGCGTGACACGGGTGTGACCGGAGGCCACTAGGGTCTGCGCATGCTCCTGTGGATCAACGGCCCCTTCGGGGGCGGCAAGACACAGACCGCACACGAGATCCAGCGCCGTCTGCCCGGCAGCGTCATCTGCGACCCCGAGCACCCCGGTTTCGGCCTGCGGCGCATGCTCCCCGCGGAGCTGCGCGGAGACTTCCAGGACCTGACGTCCTGGCGGCAGGGCGTCGTCGAGGTGCTCGACCTCGCCCTCGCCAAGCACGACGGCGTGGTGATCGTCCCCATGACGGTCACGAACTCCGACTACTTCGCCGAGACGGCCGGCCGGCTGGGCGAACTCGGCCATGACGTACGGCACTTCACCCTCCTCGCCGAGCGCGAAACCGTCCTGAAACGGCTGCGTGAGCGCGGCTTCGGGCACCTCGCGCGGTTCGTCGCGGGGAAGAACGCCGGGCTGCGCCGGGAGAGCTGGGCCGTACAGCAGCTCGACCACTGTCTGGAGCGGTTGAGCGAGCCGGAGTTCGCCGAGCATCTGTGGACCGACCACTCGACCGTGCCGAAGACGGCGGACCGGATCGCCGTCCTGGCCGGGCTGAGGCTCCGGCCCAACAACGAGGGCGCGCTGCGGACGCGGCTGCGGCAGGCGGGCGTGGGGATCAGGCACATCCGGTTCGACTGAACCGGGGCGCTCAGCGCAGGACACCCTCCAGGAAGTCGCTGCCCAGCCGCGCCACCATCGTCACGTCCAGTTGGTGCAGGACGTACCGCCCGCGGCGGCGGGTGGTGATCAGGCCCGCCTTCTTCAGCACGCCCAGGTGCCGGGATATCTCCGGCGCCGTCATGCCGTGCACCTGCGCAAGCTCGCCCGTGGTGTACGCGCTGCGGGCGAGGTTGCGGCAGATGTGCATCCGTACGGGGTGGGAGAGCGCGGTCATCCGCAGGGTCAGCTGCTCCAGCGTGGGCGGGGCGGCGAGCTCGGGGGAGCCGACCGGGTAGTGCAGCACCGGCTGCCAGGCGTAGCGGTGCAGGACCATCAGGTGCGGCCAGCCCAGGCTGGTCGGAACGAGGAGGAGGCCGCCGTCGCCCACGGTGGTGTGGCCCTCGCCCAGCTTGTCGATCGTGATCCGCGCGGCGCCCTCGTCGAGGGTCACCGCCGGGGACACCGCGGCCAGTGCTTCCGCGAGGCCCTTGCGCCGCAGGAGGTCCGTCTTGTGGCGGGCGTCCGTCGCGAGCTGGTGGCGCAGCCGGGACCACGCCTCCGCGAAGAACGCCTCGTCACAGTCCTGGAGGAACTGCCGCAGCCAGGCCCGGATCCGCGGCGGATCGAACAGCAGCCGCTCGCTGAACCGCATCTGCTGCGGCCCGCGCGCCGCAGCGAGGTCCAGCGCGCGTCGCCGCACGTCCGCGTCGGAGAGCACGTCGGCCCCGCGCGTGCTGTACGGCAGGGCGCAGGTGAACTCCAGGGCCGCGTCCACGAACTGCTCGTCCGTCAGCTTGTCCAGCTGGTCAAGCTCCTCCGCCAGAGTCGCGCCCGGGAGGGTGCTGCGGCCCGGGATGCCGGCAAAGGGCAGGAAGAGGTCGGAGAACGTCGACCGCCACAGGAAGTCGGCCTCGCACATCCGGTCGGCCAGGTGTGAGTCCAACCGGGCCGTCACGCCCGTCACCCAGCCCTGGAGGCCGGGGTGGTGCCCCGGCTCCGACAGCGCGTGCAGCGCCATGCCGAGCTCGGCCAGGGGCGAGGGCACGACGGCGAGCCTCTCCGGCCGCAGCCCCGCGATGTCGATGGTCACGCTCATGTCCTCATGGTGCACCCCGCCACTGACAACGCGGCCGTGGATTGACGGCGGCCGTCAATCGACGCGACGTGAGCGCCACCCCCGGCGCAGCCTGGGACCACCGGGGCAGCCGCGGAGCCCGATCCACACGTCATGTCTCCTACGTCCCGAGAAGGCGATCCGTCATGAGCGTCACGCAGTACCACCTCCTCCACCTCTACCGCGCCCGGCAGCTCGGCGAGCCCGCTCCTCCGGCGCCGGGCGCCCACGACTGGCAGGTCGTGCGCGAGTGGCGTGACCAGCGGCACTTCCGGGCCGTCCTGGCGGAACGTCCGGCCCGTGGGCGGATACGGCGGGCCCTGGCCCGGTGGCCGCGTCCGCGGCGTCGTCCTACTTGCTGACCTCCTCGCTGACCTCCTCGCTGACCTCCTCGGTCAGCCGGGCCACGAACTCCGCGACCGCCGTCTTCACGTCACCGGCCGTCCACTCCAGGCCGGCGGCACGCACGGAGACCTCGGTGCAGGCCAGGCCCGGGGCCTTGGCGTCCCAAGGGTGGCCGAACAGCACGGTCTTCGTCTCCTCGGCCTGGCGGAGCGCCGCCTCGGTGAGGACGCCGGTGTCGTACGGCAGCCAGACCTGGAACTCGTTCGTGTGCGGCGGCTCGGGGTGGATCCGCGCCCACGGCACCCCGGCCGCCGCGAAGCCGTCGCGCAGCGCGGCGGCCACCACGCGCGCGTGGGCCACGTATTCGGGCAGCCGGGGCAGCTCCCGCTCCAGCCCGGCGAGCGCCGACAGCGCGGTGGGGAACTGCTGGAAGACCATGCCGCCGTAGCGGTGCCGCCAGGCCTTCGCCTCGTCCACCAGCGTCTGCGGGCCGGCGAGCACCGCGCCGCCGAAACCGTCGAGGGACTTGTAGAACGACACGTACACGCTGTCCGCCAGACCCGCGATCTCCTCCAGCGGGCGGCCGAAGTGGACGGTGGACTCCCACAGGCGTGCGCCGTCGAAGTGCACCACCGCGTCGCGCTCCCGGGCCGCTTCGACGACCTCGGTGAGTTCCTCCCAGGAGGGCAGCACGAAACCGGCGTCCCTGAGGGGCAGTTCGAGCATCAGCGCCCCGAAGGGCTCGTCGAAGTCACGCACCTCGGCGGCGGTCGGCAGCCTGGGCGCGCTCGTCACCCGGACCGGGCGCAGCCCGCTGACCTGGCTGAAGGCGTCGCGTTCGTGGATCTCGGGGTGGGCCAGCGCGTGCAGGGCGACGGTCGGGTCGCCGGTGCGGCCCGCCCAGCAGCGCAGGGCGACCTGCTGGGCCATGGTGCCCGTCGGGAAGAACGCGGCCGCCTCCTTGCCGAGCAGGCCCGCGACCTTCTCCTCCAGGGCGCCGACGATGCCGTTGCCATAGAGGTCCGCCAGCTCGTCCAGGTCGTACAGATCCAGTTCACGTGCCTCCTCCAGCAGCGCCAGGCGTTCGCGGAGGGTGCCGAGGTATCCGGGGCGCGCCAGAACCCGTCGCGCGCCGCGGTAGGCGGCTATGCGCCGTTCCCGGCGTCGTTTGCGTTCCTCGGCGTCCGACAGGGGCTCCGACTCCTCGGAGGGCTCGTCGTGTCGCCCGGGCTGTTCCGCCGTATCGCTCATGCGCGGGATCATGCCGTGCGCCTACGCGCGCGAGCACCTGTATTTTCGGCCGCCGCGGCCTCCCGTCCACAGGCGCCGGGAGGCCGCTCCCGCCCTTCGTGCGCACGGCGTGCGATAACCCACAGCCTGTGGACAACCGGACGCCCCTCGAACCAATCGCGTTAACATGACGAGAAATCGTCCGGTACCCAGAGCGGACTGGAACGGGAAGGCCGTCGTCGAGTGAGTACAAGCCAACAGCCAGATCCCAGGGACCGCCCCGCGCGGCTCACCGTCGGTGTCGTCGGCGCCGGCCGTGTGGGCCCCGCGCTCGCCGCGTCCCTCCAGCTCGCCGGGCACCGCCCCGTGGCCGTGTCCGGGGTCTCCGAGACCTCCCGGCGGCGGGCCGCGCAGATGCTCCCCGACGTGCCGCTCGTGCCGCCCGCCGAAGTCCTCGCGCGCGCCGAACTGGTGCTGCTGACCGTCCCGGACGACACCCTGCCCGGACTGGTCGAGGGCCTGGCCGACACCGGGGCCGTACGGCCGGGGCAGCTGCTGGTGCACACCTCCGGGCGATACGGCGCGAAGGTCCTGGACCCCGCCCTGCGCGCGGGCGCGCTGCCGCTGGCCCTGCACCCGGCGATGACCTTCACCGGCACGCCCGTGGACGTCCAGCGCCTGGCCGGCTGCTCCTTCGGCGTCACCGCGCCCGAGGAACTGCGGCTGGCCGCCGAGGCCCTCGTCATCGAGATGGGCGGCGAACCGGAGTGGGTCGCCGAGGACATGCGCCCGCTGTACCACGCGGCGCTCGCGCTGGGCGCCAACCACCTGGTCACGCTCGTCGCCCAGTCCATGGAGCTGCTGCGCGAGGCGGGCGTCGCGGCCCCCGACCGGATGCTCGGCCCGCTGCTCGGCGCCGCCCTCGACAACGCTCTGCGCTCCGGCGACGCGGCCCTGACCGGCCCCGTCGCGCGCGGGGACGCGGGCACCGTCGCCGCGCACGTGAGCGAGCTGCGGCGGCACGCCCCGCAGGCTGTCGCCGGCTATCTCGCGATGGCGCGCGCGACCGCCGACCGGGCGCTCGCCCACGGGCTGCTGAAGCCGGAGCTCGCCGAGGACCTTCTCGGGGTACTCGCCCACGGGACCGACGGCGCCGAGGGAGAGGCCCGATGACCACCGTGCTGCGCACCGCCGACGAACTGCACGCACGAACGCGTGCCGGCCGCCGCGCCGTCGTGATGACCATGGGCGCCCTGCACGAGGGCCACGCCACCTTGGTCCGCACCGCGCGCTCGATCGCCGGGCCGCGGGGCGAGGTCGTCGTCACCGTCTTCGTGAACCCCTTGCAGTTCGGCAGGGGCGAGGACCTCGACCGCTACCCGCGCACCCTGGAGGCCGACCTCAAGATCGCCGAACAGGCGGGCGCCGACGTCGTGTTCGCCCCCTCGGCCGACGAGGTCTACCCGGGCGGCGAGCCCCAGGTCCGCGTCAGCGCGGGCCCCATGGGCGAGCGCCTCGAAGGCGGCTCCCGCCCCGGCCACTTCGACGGCATGCTCACCGTCGTCGCCAAGCTGCTCCACCTCACCCGCCCCGACGTCGCCCTGTACGGCCAGAAGGACGCCCAGCAGCTCGCCCTGATCCGCCGCATGGTGCGCGACCTGAACTTCGGCGTCGAGATCGTCGGCGTCCCGACCGTGCGCGAGGAGGACGGCCTCGCGCTGTCCAGCCGCAACCGCTACCTCGCGCCCAAGGAACGGCGCACGGCACTGGCGCTGTCCCAGTCGCTGTTCGCCGGCCGCGACCGGCACGCGGCGCAGGAGGCGCTGCGCGCGCGGGCCCGCGAAGTACCCGCCACCCGCGCGCGTGCGGAGGCGCTCAGCGCCATAGGGGAGTCGCGCGCGGCGGCCGACGCGCACGCCGTGGCCAAGGCGGTGCCCGGCGCCCCGGCGGCCGTCCGCGCCGCCGCCCGTCTGGTCCTCGACGAGGCCGCCCGCCTGGATCCGCCGCTGGAACTGGACTACCTCGCCCTCGTCGACCCTGCCGACTTCACCGAGATCGAGGACGGCTTCACCGGCGAGGCCGTCCTCGCCGTCGCCGCCCGGGTCGGGACGACCCGGCTGATCGACAACATTCCCCTCACCTTCGGAGCCGCCTCGTGACCAGCACAGGCATACGACTGCACGCGCCCGCGCCCGGGTGGTCCATCTCCGCGGACGTCGTCGTCGTCGGTTCCGGCGTCGCGGGTCTCACCGCGGCCCTGCGCTGCGAGGCCGCCGGCCTGACGACCGTCGTCGTCACCAAGGCCCGCCTCGACGACGGCTCCACCCGCTGGGCCCAGGGCGGCATCGCCGCGGCCCTCGGCGAGGGCGACACCCCCGAACAGCACCTCGACGACACCCTCGTCGCGGGCGCGGGCCTGTGCGACGAGGACGCGGTCCGCATCCTCGTCACCGAGGGGCCCGACGCCGTACACCGCCTCATCGAGACCGGCGCCCACTTCGACGAGTCCGAGGAAGGCGGCCTGGAACTCACCCGCGAGGGCGGCCACCACCGCCGCCGCATCGCCCACGCCGGCGGCGACGCGACCGGCGCGGAGATCTCCCGAGCCCTCGTCGAAGCGGTACGCGCGCGTGGCCTGCGCACGATCGAGAACGCGCTCGTCCTCGACCTCCTGACGGACGCCGAGGGCCGTACGGCGGGCGTCACCCTGCACGTGATGGGCGAGGGCCAGCACGACGGCGTAGGGGCGGTCCACGCGCCCGCCGTGGTCCTCGCGACCGGCGGCATGGGCCAGGTCTTCTCGGCGACGACGAACCCGTCCGTGTCGACCGGCGACGGCGTAGCCCTCGCGCTGCGCGCGGGCGCCGAGGTCAGCGATCTCGAATTCGTCCAGTTCCACCCCACCGTCCTGTTCCTCGGCCCGGACGCGGAGGGCCAGCAGCCCCTGGTCTCCGAAGCGGTCCGCGGCGAAGGCGCCCACCTGGTCGACGCGGGCGGCGTGCGCTTCATGCTGGGCCGGCACGAACTGGCCGAGCTCGCCCCACGGGACATCGTCGCCAAGGGCATCATGCGCCGCATGCAGGAGCAGGACGCGGAGCACATGTTCCTCGACGCCCGCCACTTCGGCGCCGACATGTGGGCGCAGCGCTTCCCGACGATCCTCGCCTCCTGTCGCGCCAACGGCATCGACCCGGTCACCGCCCCCATCCCGATCGCCCCGGCGGCCCACTACGCCTCCGGCGGCGTGCGCACCGACTCCCACGGCCGTACGACCGTCCCCGGCCTGTACGCGTGCGGCGAGGTCGCCTGCACGGGCGTGCACGGCGCCAACCGGCTGGCCTCCAACTCACTCCTCGAAGGGCTGGTCTACGCCGAGCGCATCGTGGCGGACATCGCGGCCGCCCGCGCCGCCAACGGCCTCCACGCGCGCGTGCCGCACCCCGTGCCGTACCCCGAGACGCCCGAGCACCCCCTGCTCGCGCCCGAGGCCCGTTTCGCGATCCAGCGGATCATGACGAACGGCGCCGGCGTCCTGCGCTCCGCCGAGTCCCTCGCCAGGGCCGCCGAGCAGATCCAGCAGCTGCACACCGAGGCCCGGGACGCCCTCACCGAGAACGGCAAGACGGCCGAGCCGGGCGTCGACACCTGGGAGGCCACCAACCTCATGTGCGTGGCCCGGGTCCTGGTGGCCGCCGCCCGGCAGCGCGAGGAGACCCGGGGCTGCCACTGGCGCGAGGACAGCCCCGACCGCGACGACACGGACTGGCGCCGCCACATCGTCGTACGCCTCAATCCGGACCGCACACTGGCCGTGCACACCACCGACACCGCAGACTTCCCCCCGACCCGGCCCCAGGAGCAGTGACAGAAGTGACCACCCCCGACCTTCCCCTCGCCCCGAGCGGCGGCTGCGGCGACGACTGCGCCTGCGGTGCCGGTGAGGAGTACCTGGAGTGCGGCCTCGACCCCGCGCTCGCCCAGCTCCTGGCCGACGCGGGTCTCGACCCGGTCGAGATCGAGGACATCGCCAACGTGGCCATCCAGGAGGATCTCGCCCACGGCGTGGACGTGACGACGGTCGCGACGATCCCCGAGGAGTCGACCGCCACCGCCGACTTCGTCGCGCGTGAGGCGGGCGTCGTGGCGGGCCTCAGGGTCGCCGAAGCGGTGGTCTCGATCGTCTGCGAGGACGAGTTCGAGGCGGAGCGCCACGTGGAGGACGGCGACAAGGTGGAGGAGGGCCAGAAACTGCTCTCCATCACCACCCGCACCCGCGACCTCCTAACGGCCGAACGCAGCGCGCTGAACATCCTCTGCCGCCTCTCGGGCATCGCGACGGCCACGCGCGCGTGGGCGGACGTACTGGAAGGCACCAGGGCGAGGGTCCGCGACACCCGCAAGACGACCCCGGGCCTGCGCGCGCTGGAGAAGTACGCGGTGCGCTGCGGCGGCGGCGTGAACCACCGCATGTCGTTGTCCGACCAGGCCCTGGTGAAGGACAACCACGTGGTGGCCGCGGGCGGCGTGGCCCAGGCCTTCAAGGCGGTCCGCGAAGCCTTCCCCGACCTCCCCATCGAGGTCGAGGTCGACACCCTCCACCAACTCCGCGAGGTGGTGGACGCGGGCGCGGACCTGATCCTCCTGGACAACTTCACGCCGGGCGAGTGCGAGGAAGCGGTCGCGATCGTGCACGGCCGGGCAGCCCTCGAAGCCTCGGGCCGCCTGACCCTCGCCAACGCCAGGGCCTACGCGGACACGGGCGTCGACTACCTGGCCGTAGGGGCCCTCACCCATTCCTCGCCGATCCTGGACATCGGCCTGGACCTGCGAGCGGCGGAGTAGGAACGGGCATGCTCCTCACGATCGACGTAGGCAACACGCACACCGTCCTCGGCCTGTTCGACGGCGAGGACATCGTCGAGCACTGGCGCATCTCGACGGACGCCCGCCGCACCGCCGACGAACTGGCGGTCCTCCTCCAGGGCCTGATGGGCATGCACCCGCTCCTGGGCGACGAACTGGGCGACGGCATCGACGGAATCGCCATCTGCGCCACGGTCCCCTCGGTCCTCCACGAACTCCGGGAGGTGACCCGCCGCTACTACGGCGACGTCCCCGCCGTCCTCGTCGAACCGGGCGTGAAGACCGGCGTCCCGATCCTCACGGACAACCCCAAGGAGGTCGGCGCCGACCGCATCATCAACGCGGTGGCGGCCGTCGACCTCTACGGCGGCCCGGCGATCGTCGTCGACTTCGGTACCGCGACGACGTTCGACGCGGTGAGCGCGCGCGGCGAGTACATCGGCGGCGTCATCGCCCCCGGCATCGAGATCTCCGTCGAGGCCCTCGGCGTCCGCGGCGCCCAGCTCCGCAAGATCGAGGTGGCCCGCCCGCGCAGCGTCATCGGCAAGAACACCGTAGAGGCCATGCAGTCGGGCATCATCTACGGCTTCGCGGGCCAGGTCGACGGAGTCGTCAGCCGCATGGCCCGCGAACTCGCCGACGACCCCGACGAGGTCACCGTCATCGCCACGGGCGGCCTGGCCCCCATGGTCCTCGGCGAATCCTCGGTCATCGACGAACACGAGCCCTGGCTGACCTTGATCGGCCTCCGCCTGGTCTACGAACGCAACGTCTCCCGTATGTGACCCCGCCGGCCATCCCCTTCGCCGACGCCGCCCGCAGCGGGTGGTGCCGGCATCGGCGAAGGAGACACCGGCGGCGTGGGAACGCGCCGGTGGACGGCGCATACCCAGGGGCCGACCCGCACACGCCGACGGCGGCGAGGGGCAGCGTCGGGGGATGGCGCATGCCACCCACGGGCCCGGCGGCCGCGTACGGCGGCAAGGAGACGTGTCGGGGGGTGTCCGCCCGCAGAGTCCGGTGTCAAGACACGGCACCTCCTGGCAAAAGCCCAACGCACCGGACCGAGGACGGACACCCCCCGACGCGTTCCCGACCCACAACCTCACGCCCCCGCGCTCCACGAGCCCCCACCGAACCCGCACAGGCGCCGCAGGAATAAACGCGCACCCCCCGAAGCCGCACGCGCCGCAGGCACAGACGCGCACCCCCACCCGAGTGGCACCCCACGCCACACCCACCCCCTATGTCGCGTTTGTCTGATTAGCGCGTATCGTCGCCGCATGCCCACGCCATACGGATCCCGCGGCGCCATGGCGTTCGGCGCGGAGGAGCTGCGTGTGCTCCGCCGCGCTCTCGCCCTCGCCCTTCACCCCCGCCCCGCCTCACCCGAGGAGGTCCGGGCCTGTCTCCGCCTCGCCGAGTCCCTCGACGAGGCGATCCGCGAGGGTGCCCGACTGCGTGCCTTCCTGGTGGCCGACCTCGCCCGCTACCGCGCCGCGCTCCCCGGCACCGCAGCCGGCTACCTCGCCCTCCTGGAGGACGCCCTGGGCGCCGGGTACCACCCCGACCCCGACGACCTCACCGCCCTGCGGACCCTGCGCGGCGACCCCGCCGCGGCCGCCCTCCTCCAGGACGTGCAAGCCCGCCTCGCGCCCGGCGCCACCCGCCCGGCCACGCCTGCCAAGCCGGCCATCCCCGCGTCCCGTACGCGCCTGCTGGCCCTGCCCGGAGGCCTCTCCGGCGGCACCCCCCGCACCCCGGTCGACCTCCCAGCCCAGGCCGCCGGCCAGACTCCCCCGGGGCAGCCCCGCAAGAAGCCCGCAGAAAGGCCGGCCGCCCCCAAGCCCGCCCCGGCCCCCGGCCCCGAGCCCACCCCCGCCGCCCCCAAGCCGCACCGCCCCATCCCCACCCCCGGCGAGGTCTTCCCCCGGCGCAAACCGACACCGCCACCCGGGAACCCGCCCCAGCAGCTGGCCGCGGGCTGAGACCCGCGCGGTACCGCACCCCGCCCCCTGGCTACCCTGGACGCATGGACTACGTCTCCGCACTCCTCCCCCCGGTCGTCATGGCCGTGTTCTTCATCGGTGTGATCAGGGTGATCGTGAAGACCCAGGGCGGAGCCAACAAGGCCAAGGAGGACGCGGCCGTGGACGCCGCCCTCGCGCGCGTGGAGGCCCCCCGCCAGGCCTCCCCGAATCCGGACGCCTAGACCCCGGACGCCAGGCCCGGAGGCCTGAACCCGGCGTACGACTCCAAGCCGCAACGCTTTCCGAGTCGTACGCCCTTTTTGTTCCTGTTTTCCGGAGAAAGTGCCCGTCCGGCACGCCAACACCCAGATCTCCCACTATTGTGCTGAGTTGTGCCTCGCCCATTGGGAGAACTCGAAGACGCGGTCATGACGCGGGTGTGGAAGTGGAACCGCCCGGTGACCGTTCGAGAAGTCCTGGAAGATCTCCAGCAGGAACGGTCCATCGCGTACACCACGGTGATGACCGTTTTGGACAATCTCCATCAGAAGGGTTGGGTACGCCGCGAAGCGGAAGGCCGGGCCTATCGATATGAGGCGGTCTCCACCCGAGCCGCCTACGCCGCGGCCCTGATGAACGACGCCTGGTCCCAGAGCGACAACCCCGCCGCCGCGCTCGTCGCCTTCTTCGGCATGATGAGCGACGAGCAGCGCCAGGCCCTCCGGGACGCCGTACGCATCGTCCAGGGCCCGGAAACGCCCGAACCCACGGAACCGCCCGATACGCGCCGCGTTACGAACACGGATACCAACAGCACCGATACCAACAGTACGGATACCAGCGGCGTCGATACCGACCGCGCCGATACCGGCACCGATACGTCCCCTCATACCAGCGTCGATACCGGCCCGGATACCCGCCCCGATACCGCCCGTGAGAACCCCGGCTCGGCGCAGCAGCCTGGCGGACGATAGCGTCCGCACATGTCAGCAGAGAGTCACTCGGCCGAGAGCCCCGCGGCGGAGAGCCCGGAAGTCACCGCTAAAGCCATCACCGTCCGGCGGGCCCGTACCGGCGATGTCCCGGCGGTGCGTCGTCTCCTTGACGAGTACGTCCGGCGCCGCATCCTGCTCGACAAAGCCACGGTGACGCTTTACGAGGACATCCAGGAGTTCTGGGTCGCGGAACGGGACGACAACGGCGAGCTCGTCGGCTGCGGTGCCCTGCACGTGATGTGGGAAGACCTGGCGGAAGTCCGCACTCTCGCCGTGAAGCCCGGCCTGAAGGGTGTCGGTGTCGGTCATCAGTTGCTGGAGAAGTTGCTGCACACCGCGCGCTGGCTCGGCGTTCGCAAAGTTTTCTGTCTGACCTTCGAAGTGGACTTCTTCGGCAAGCACGGCTTCGTCGAGATCGGTGAGACACCGGTGGACACCGATGTCTACGCGGAGCTGCTGCGTTCCTATGACGAGGGTGTGGCGGAGTTCCTCGGCCTCGAACGAGTGAAACCGAACACCTTGGGCAACAGCCGGATGCTTCTGCATCTGTGATCGCCGAGGATCGGCTTCCCGGAGGCGTATTCCGTCGGACAGTCCATGCCCAGGTGCCCTATGTCCGAAACGCGCACGTTTCCGGACCGCAGTCTGACAGTGGTCTCTCCCGAGGGTTTGTGTTTTTCCGGCAAAAGCGGTTTGCTTTCCGACGTACTGCTGTACTGCATATAACAGGGGGCGGGAAACGGCGGATGCCGCAGACCCCCGGCCCTCAAGTTATCGATGAAAGGAAATCCGGTGGCACAGAAGGTTCAGGTCCTTCTTGTCGACGACCTCGACGGTGGCGAGGCGGACGAGACCGTGACGTTCGCGCTGGACGGCAAGACGTACGAGATCGATCTCACGACTGGCAATGCGGACAAGCTCCGTGGCCTTCTCGAGCCTTACGTGAAGGGTGGCCGTCGTACCGGAGGTCGCGCTTCGGGTGGGCGTGGAAAGGCGCGCGCCGCTTCCGGTGGCAGCCAGGACACCGCGCAGATCCGCGCGTGGGCCAAGGAGAACGGTTACGAGGTCAACGACCGCGGCCGCGTCCCGGCGACCATTCGCGAGGCATACGAGAAGGCCAACGCCTGATCTACGGACAGGCAGCCGACGACTGGGCGCACACGCGCCGCAGCCACAGGCGGTGGCACTGCGTTGCCACCGTGTTCAGAACCCGCACGAGATCGGGGGCGCCCCCACCGCCCCCCAAAGCCGACAGTGTCGGCAGCGAGGCCTCGACCTCGCCATCGGGCTCGGGGGGCCGCAGCCACACGGCGGCCCCCTGCACTGAAGCGGAGCGGTCCAGGGGGAGCGGCCGCGTTCCGCAGGTGTCCTGCGGGCCAGGACGTCGTACGGCCCCCCTCGGCATCGGATCGACAGGGCGCCGTACGGCTGTGACCGACCCCGGCTCGGGTGGCAGGGGAGCCTCCATGAGGTCGCCTTCGCCGAGTGCCGTCAGGTCCAGGGGCAGTGCGCCCCACTCCAGCCAGTCCAGCACCCCCGGCACCTCCTCCGCGCTGCCCGCTGCCATGAGCAGCCGCATCCGGTCGCCCTGGACGGCCACCGGAGAGGCCGGCGTCAGATGGCGCAGAGCCGCGTGGCCCGCCCCGGCCGGGACGTCCAGGACGTCGAAGCGCGGACCGACGCGAAGGCGCAGCGGGGATCCGGGTGTCCCGGGCACCGTCGGCCAGCCCAGTTCGTTCTCGTACCACCGGCGGACCTGATCGCTCGGATCGAGCGGCCGACGGGGGAGGGGGATCGTGGCGGAGTCCGTGACGAACGCGGGGCGTGTGCCAGCCATGCCAAGGGAACCACTGAAAAGGCCTACTGGTTACGCTGGGTGCTCTCCTGAATGCGCAGAGTGCCGAAGGCGGGGGCGTGCGGGGGTGTGAGGTGGCGCAAGGTTGTTCGCCCGTAGCGGAGGGAACCGGGGGGCGCGGCATGGAGTGTCAGTCCCAGCGGGTAAGACATCCCTAGTGGGAGGGGGCGACACGCAGGACAGTGGGTCTCACGTTCGCCATCGGCGTAGTGATGGTGAGGGTAACCACCTGGCCTGCGGGAACATCGTCTCGCACCATCGGGTTGGAGCAGATGTCGGCGTTCGGGGTCAGGAGGCCATCGACGGTGTCGGCAGTTGGAATGAGCGGTCCCCGCTTGCGGGACTAAGCTGCGGAAGGACAGGGAGGGGAAGTTCCCCCCACTGCCTGACCGCTCTGAGGAGCGATTAACGATGTTCGAGAGGTTCACCGACCGCGCGCGGCGGGTTGTCGTCCTGGCTCAGGAAGAAGCCCGGATGCTCAACCACAACTACATCGGCACCGAGCACATCCTCCTGGGCCTGATCCACGAGGGTGAGGGTGTCGCCGCCAAGGCCCTTGAGAGCCTCGGGATTTCGCTCGAGGCGGTCCGCCAGCAGGTGGAGGAGATCATCGGGCAGGGGCAGCAGGCCCCGTCCGGGCACATCCCCTTCACCCCCCGTGCCAAGAAGGTCCTGGAGCTGTCGCTCCGCGAGGCCCTTCAGCTGGGCCACAACTACATCGGCACGGAGCACATCCTGCTCGGCCTGATCCGTGAGGGCGAGGGCGTCGCCGCCCAGGTCCTGGTCAAGCTGGGCGCTGATCTCAACCGGGTGCGGCAGCAGGTCATCCAGCTGCTCTCCGGCTACCAGGGCAAGGAGACCGCCACCGCCGGCGGGCCTGCCGAGGGCACCCCCTCGACGTCCCTGGTCCTCGACCAGTTCGGCCGGAACCTCACCCAGGCCGCTCGTGAGTCCAAGCTCGACCCGGTCATCGGGCGCGAGAAGGAGATCGAGCGGGTCATGCAGGTGCTGTCCCGCCGTACCAAGAACAACCCGGTCCTGATCGGTGAGCCCGGCGTCGGCAAGACCGCCGTCGTCGAGGGCCTCGCCCAGGCCATCGTCAAGGGCGAGGTGCCCGAGACCCTCAAGGACAAGCACCTCTACACCCTGGACCTCGGCGCGCTGGTCGCCGGCTCCCGCTACCGCGGTGACTTCGAGGAGCGCCTGAAGAAGGTGCTCAAGGAGATCCGCACCCGCGGCGACATCATCCTGTTCATCGACGAGCTCCACACGCTGGTCGGTGCGGGTGCCGCCGAGGGCGCCATCGACGCGGCCTCCATCCTGAAGCCGATGCTGGCCCGTGGTGAGCTGCAGACCATCGGTGCGACCACGCTGGACGAGTACCGCAAGCACCTGGAGAAGGACGCGGCCCTCGAGCGCCGCTTCCAGCCCATCCAGGTCGCCGAGCCGTCCCTGCCGCACACGATCGAGATCCTCAAGGGTCTGCGCGACCGGTACGAGGCCCACCACCGGGTCTCCATCACCGACGAGGCGCTGGTCCAGGCCGCCACTCTGGCCGACCGGTACATCTCGGACCGCTTCCTGCCGGACAAGGCGATCGACCTGATCGACGAGGCCGGTTCCCGGATGCGCATCCGCCGGATGACCGCGCCGCCGGACCTGCGTGAGTTCGACGAGAAGATCGCGGGCGTGCGCCGCGACAAGGAGTCCGCGATCGACTCGCAGGACTTCGAGAAGGCCGCCTCCCTCCGCGACAAGGAGAAGCAGCTCCTGGCCGCCAAGGCCAAGCGGGAGAAGGAGTGGAAGGCCGGCGACATGGACGTCGTCGCCGAGGTCGACGGCGAGCTGATCGCCGAGGTCCTCGCGACCGCCACCGGCATCCCGGTCTTCAAGCTGACCGAGGAGGAGTCCTCGCGTCTGCTGCGCATGGAGGACGAGCTCCACAAGCGGGTCATCGGCCAGGTCGACGCCGTCAAGGCGCTGTCGAAGGCGATCCGTCGTACGCGTGCCGGTCTGAAGGACCCGAAGCGTCCGGGTGGTTCGTTCATCTTCGCGGGCCCGTCCGGTGTCGGTAAGACGGAGCTGTCCAAGGCCCTCGCCGAGTTCCTCTTCGGTGACGAGGACGCGCTGATCTCCCTCGACATGTCGGAGTTCAGCGAGAAGCACACGGTCTCGCGTCTCTTCGGTTCGCCCCCCGGCTACGTGGGCTACGAAGAGGGCGGCCAGCTGACCGAGAAGGTCCGCCGCAAGCCGTTCTCCGTCGTCCTCTTCGACGAGGTCGAGAAGGCCCACCCGGACATCTTCAACTCGCTGCTGCAGATCCTGGAGGACGGTCGCCTGACCGACTCCCAGGGCCGGGTCGTGGACTTCAAGAACACGGTCATCATCATGACGACCAACCTCGGCACCCGGGACATCTCCAAGGGCTTCAACCTGGGCTTCGCGGCCTCGGGTGACACGAAGACCAACTACGAGCGCATGAAGAACAAGGTCTCGGACGAGCTCAAGCAGCACTTCCGTCCCGAGTTCCTCAACCGCGTCGACGACGTGGTGGTCTTCCCGCAGCTGACCCAGGACGACATCCTGCGGATCGTCGACCTGATGATCGGCAAGGTGGACGAGCGCCTGAAGGACCGGGACATGGGCATCGAGCTCTCCCAGTCCGCCAAGGAGCTACTGTCCAAGAAGGGTTACGACCCCGTGCTGGGCGCCCGGCCGCTGCGCCGGACCATCCAGCGCGAGATCGAGGACTCGCTGTCGGAGAAGATCCTCTTCGGCGAGCTGCGTCCCGGTCACATCGTGGTCGTGGACACCGAGGGCGAGGGCGACGCCAAGACCTTCACCTTCCGGGGTGAGGAGAAGTCGGCGCTGCCGGACGTCCCGCCGATCGAGCAGGCGGCCGGGCCGGGCGGCCCGAACCTGAGCAAGGACGCGTAAGCGTCAACCACTGAAGGGGCCGGTGCTTTCGAGCACCGGCCCCTTCGGCATGCCGTCGGACTACGACAACTGGCCGTCGTAGTCAGGCAGCTTGTACGTCTTCTCGGCGTGGCCGCCCGACAGGTCGGTGGCGCTGTTGCCGACGTTCGCGATGATCGTGTAGCCCTTGTTCTCGATGCCGACGCGCTGGGCCGTCTTGTACTCGGCGACATCCTTGAACAGGTCGCCGAAGCTGCGGACGTAGAGGCCGGAGACCTGGTAGCCGACGTGCTTGAGGTTGTAGTCGGTCACTGAGGCGATGATGCCCGGGCGGGCGGTCACGAAGAACAGGGAGACGCCGTGCTGCTGGGCGTACTCGGCGACCTCCAGGACCGGCTTGTTGGCCGGCTGCGGGTAGCTGAAGCCGAAGTCCGTCTCCAGGGTGGTGTTGTCGATGTCGAAGACGATCGCCTGCTTCTCACCCGGCTTGGTGTTGGCGATCCGCTGCTTCAGATAGGGCAGCGCCTGGTCCATCACCGCCTGGCAGTCCTTCTGCCAGGTGTCGTAGCTGACGTCCTCGGCGGCTGCCGTGGCGGTGGAGGTGCTCGTCGCGGTGGCCGTGGTCGCGGCATCGGCGGGGACCGCGAGGGCCACGAGGGCGGCCGCGGAGACGGTGCTGACCGCTATACGGCGTGCCCAGGGGCGGCGAAGCGTCATGTGGGGGGTCCTCTCACGTCACGTGCGCTGTGTTGTTGTCGCGTGCATGTTCGTGGGTGGGGATGGCGTGAGGGGAAAGATAGGGTTACTGGGTGGTAAGTGGCCAGAGACGTGCGTCACATGACGCCGTGCGGATTCGCCCGGGGCGCGGCAGGCCGCATCCATTCGGCCGCCGGTCCGGCGGAATCGCGGCGTAGCGCCCGTCACATTCCGAGGTCCCGCGATTGCGCTCAGCGGTGACATGCCGCACAGGCGATTTGTCCGTTACTAGTGGGAATAGTGGAAACGACCTGGTGGACAAAAGGGACGTTCTTCGCCGAAATCATGCGTAGGTTTCGGTATCCGTGCTGGTTCGTCCGGAATGGCCGCTCTGTCAAGATGCGGTGATTTTTATGGGGGAGTACTAGCGTCCGTCGTAGTTGGAGGGTTTTGGTCAGCGGCGGTACCGGGGTTACCAAGGGATGGCCATCCGGCGAATGCCTGAGCGTCGGGTGGATTTCCTTGTCGTCTTCCCCATGAGGTTTCGTATGTCCCCGCGCTTCTCCTTCCGTTCGTCCCGTACGTCCACGTTCCGCACCCGTGCCGCTGTGCTGGCCGCCGGCCTGGGGGCCTCGGTCGTGCTGGGCGCCGGAGGCGCGGTCGCCGCCGAGATGAGCTCCGCCCCCGGCACCTCCACCGCCGTGCAGGCGCAGAGCGCCGCCGTGAAGAAGGCCGCCGCCAAGAAGGCCGCCTCCTGGGTCAGCCCGGTGAAGAAGTACACGAAGTCCGCCAGCTTCGCGCAGGCCGGCGGCATGTGGCAGTCCACCCACAGCGGGCAGGACTTCGCCGTCCCGAGCGGCACCCAGGTCGTGGCCGCGCACGGCGGCACCGTCGTCAAGGCCGGCGGCAACGGCGCCGGTGACGGCCCCGCGTACGGCAATGCCATCGTCATCAAGCACGGCAACGGGACGTACTCCCAGTACGCCCACCTGTCGCGCATCGACGTGAAGGCCGGCCAGGTCGTCAAGACCGGTCAGGACATAGCCAGGTCCGGCAACACCGGCAACTCCAGCGGGCCGCACCTGCACTTCGAGATCCGCAAGACCGCCAACTACGGTTCCGCGGTCGACCCGGTGTCCTTCCTTCGTGCCAAGGGCCTGAAGATCTGAGACACCGAGCCGTTCAGGCGCCCTTGTGCGCCTGGGTGATCAAGTCGATGGCGACCTCGAGGATGGCCTTGCGCTTCTCCTCGGGGTCGCCTTCGACGTCCTTCATCACGAACATGCCGGCGTGCATCGTGAACAGGGCGCTGATGCAGCGGACCTGGTCGACCAGGTCGGCGTCCGGATCGATGACGATGTCGCGCATGCCGAGCATGCGGTTCTTGAACATCTCGCCGATGCTCAGTTCGCGGACCGTCGCCTGGTTCTCCTGCATGAAGCGGAACAGCGGTTCCGCGTCGATCAGGGCCTGGCTGTAGCGGCGTACGATCTCCTGCTTGGTCTCGAGTGAGTGCGGCTGCCGCCTGCCCCAGTCGATCAGGTCCTCGATCGGCTTCGTCAGGTCCTCGAAGAGGCTGACGATGATCTCTTCCTTGGTCTTGAAGTGGTAGTACAGGGCCGCCTTCGTGACCTCCAGGCGCTCGGCGATCTCGCGCAGTGAGGTCTTCTCGTAGCCCTGCTCGGCGAAGAGTTCGAGGGCCACGTCCTGGATGCGCTGGCGGGTGTTCCCGCGGCGCCGCTGCTTGGTGCCGTCCATGGTGCCGCCCATCCTCGTACTCCTCGGCTTTCCATAAAACTTACTTGACGCCCGGCTAGTTACGCGCCTACCTTCCCGAGTGTAGACAACTAGCCGGGCGGCAAGTAAGTGAAAGCAAGTGGCCGGGGAGTGGCCGGGGGAGTGGGAACCATGGCGGACGCGAAGACAGTCGGTTCAGGGGCGGCGGAGCCCGACGACAAGAAACAGCCGAAGAGCGTACGGGTCGTCCTGCTCGCGCTGATGATCACGATGATGCTCGCGATGCTCGACAACATGATCGTGGGCACCGCGATGCCGACGATCGTGGGTGAGCTGGGCGGGCTGGAGCATCTGTCCTGGGTCGTGACGTCCTACACCCTGGCGACCGCGGCCTCCACTCCGCTGTGGGGCAAGCTCGGTGACATGTACGGGCGCAAGGGCGTCTTCATGGCGTCCATCGTGCTGTTCCTGATCGGGTCCGCGCTGAGCGGTATGGCCCAGGACATGGGGCAGCTGATCGCGTTCCGGGCCGTGCAGGGACTGGGCGCCGGCGGTCTGATGGTCGGCGTCATGGCGATCATCGGTGATCTGATTCCGCCGCGGGAGCGCGGCAAGTACCAGGGCATGATGGCCGGCGTGATGGCGCTCGCGATGATCGCCGGGCCGCTGGTCGGTGGCACCATCACCGACCACTGGGGCTGGCGCTGGGCGTTCTACATCAACCTGCCGCTCGGGGTCGTGGCGCTCGCCGCGATCAGTGTCGTCCTGCATCTGCCGAAGAAGCGGGCACAGGCGCGGATCGACTATCTGGGCGCGGCCCTGCTGACGGTCGGCATCACCGCGATCGTGCTCGTGACCACGTGGGGCGGTACGGAGTACGCGTGGACCTCCGCGATGATCATGGAGCTCATCGGGATCGGGGTCACGGCGCTCGTAGGGTTCGTGTTCTGGCAGACCAAGGCGGCGGAGCCGGTGGTTCCGTTGCACATATTCCGCAGCCGGAACTTCACGCTGATGTCCGTGATCGGGTTCATCACCGGGTTCGTGATGTTCGGTGCGACGCTGTTCCTGCCGCTGTACCAGCAGTCGGTGCAGGGGGCTTCCGCCACGAACTCCGGGCTGCTGTTGCTGCCGATGCTCGGCGCGATGCTGGTCACCTCGATGGTCGCGGGGCGGGTGACCACGAACAGCGGGCGGTACAAGGTGTTCCCGGTGATCGGCAGCGTGCTGATGGTCGTCGGGCTGTATCTGCTGTCGCTGATGGACACCGACACGAGCCGGCTCACGTCCGGGCTGTACATGGCCGTGGTCGGGTTCGGCATGGGCTGTCTGATGCAGATCACCATGCTGGTCGCGCAGAACAGCGTCGAGATGAAGGACATGGGAGTCGCCTCCTCGTCCACCACGCTCTTCCGTACGCTCGGCTCCTCGTTCGGTGTCGCGATCATGGGCGCGCTGTTCAACAGCCGGGTCCAGGACGTCATGGCCGAGCGGGGCGGGCAGCTGGGGGCGAAGGTGACCGAGCAGTCGGCGCAGTTGGACGCGGCGAGCCTGGCGCAGCTGCCGACGGCTGTGCGGGAGGCGTACCAGCACGCGGTGTCGGCGGGGACGCACTCGGCGTTTCTGCTGGGGGCCGCGGTCGCCGTGGTGGCGTTGGTGGCGGCGGTGTTCGTCAAGGAGGTGCCGCTCAGGGGCGCGGGGCCGAAGGGGGACGCTGAAGCCGACGACGGTGCGTCGGCCCAGGTCGCCGTGGTGGAGGCCGTCTGAGCGGGCGGAGCTTGTCGGAGCCCTCGGGTGTCGCGCCCGGGGGCTTCGCGTTTTTTCTCGCCCCCGCCGCCCCTACCCGTCCCATCCCTTGAAGGGTCTCCGCCCCTTCGACCCCGCCGAGGGGCTGCCGCCCCCTGGACCCCCGCTGTCGGCCCGAAGGGCCTCGTCCTCAAACGCCGGACGGGCTGAGAATGCGTGGGGCGTGCCACCATCGGCTCCATGGACAAGGTGCGGCTGCTGCGGCTGGCCAAGGACGCCATGGATCGGGACTGGGCTGATCCCGGGCTCGATCTGGAGGGTGTCGCCGCGCACGCCGGGTATTCGCGCCATCACTTCGTACGGGCGTTCAAGGCGGCGTACGGGCAGACGCCGGGGCAGTATCTGACGCATCGGCGGATCGAGCGGGCCGAGGAGTATCTGCGGGGCGCCGATCTGAGCGTGACGGAGATCTGTCATCTGGTCGGCTTCAGCAGCCTCGGGACGTTCTCGGCGAAGTTCAAGGCGCGGACCGGGCTGACGCCGACCGAGTACCGGGAGAAGCACGTCGGGCGCGGGGCGGCGTTGATACCGGGGTGCTACGCGATGTTGTGGGCCGGGGGCTTCATGCGTCGGGAGGCGGCGGAGCAGGCGCAGGAGAGCAACTCTGGAGAAGCGCCGTGAAGGAGCCTGCGCCTACCGTGACGGCAGGGAACAGAGCCGGAACACGGGAGAACAGGTCATGATCAAGGGTCTCGGCATCACCACCGTATGGACGTTTGACCAGCAGCGCACCAAGGCGTTCTTCACCGAGAAGATCGGCTTCGAGGTGCGGAACGATCTTTCGATGGGCGATATGCGGTGGGTCACCGTGGGCGCGAAGGACCAGCCGGATGTCGAGCTCGCATTGATGAGCCTGGACGGGCCGGGGCTCGATCCCGAATCCTCCGAAGCGCTGAAGACGCTGGTCGGGAAGGGGGTCATCGGCGCCGGGGCGTTCCGGACGGACGACTGCCGGGGCGACTACGAGACCTTCAGGGCGCGCGGGGTGGAGTTCATCCAGGAGCCGCAGGAGCGGCCGTACGGCATCGAGGCGATCTTCCGCGACGACAACGGCAACTGGTACTCGCTGACCGAGCGCAGTGAGGAGCTGGACTTCTCCAAGTCGTTCGAGTGAGCCCGGCGCCGCTACGGCAGCATCGGGTAGCTCCCCGTGTTCGTCGGCGCGTGCTCAGGGAGCCAGAGGACGGCTACCGCGCCTTCCGCCGGGACGTGGTCCGCGGCGCCGGCCGGGCGGACGTTGCGGAAGGTCAGACGGGCGCCCAGGACCCGGGCCTGACCTGCCGCGATCGTCAGGCCGAGGCCGTGGCCGCGGCCCGACCGGTCGCTGCTGCCCGTGCGGAACCGGCTGGGCCCGTCCGCGAGCAGGCCCTCGGGGAAGCCGGGGCCGTGGTCGCGGACCCGGATGACCCGGCCCTCGACCGTGACCTCGATCGGCGGCCTGCCGTGCCGCGCGGCGTTCGTCAGCAGGTTGAACAGCACCCGCTCCAGGCGCCGCGGGTCGGTGGTGACCTCCGACTCGTGGACGACCCGCACCTCGATGGCGGGATCCTTCACCGCGACCCGCCGGCTGACGAACTCGCCCAGCATGATGCCCTGCAACTCGGCCCGCTCCGAGGCGCTGTCCAGGCGGGCCACCTCCAGGACGTCCTCGACGAGCGTGCGCATGGCCTTGGCCCGGTCCAGGACCAGTTCGGTGGGCCGGCCGGGGGGAAGGAGTTCCGCCGCCGTCAGCAGACCCGTCACGGGCGTGCGCAGTTCGTGCGCGATGTCCGCCGTCACCCGCCGCTCCGCCTCCAGCCGCTGTTGCAGCGCGTCCGCCATGGCGTCCACCGCGCTCGCCAGATCGTCGGTCTCGTCCCGTACGACACCCCCGATGGCGTCCCGCACCCGGACGTCCGGCTCCCCGCTCGCGACCTGGTGCGCCGCGGCCGCCGCCTTGCGCAGCCGGCGTGAGAGCTGCCCGCCGACGAGGACACCGAGCGCGCTGCCGCCGAGGACCACCGCGATGGAGCCGATGAGCAGGGCCTGGTCGAGGTCGTCGAGGATGTCCTCGCTGCGGTCGGTGAACCCGGTGTGCAGGGACATGACCCGCCCGTTGTTGAGCGGCACGGCCGCCCAGATGTCGGGCGTGCCGCTCGCCGTGTCGGTCACATAGGTGGCCCGGCGGCCCTCCTCGACCTTCTCCCGCAGCGCCGCCGGCAGCTCCGGGTCGTCGATCGTGGCGTTCGGGAAGTTCAGCCGCTTGGACTGCTCGTAGTTGCGCTGGGCGATCTGGATCCGCTCGTCGGCGAGGTCGCGCGCGTTGTCCAGCATCGAGACCCGGGCCGCGTTGTGCACCACCAGGCTCAGCACGATCGCCACCAGCGCGCCGACCAGCGCGATCGCCGCGCTCAGCTTCCAGCGCAGGCCCGTGCGGATGGCCATGCGACTGCTCACGCGGCTGCCCGCGCGCCGGAGCACGCGCATGCCGGTGCGCCCCCGCCTGCCCGGGCCCCCGCCCGTACGGTCACCCATGCCACCGCCCGTACCCGGTCCCCCACGGACACCTGATCCCCGGCCCACGGCCGCGACGTCGGTCGCGTCCGCGAGGCCCGCCGCGCGTGCCACCCCGGACGGAGCCGGGCGTCTGAACATCCCCCGCATGCCCGCCCCGCTCAGGCCTTCAACTTGTAGCCGAAGCCGCGGACCGTCTCGATGCGGTCCTGGCCGATCTTCTGCCGCAGCCGCTGCACATGGACGTCGACGACGCGGGTGTCCCCGCCCCAGCCGTAGTCCCACACCCGCTCCAGCAGTTTGTCCCGCGACAGCACCGTGCCCGGCGCCGAGGAGAACTCCAGCAGCAGCCGCATCTCGGTCGGCGTGAGCGCGACCGGCTGCCCGGCCTTGCGCACCTCCATGCCCTCGGTGTCGACCTCCAGGTCCCCGAAGGCCAGCACCCCGCCGGTGGCGGCCGAACCGGCGTCGTCCACGCCGCGCTCGCCGCCGCTCGCGTGCCCGAACCGGCGCAGCACCGCACGGATCCGCGCGACCAGCACGGCACCGTCGAACGGCTTGGTCACATAGTCGTCCGCGCCCGCCTCCAGGCCCAGCACCACGTCGATCGAGTCCGCGCGCGCCGACAGCATGATCACCGGCACCGTCGACTCGTCGCGGATACGGCGGCACAGGCTGACGCCGTCCATGCCCGGGACCATGACGTCGAGCAACGCGATGTCCGGCTGGTTCGTCCGGAACGCCTCCAGGCCCGAGACCCCGTCGGGCATGGCGGTGACCGCGAAGCCGTCCCGCTCCAGGGCGAGCTGGGTGGCCTCGCGGATGACGTCGTCGTCCTCGACGAACAGGACATGGGTCTGGTCTGCCATCCCGGTGCTCTCAGTCCTCGTGTTCTGCTGGGGGTGCGTCTTTGTCAGGGGTGTGTCGGAGGTGTCCACTTGAGGGACGCGTGGATCGGGCGATGCGTTCACTGCCGCCGCGGCCGGCTCTCAGCCGTCGGGCGCCGCCGACTCGTCACCGCCGCCGAGGTTGCCGTAGTCGGTGCGCGTGTCGAACCGCTGGACGAAGCCGCCGGAGACCCACTGGTACGAGAGCACGTTCTCGCGGGACGGGTTCGACAGCGCATCATCCTTGGCATAGACCTGCTTTGTCACCACCAGGTAGCCGCGGTCGATCTCCGCGTAGACCGGAGGCTCCTCGGTCTTGAACACATTGTGGTACGCGCCGCCCTGCTCCCGGTACACGTACGAGGCGATGCCGACCGCGTCGCCGCAGGACAGGACGTTGACCACGATGTCGTCCGCCGGTCCGCCGGTCAGATCGCCGTACGACACGTCGACGGGGTACTCGTCCGCCACACACGGCTTCAGATCGCGCTTGACCTCCGTCGAGACCACGGGGTCCGCCTTGACCAGGCGGACGGCCTCCGTCCGGTCCGGGACCGCCGAGGCCGGGGCCGAGGCGGCGGGCGTGGGAGCGAAGGACGACGAGACGTCCGCGCCGCTCACCGAGTCGGCGTGGGCGGGGCCCTCGTCGCGGGCGCCGGTGCCGCCGGTGGCGCACGCGGAGGCGAAAAGGGCGAGGGCGACGACCACGGCCACCGCCGTGAACGCCGCCTGAAAAATGCCCCGGACCTGCGCGGGTCCGGGTTGGGCGGGGCCCATGTCCGCGGACCCGGAGTCCTCGTCCGTGTCCCTGTCGCCCCTGTCCGTGTGCCCGGTGCCGCCCGTCGTCGTGCCTAGGCCGCGCAACGCTCCCGCTCCTCACGCTCCAGCGCGCGTGCGTCCAGATCGCGGCTCTCCAGCTCCTCGCGGAGCCGGGCGAGCGCCCGGTGCAGCGTGCTCTTGACCGTTCCGGCCGACATGCCGAGGGCGGCGGCCGTCTCCTCCGTGGACATCTGCTCCCAGTGTCGCAGCACCACGACGCTGCGCTGCTTCGGCGCCAGAACCTTCATGATGTCCATCAGCAGGGCGCGGTCCGCGTGCTGCTCGGTGGAGTCGTCGACGCAGGCGTCCGGGAGCTGCTCGGTCGGCACTTCCTCCAGCTTGCGCGCCCGCCACCACTCGGTCCGCGTGTTGATCATCACGCGGCGCAGGTAGGCGTCGGCGAGTCGCTTGTCCGCTATGCCGTCCCAGCGGTGGTACGTCCGCACCAGCGCCGTCTGCAGCAGATCCTGGGCGTCCACCGGGTCCGGGACCAGTCGGCGGGCACTGCGCAGCAGCGCGTCCTGCCGGGTGCGAACGTACTCCTCGAACTCGAGCACCTCTCCCTGCGCCATGTTGACCGCCTCCCGATTCCCCGTTCCCGATCGGCTTGTTCGCCGTCGGTGTGACTGCCTGTGGTTCGTAGTCGTCCCCGTCTGCCGGGTACGGAAATGAAGCTACGGAGGCGTTGTCACGGGGCTGTCCGAAGCAGCCTTCGGCTAGCGCTCGGCTGTCCGTCGGTTGTGTAACGGAAGAAGGAAACGGACTAAACGACAGAGGAGTTGAGGTGGCTATGGGATGATTTGTCCGTGTTGTAACTCTGTGGCGGCTGTGCCTCGTGTGTTGCGGAGGCCCTGCCGCTGTGATGTGTCTGAGCGTCAGCTCGCGCGCTCAGCTCAGCGGCAGCCGGTACATCCCGCCCGGCAGCGGCTCCACCAGCCCGTCCGCGACCAGGCCGTCCAGGGCGCGGGCGCGCTGCACCGGCTCGTGCCACACCCGGTCCAGGGCCGCCTGCGGGACGGGCACATGGGCGTCGCGGAGGACGGCGAGCAGCTTGCCGCGCACCTGACGGTCGGTTCCGGCGTACGTCTGGCCCCGGCGCGGCGGGCCCTCGTGCTCCGGCTTGCCCGCCAGCTGCCAGGCGCACCGCGCGGTGATCGGGCAGCGGTGGCACGCCTCGTTCTTCGCGGTGCACACCAGCGCGCCGAGCTCCATGGAGGCCGCGGCCCAGCGGGCTGCGGTGCCCTCGTCGTCGGGGAGCAGGGCACGGGCGAGCTTGCGTTCGGCGGCGGTGGTGGCGTTCGGCGGGTACTGCACGCCGGTGACGGCACGGGCGAGGACCCGGCGGACGTTGGTGTCCAGGACGGGGTGGCGCTGACCGTAGGCGAAGGAGGCGACCGCCGCGGCCGTGTACTCGCCGATGCCGGGCAGCGCCAGAAGCTGGGCGTGGTCCGTCGGTACGTCCCCGCCGTGCCGTTCCGCTATGGCGACGGCGGCGCCGTGCAGCCGCAGCGCGCGGCGCGGATAGCCGAGCCGGCCCCAGGCGCGGACGGCCTCGCCGGGGGCTTCCCCGGCCAGGTCGGCGGGGCGCGGCCAGCGGGCGAGCCACTGCTCGTAGACGGGCAGGACGCGGTTCACGGGCGTCTGCTGGAGCATGAACTCACTGACCATCACGCCCCAGGGGCCCGCCTCGGGGCGCCGCCAGGGGAGGTCGCGGGCGTTTTCGTCGAACCAGTCGATCACGGGGCTGTGCAGGTCCCCTCCGAGAGGGGAGCCGGAGAGGCCGTCGGCGGGACTGTTCGGTGAGGGCTTCGTGGGCGCAGTCATGGCTTTCCGATCCTGCCATGTCGGTGGCGGCCGGGTGGGTAGGCGGCGGGGGCGGGGCGTTTTGTGGCCGCGGGTGTGGCGGGTCGCGGCCCCGAGCCGCCGACGGCCGGACACCGGTGCGGGCAGTCGCCGCCCCACGGCCGCCACGTACCCCTCAGGAGCGCGCCGCACCTGACGATCGGCAGCAGTGGTGCCCCGGCGCCCGCTTGTAGCGTCGGGCGGATGGAACGTCCTCGCATATGGCGGGCCTGTCTGCTCTGGGCCGCCCTCGTGCTGCCCGCGCTCACGGCCGACCGCCTCGGGATGAACGAGCCGCGGGCCGGGTGGCAGCAGGCGGCCGGGCTCGCCGTGCTCGCCGCCGCGGTCGCCGTGGCCCGACGGCGCCCGCCGGCGGCGTTCGCGCTGACGGCCGCGCTGGGCCTGGCCGCCGGCCCCGCCCTGTTCACCGTCTCCTACGGCCCCGCGCTCGGCGTCTTCGCGCTGCTGCTCGGTCTGCGCGCGGCCGGGGTACGAGTGGCGGTGGCCCTCTTCGGCGGCATCGCCCTTCTCGGTACGGCGCGGATCGCGCTCTTCGGGGTCGATCCGGCACCGGAATGGGTGGTCCTGACGGGCACGCTGCTCTTCGGTTGCGTCTTCCCCTGGCTCGGCGGCCGCTACTGGCGGCAGAGCCGTCGGCTGACGGAGGCCGGCTGGAGCAGGGCCGCGCGCCTGGAGGGTGAGCAGCGCATCGCCGAGGAGCGGGCCCGGCTGCGCGAGCGGGCCCGGATCGCCCAGGACATGCACGACTCCCTGGGGCACGAGCTGAGCCTCATCGCGCTGCGCGCGGGGGCCCTCCAGGTCGCCCCGGACCTCCCGGACCGCCACCGCACCGCCGCCGCCGACCTGCGCGCGGCCGCCGCCGACGCCACCGACCGACTGCACCGCATCATCGGCGTCCTGCGGGAGGAGGACGAACCGGTGTCCCTGAGCCCGCCGGGCGAGACCGTCGAGCAACTCGTCGCCCGCTCCGCCGAGTCGGGCCTGCCGGTGCGCTGGGAGGGGACGGCCCGGGCCACGCCGGAACCGGGCGGGGTCGCCGAGCGGGTCCTGTACCGGGTGGTCCGCGAGGCGCTGACCAACGCGGCCCGGCACGCGCCCGGTGCCGCGATCACCGTGGCGGCGGGCAGGGAGGCCGGGGGCACGCGGGTCACGGTGCTCAGCGGGCGGAGTCCGGCCCTCGACGAGGATTGCGTGCCCCCGCCCTCCCCGCCCTCCGGCGGCACCGGCCTCCAGGCCCTGCGCGCCGCCGTCACCGCGGTCGGCGGCGACTTCGAGGCAGGCCCGTGCGGTGACGGCTTCCGCGTGCGGGCGTACGTTCCGGAGCGGCCCGTCGCCGCGACGGTACGACCGTCCCCGGCCCCGTACGCCCCCTTCACCCACGCCCGCCGCCGCATCGCCCTCGCGGCCGCGGCCGCCGTCGGCGCGGGCGTCGCACTCGTCGGCGGAGCCTTCGCCTGGTACGCGTACACGGAGACCCACTCGGTGCTGCCGCCCGCCGCGTACGCCGAGCTGCGGCTCGGCGCGTCGCACCGCGACATCGCGGGCGTCCTGCCCGACCGCACCGCGCGCGACGCACCCGTGGAACGCGCGCCCGTGCCGCCCCCGAAGGGCACCGACTGCCGCTACTACCGCGCGAGCGGCGAACTCCTGGTCTCCGTCGACCACTTCAGGCTCTGCTTCGACGACGGGGGACGGCTCGTCGCCAAGGACGTGATCCCGAGGGCCGCTCTGACCCAACCGCCCTCCACCAACGAGGAGTTCGTACGGTGATCCGTGTACTGCTGGCCGACGACGAGGCGATGGTGCGGGCCGGTGTGCGCGCCATCCTGACGAGCGGCGGTGAGACCGAGGTCGTCGCGGAGGCGGGCGACGGGCGCGAGGCGGTCGAACTGTCCCGGGCCCACCGGCCGGACGTGGCTCTGCTGGACATCCGTATGCCCCGCCTGGACGGACTCGCCGCCGCGCGGGAGATCGTACGGACCGTCCCCGGCACCGCCGTCGCGATGCTCACCACCTTCTCCGAACACGCCTACGTGGCCCGGGCGCTCGGCGGCGGAGCCACCGGCTTCCTGCTGAAGTCCGGCGACCCCTACGAACTGATCGCGGGTGTACGGGCGGTGGCGGGCGGCGCCGCCTTCCTGTCGCCGAAGGTGGCCCGGTACGTCATCGACGGGCTGGGCGGCAGCGACGGGCGGCTCGGCCGCGAGGCCGCCGCACGCGCGCGCGTGGCCGAGCTCAGCCCGCGCGAGCGCGAGGTGCTCGGGCTCGTCGGCGCGGGCCTGTCCAACCCGGAGATCGCCGCCCGGCTGCACCTGGTCGAGGGCACCGTGAAGGCGTATGTGAGCGCGGTGCTCGACCGGTTGGGCGTGCGCAACCGGGTGCGGGCGGCGATCGTGGCGTACGAGGCGGGGCTGGTGGAGTCGTGAGGCGTCGCGCGGCGACCTCAGGCTCAGCGCGGGCGCCGCGCCCCGGTCGGGTCCGGCCGCGCCGTCAACCACCGTACGAACGCCGGTGCCGACGCCGTCCGCATCGCCTGTGCCAGCCGGGTCGCGGGGCGGGTGGCCAGTCGTACGGCCGCCACCGCGACCAGCGCGCCGAAGGCGAGGCCCGCGGCGACGTCGTGCGGGTAGTGGACGCCGACGAAGACGCGGGAGAAGGCCATCAGGAGGGCCAGTGGAGCCGTCAGCCACAGGAGGGTGTGCCTGGCCAGGGCGAGTGTGACGGCCGCCGCGCCCGCGATGGTGGCGTGGTTGCTGGGGAAGGACCAGTCGCCGGGGGGCGGGCAGGCGGCGAGCGAGGTGGTCGCACCCGGCACGGCCCGGCACGGACGTTCCTGCGTGACAACCGACTTGAGGAGCTCACTGCCGACGTACGCCACAGCCGTGGCCAGAGGTGCAAGGGCCGCGATCGCGAAGGCCCGGGTGGTCTCGCGCCTGGCTCGCCACCACGTGGTGAGGAACAGCGCGCCGAACAGCAGCAGTCCGGCCTCCGTCCATATCTCGGCGGTGTGTTGTACCCACGTTGGGGTGCCGCGGGCGAAGTCGGTGATGTTCCGGTAGAGCCCGGCGTCCTCGAAGTCCATGGTCACGGACCGTAGGTGGCGGGCCGATATCGTCACATCCTGCGATCGTCAGGTGGCGCACCTGACGGAAGACAGGGGTGGCGCGGCCGGCGCGGGGCGGCTTCCGGGATGATGATCCGGAAAAGTTGTGGCCCGGGGCGGCGGGTGGAGCAGGCTGACGCACCGATCTCTCGTACAGTTTGCGCCGTGGGATCACTGCGCAATCCGATCGGGCCGCTTCCCTCCACCATCTACTGGCGACGGAGGGCCGTACTGCTGTCTGTGGTCGCCCTGTTGGCGCTGCTGATCACCTGGGTGCTCACCTCGGGCGGCGGAGGCGGCAAGAACAACGCGGGCGGGTCGGACGGCAAGAATCCCGCGCCCTCGACGATCACGCCGGGCCCGTCGGGTTCCGGGCCGGCGATCAGTCAGGCGCCGGGCGGACGTGACGAGTCGCCCGGCGGTGACTCCGGCGGGTCGGGGTCGGCGGAGGGCTCCGGCGACGGCAGCGGATCCGGGGACGGTGCCGGGGGCTCCGATGGGTCGGACGGCTCGGGCAGCGGCTCCGCGGGGGGCGGTTCGGGAAGCGGCGTCGGTGTGGACGACACCCTCGCTCCGGGCTCCGCGCTGCCCGACTGTGTCGCGGGCGCGGTGAAGGTGTCGGTCAAGAGCCTGCACAACGCGTACGAGCCAGGCCGGACGCCCGCCCTGCTGCTGACCGCGACGAACTCCTCCAGCTACGACTGCAAGGTCGATCTGGGCCCGAAGAACACGGTGGTGACGATCACTCAGGCGGGATCCGAGGACGACTTCTGGTCCTCCGCCGACTGCCCCAAGGTCTCCGGCAGCCTTCAGTTCCGGGTGCCCGCCGGCAAGAGCATCACGTACACCGTGAAGTGGGACCGCAAGGCGAGCGCCGCGCAGTGCGCGACACCGCCCGCGGCGGCCGCCGCGGCGGGAACGTATCTCGTGGAGGCGAAGGCGCCGGGGTTCGGGACGGCACAGACGTCGTTCGTGCTGGAGAACGACTAGCGCTTCGCCCGGCGGCCCCGCGCTCCCGAGGGGCGCGGGGCCGTGGCCTGTGCGGTCCGCCGCGTGGGCGCGCCGCGCGACGACGACGGCGCCCCATCCGAGCGACGCGAGATCGCGGTACTTCCCGCGGAGCGCTCAGACGTACCGTTCCAGGATCGAGCTCTCCGCCAGCCGCGACAGCCCCTCGCGCACGCTGCGTGCCCGCGCCTCGCCGACGCCGTCCACCGTCTGGAGGTCGTCCACACTGGCCGCGAGCAGCTTCTGAAGGCCGCCGAAGTGCTCCACCAGGCGGTCGATGATCGCGCCCGGCAGCCTCGGGACCTTGGCCAGGAGGCGGAAGCCGCGCGGGGAGACCCCGGAGTCCAGTGCCTCCGGGGAGCCCGTGTAGCCCAGTGCCCGTGCCACCGTGGAGAGTTCCAGGAGCTCGGCGTGGGTGAGGGCGTCCAGCTCGTACAGGGCCTCGTCGACCGTGCGGGAGCGCTTGGCCGTCGGCTCGGGGACGTAGTCGCGCACCACGAGCTCGCGCTCGGGTTCCACGCCCGCGATCAACTCGTCCAGCTGGAGTGCCAGGAGGCGACCGTCCGTGCCCAGCTCCACCACGTACTCGGCGATCTCGGTCGCGATGCGGCGCACCATCTCCAGGCGCTGGGCCACCGCCGAGACGTCGCGGACCGTCACCAGGTCCTCGATCTCCAGCGCTGACAACGTTCCCGCGACCTCGTCGAGGCGGAGCTTGTAGCGCTCCAGGGTCGCCAGGGCCTGGTTGGCCCGGGAGAGGATCGCCGCCGAGTCCTCCAGGACGCGGCGCTGACCGTCGACGTAGAGCGCGATGAGCCGCATCGACTGCGAGACGGACACCACGGGGAAGCCGACCTGCTTGCTGACCCGGTCCGCCGTACGGTGCCGGGTGCCGGTCTCCTCCGTGGGGATCGTCGGGTCCGGGACCAGCTGGACGCCGGCGCGCAGGATCTTGGAGAGGTCGGACGACAGCACGATGCCGCCGTCGAGCTTGCACAGCTCCCGCAGCCGGGTCGCCGTGAACTCGACATCCAGGACGAATCCGCCCGTGCACATCACCTCGACGGTCTTGTCGGAGCCGAGCACGATGAGTCCGCCGGTGTTGCCGCGGAGAATCCGTTCCAAGCCGTCGCGCAGGGCCGTGCCGGGTGCCACGGCGCTCAGTGAGGCGCGCATCAGGCCATCGGCACCGGAGCTCCCACCGGACTTTCCGGGAGCTGCTGCCCGGTCGTTGGCTGCCACTGCACTCCTCCGGTCGCAGGTTCTGGGGCGCTCCCGTTTCGCACACACGGTTCGTACGGACGGGCGAGACCAGGGCAAAGTCTACCGGCGGTCGTCCTCGTCCCGTGGGGCCTCTCGCCGACGCGACCGCGGAAGGACCTGGAGCGCGTCCCCTATGTCGGCAACTTCCAGCACCTTCATGCCCGCGGGGATCTTGCCCGGGTCGCCCGGGACGAGGGCGTGGGTGAAGCCCAGCCGGTGGGCTTCGGCCAGCCTGCGCTGCACGCCCGTGACCCGTCTGACCTCGCCCGCGAGGCCCACCTCGCCGATCGCGACGAGGTTCTTGGGGAGAGGTGTGTCACTGGCCGCGGAGGCCAGCGCGAGGGCGACGGCGAGGTCCGCGGCGGGCTCCGAGAGCTTCACTCCGCCGACCGTCGCGGAGTAGATGTCCCGCTTGCCGAGCGCGCTGATCCGGCCGCGCTGTTCGAGCACGGCCAGCATCATCGAGACGCGTGAGGTCTCCAGGCCGGACGTCGTACGCCGGGGTGAGGGGATCTGCGAGTCGACGGTGAGTGCCTGGACCTCGGCCACCAGGGGGCGGCGGCCCTCCAGGGTGACCGTCAGGCAGGTGCCGGGGACCGGTTCGTCACGACGGGTCAGGAAGAGTCCGCTCGGGTCGGCGAGGCCCGTGATGCCCTCGTCGTGCAGTTCGAAGCAGCCGACCTCGTCCGTCGCGCCGTAGCGGTTCTTGACGCCCCGCACGAGCCGCAGACGCGCGTGCCGGTCGCCCTCGAAGTGGAGCACCACGTCCACGAGGTGCTCCAGGAGGCGGGGTCCGGCGATGGCGCCGTCCTTGGTGACGTGTCCCACGAGGAGCGTGGACATGCCGCGCTCCTTGGAGGCCCGGATCAGGGCACCGGCCACCTCGCGGACCTGGGCCATGCCGCCGGGCGCACCGTCGATCTCCGGAGAGGCCACGGTCTGCACGGAGTCGAGGATGAGCAGCGACGGCTTCACCGCGTCCAGGTGGCCCAGCACGGCGGACAGATCGGTCTCGGCGGCGAGATACAGATGGTCGTCGAGGGCGCCGATGCGGTCGGCGCGCAGCCGCACCTGGCTCGCCGACTCCTCACCGGTGACATACAGCGTGCGGTGCTCGTCGCTCGCCGACTTGGCCGCCACGTCCAGCAGCAGTGTGGACTTGCCGACGCCGGGCTCGCCCGCGAGGAGGACCACCGCGCCGGGCACCAGTCCGCCGCCGAGGACGCGGTCCAGCTCGGGCACTCCGGTGGGCCGCGCGGTGGCCTGCCGCACGTCGACCTGCCCGATGGGCAGCGCGGAGTTCGTCACCCGCCCCGGCGTGGTCGTGCGGACCGCGGGCGCGCCGTACTCCTCGACCGTCCCCCACGCCTGGCACTCGGGGCAACGGCCGAGCCACTTGGCCGTCTGCCAGCCGCACTCCGTGCAGCGGTAGGACGGGCGGTCCTTCGTGGTCTTGGTACGGGCAGCCATGCGAAGAACCGTAACCGAGCCCACTGACAACGCCGTACGGTCCCGCACGCGGCGCCCCGCGGTGACACTTCGGGCCCCGCCCAGGGCCGTCTCGTCATGCACAAGTCACGGAATTCCGCGTTCCTGTACCCCATTGAGGGATCGTTTCACCCGTACGGATTAAAACTGCTCAAGCGGGAGGAAGGGGCCACCGCGAGCCTTCTACGGTCCACCAATGACGAGCAGCAGTCCGGAGACCCCGACCCGCACCGCCGGCGCGCATCGGGCGCATCGGGAGGCGCGTGATCGTGCGGCGGCGCGCACCTTGGCGCAGCAGCCCCCCGCGCGCTACGAGCCGTATCTGGACGGGCTGTTCACCTACTGCCTGTCCGTGCTGTGCGACCACGACGCCGCGACCGCCGCCCTCGGCGACGCCCTCGCGCTCGCCGAGCGGCGCGGACAGCGCGTGCCGGAGACCCCCGCGGACCGGCGGCCCTGGCTCTACGCGCTCGCCCGCTGGGCCTGTCTGCGCAAGCTGGCCGAGGCCAAGCAGAAACGTCAGGGCAGCCATGCGGCGGGCCGGCCCGGCGCCCATCGGCAGGCGGGGGCGCGGTCTGCCCGGCCGGCCGTCGCCGAGGAGGTCCAGGAGCAGCGGCGCCGCGAACTCGCCCTGCTGGCCTGGCCGGAGGCCGCCGGCACCACCCCGGAGCAGCGCGAGGCGCTCGAACTCGCCGTACGCCATCACCTCGCCGCCCACGAGGTCGCCGCCGTCCTCGGCCTGGACCTCGCCGCCGCCCGCGAACTGCTCGCCTCCGCCGCCTGCGAGGTCGAGCGCACGCGCGCGGCCCTCGCCGTCGTGGAGACCGGCGCCTGTCCGAGCGTCGCCCGCCTCACCGGCGACAACCAGGTCGTGCTCGGCACCGCCCTGCGCCGCGAGCTCGTCCGGCACGTCGACGACTGCCCCCGCTGCCGTCGTACCGCCGAGCGGGCGATCCCCGGCCGGTGGCCCGGTGCGGCCGTCACCCCTGCCGAACTTCCCGTGCTGGAGGCGCCCCGCGCGGCCCTGCACACGGCCCTGGCCCACCACCCACGCGCGCGGGGTGCCGCCGTGCCGCGCTTCGACCGGCGCGGCTTCCCGATGGACCCGAAGGACAGGGCCGCCCGCAGGGACCGCCTCCGCGCGCGTGCCGTCACGACGACCGTCGTCGCCACCGTCGTCGCCGCCCCGGTCCTCGCCCTGTGGGCCGCCTACCGGGGCACCGCGACCGGCGAGGGCGTGGACGGCCACTCGGCCAGCGCGAGCGAGGCGCACGACCCCGGCGCCCTCGACGGCGAGGCCGCGGGCGACGACTACGAGAACGCCGGAAACGCGAGCGCCGGACGGGGCGACCGGTTCGGCGATCGCGGCGCTCCGGACGTCACCGTGGAGGTCATCAGCGTCAGCGGCGCGCACGGGTCGGGCACGGGGCAGCTGGAGGTCTCGGCCGGCAACGACGGGGACACCACGCTCCTCACCCTCACGGCCACCGGACGTGCGCCGGTGCGCTGGTCCGCGATCACCGGTGCGCACTGGCTCTATCTGAGCCAGTCGGCGGGAACGCTGGCGCCCGGCGAGTCGTTGACGATCAAGGTGTACGTCGACCATCTGCGGGAGCCGTCCGGGTTCTGGAGCGCGCGCGTGGCGATCTCACCCGCCGGTGCCCTCGTCTCCATCAAGGGCTTCGGCAGCGCCCCGAGCCCCTCCGACCCGGGACACGGCCCGGACCCGCGTCCCAGCGACCCGTACCCCACCGACCCGACCCATCCCGGGACGCCGGGCGACCCGCCGCCCTCGTCCTCCGGACCCGATCCGACGCCGACGACCCCGGCTCCGACCGGCCCCGGGACGCCCAGCGAGCCGCCGGCCTCGTCTCCCGACCCCGACCCGTCGCCCACCGCCGGCGATCCGTCGCCGTCCGGCCCGTCGGATCCGGGGGGCTCGACGCCGCCCGACGGGAGCGGCGAGCCGAGCCCGTCGGGGTCGTAGAACACCGGTTCGTGCCCGGTGCTAGCCGACCGGATCCGCCGGATGCGGTGCCACCATCGGCAGCTGCGAGGCCAGCCGCTGCTCGCACAGCTCGACCAGGCGGTCGTATCCCGCCTTGCCCATCAGCTCCGTCAGCTCCGGCCGGTAGGACACGTACACCGGGTCGCCGGCGCCGTGCGCCGAGGTCGCCGACGTGCACCACCAGTGCAGGTCGTGGCCGCCCGGGCCCCAGCCGCGGCGGTCGTACTCACCGATCGACACCTGGAGCACGCGGGTGTCGTCGGGCCGGTCGATCCAGTCGTACGTCCGTCGGACCGGCAACTGCCAGCACACGTCGGGCTTGGTCTCCAGCGGCTCGCGGCCCTCCTTCAGGGCCAGGATGTGCAGCGAGCAGCCCGCGCCGCCCGCGAAGCCGGGGCGGTTCTGGAAGATGCACGAGCCGTTGAAGGGCCGGGTCTGGCGGTCGCCGTCCTCGTCCTCCGAGATCCAGCCGTGCTCCGTGCCCTCGGCGTGGTGCTGCCAGATGTCCGGCGTGAGCCTCGCCACATGCTCGGCGACCCGCTTCTCGTCGTCCTCGTCCGAGAAGTGCGCGCCCAGCGTGCAGCAGCCGTCGTCCGCGCGACCCGCCTGGATGCCCTGGCAGCCGCTGCCGAAGATGCAGTTCCAACGGGAGGTCAGCCATGTCAGATCGCACCGGAAGACCTGCTCGTCGTCCGCCGGATCAGGGAACTCCACCCACGCGCGCGCGAAGTCGAGCCCCTTCTCGTCCGCGTCCGGGGAGTTCTTGGGCTTCTTCGACTTCGTGGCCGCCTTCGCCTGCGAAGAACCCTTGGCTGATTTGGCCGTCTTGTCGGTCTTCGCCTTTTTCGTCTTTGGCACGGGTCCAGGGTACGGCTTCCGTACCAGCGGCTTCGAGGACCTTGGGGGACGGAGGATCACCGGGTGGCAGTAGCGTTCCGTACATGAGACTCGGTGTCCTCGACGTGGGATCTAACACGGTGCATCTGCTGGTGGTGGACGCGCACCCGGGCGCGCGCCCGTTGCCCGCGCACTCGCACAAGGTGGAGCTGCGCCTTGCCCAACTCCTCGACGACAGTGGAGCCATCGGTCCCGAGGGGGTCGACAAGCTGATCGGCGTCGTCCACGAGGCGCTGCAGGCGGCCGAGGACAAGGGTGTCGAGGAGGTGCTGCCGTTCGCGACGTCCGCGGTGCGGGAGGCGACCAACGCCGACGACGTGCTCGCGCGCGTGAAGGACGAGACCGGGGTCGAGCTCCAGGTCCTCACCGGTGCGGAGGAGGCCCGGCTGACCTTCCTCGCGGCGCGCCGGTGGTTCGGATGGTCGGCCGGGAAGCTGCTCGTGCTGGACATCGGGGGCGGGTCCCTGGAGATCGCGTACGGCATGGACGAGGAGCCGGACGCGGCGGTGTCGCTGCCGCTGGGGGCGGGACGGCTCACGGCGGGGTGGCTGCCGGGGGATCCACCGGAGGCGGGGGACATACGGGGGCTGCGGCGGCATGTGCGCGCCCAGATCGCTCGCACCGTCGGCGAATTCAGCCGCTTCGGTGCGCCGGACCACGTGGTCGCGACGTCCAAGACCTTCAAGCAGCTTGCCCGCATCGCCGGCGCCGCCCGCTCCGCGGAGGGCGTGTACACCCAGCGCGAGCTGAAGCGGGAGTCCCTGGAGGCGTGGGTCCCGCGCCTGGCGGGGATGACGGTGGCACAGCGCGCGGAACTCCCCGGTGTCTCGGACGGGCGGGCGGGGCAGCTGCTCGCGGGGGCGTTGGTGGCCGAGGGGGCGATGGATCTGTTCGGGGTGGAGACGCTGGAGGTCTGCCCCTGGGCGTTGCGGGAGGGCGTGATCCTGCGGAAGCTGGATCACATGTCGGTGGCCTGAGGGACGCCTGCGACGCCTGGGCGGCTTCGGTGGGCCGGGGGCGTCCGTCCCCACCCCGGCGGGCTTCGCCTCATGGCAGCCGGCGGTGACTTTTCGGCGCCGGTCCTGGCACCTTCAGCCCGTCCGGCGTTCGAGGACGAGGCCGTTCAGGCCGACGGGGGTCCAGGGGGCGGAGCCCCCTGGCGGGGCCGAAGGGGCGGAGCCCCTGGGGACGGGATGGGCAGGGCGGCGGGGGCGAGGTGAACCCCGCCACACACCCGCACCCGAGATCCACTCCAGCCCCCGCCATATCCCCAGTTCGCACGCCTGCCCGATCGCGGACCCTCCCGGCGGGCACGCGGCCATCGGTTCCCCCACGCCCAGCACCGCCCCGTACGCTGTCCCCGTGGCAGAACCAGTGGTGCGCATCCCGGATGCGAAGGTCGCCCTCTCGACGGCCTCCGTCTATCCGGAGTCGACGGCGACGGCCTTCGAGATCGCGGCGCGCCTCGGGTACGACGGCGTCGAGGTCATGGTGTGGACCGACCCGGTCAGCCAGGACATGGAGGCCCTGCGGAGGCTGAGCGACTACCACCGCATCCCGATCCTCGCCGTCCACGCCCCCTGCCTGCTGATCACCCAGCGCGTATGGTCCACCGACCCCTGGACCAAGCTCCAGCGCGCCCAGGCGGCGGCCGAGAAGCTGGGGGCCGGCACGGTCGTCGTACACCCGCCGTTCCGCTGGCAGCGCCAGTACGCCCGGGATTTCGTCGAGGGAATCTGGCGGATGGCGAACGAGACGGATGTGCGGTTCGCCGTCGAGAACATGTACCCCTGGCGCTACCGCGACCGCGAGATGCTCGCGTACGCCCCCGACTGGGACGTGACGAAGGACGACTACCGCCACTTCACGATCGACCTCAGCCACACCGCCACCGCCCGCAGCGACGCGCTCCAGATGATCGACCGCATGGGGGACCGGCTCGGCCACGTCCACCTCGCCGACGGCAGGGGGTCCGCCAAGGACGAGCACCTCGTCCCCGGCCGCGGCACCCAGCCCTGCGCCGAAGTGCTGGAGCGGCTCGCCCTGACCGGGTTCGACGGGCACGTCGTCATCGAGGTCAACACCCGCCGCGCGATGTCCGGCGCCGAACGCGAGGCCGACCTCGCCGAGGCCCTCGCCTTCACGCGGCTGCATCTGGCCTCCGCGGTGAAGGTGCCCCGGCCGTGACCGACACCACCTCGGGACAGGGCGGGGTGAGCTCCCGACGCCGGGGCCGGCCCCCTCGTACGGAATCCGCCGACACCCGCGACCGCATCCTGGACGCGGCCCGCGAGGAGTTCTCCGAGCGGGGCTACGAGAAGACGTCCGTGCGCGGCATCGCCAAGGCGGCCGGGGTGGACCCGGCGCTCGTGCACCACTACTTCGGCACCAAGGAGCAGGTCTTCGAGGCATCGGTGGAGGTCGCCTTCGCGCCCGCCCTGAAGGTGCGGGACGTGGTGCTGGAAGGGCCCCTCGACGATGTCGGGGAGCGTATGACCCGCGTCATCCTCGGGCTCTGGGAGAACCCGGTGACCCGCAAGCCGCTGCTCGCGATCGTCCGGTCCGCGGTCAACAACGACGCCGCGGCCGGCGTGTTCCGGCGGCTCGTCTCCGCTCAGCTGCTCCGCCGGATCGCCGGCGAGATCGACGCTCCGGACGCGGAGCTGCGCGCCGAGCTGGCGGCCGCGCAGCTGGTGGGGGTCGCGATGATGCGGTACGTCATCAAGATCGAGCCGGTCGCCTCGGTGGACGTGGAGCAGATCATCGGGCGGGTGGCGCCCGTGGTGCAGGGACATCTCACCGGTCGGTGAGAGCCGTGGCGCAGGGCCCCAGCGACCGGTGGCGGTCCCGGGTCTCCCGGTTCCGGTGACCCCCGGGTAGCTGTTCCGCGAGACATTCGTCCCGTATTCCGGACACCTCGTCCCGCCCTCTGGATGACCGGCGTACGCTCAATAGCAGTCAGAAGTCTCTGATCGCAGTCTGTGAAGTCCCAGGCAGTCCCCGAAGGAGCGAGCGACGATGCCCGAGCTGAGGTCCCGCACAGTCACCCACGGTCGCAACATGGCGGGCGCCCGCGCCCTTATGCGCGCCTCCGGTGTACCCGGTGCGGACATCGGCCGGAAGCCGATCATCGCGGTGGCGAACTCGTTCACCGAGTTCGTGCCCGGCCACACCCACCTCCAGCCCGTCGGCCGGATCGTCAGCGAGGCGATCAGGGAGGCCGGCGGCATCCCGCGCGAGTTCAACACCATCGCCGTCGACGACGGCATCGCGATGGGGCACGGCGGCATGCTCTACTCCCTGCCGTCCCGCGACCTCATCGCGGACAGCGTGGAGTACATGGTCGAGGCCCACTGCGCCGACGCCCTGATCTGCATCTCCAACTGCGACAAGATCACCCCGGGCATGCTGAACGCCGCCCTGCGGCTCAACATCCCGACCGTCTTCGTCTCCGGCGGCCCGATGGAGTCCGGCCGCGCCACGCTGGTCGACGGCACGGTCCGCACCCTCGACCTGGTCGACGCGATCTCCGACGCCGTGAACGACAAGATCTCGGACGAGGACATCCTCCGTATCGAGGAGAACGCCTGTCCGACCTGCGGTTCCTGTTCCGGCATGTTCACCGCCAACTCGATGAACTGCCTGACCGAGGCCATCGGCCTGTCCCTGCCCGGCAACGGCTCGGTCCTCGCCACGCACACGGCCCGCAAGGCCCTGTACGAGGACGCGGCCCGCACGGTGATGGACATCACCCGGCGCTACTACGAGCAGGACGACGAGACGGTCCTCCCGCGCAACGTCGCCACCTTCGCGGCCTTCGAGAACGCCATGGCGCTCGACATCGCGATGGGCGGTTCCACCAACACGATCCTGCACCTGCTGGCCGCCGCCCAGGAGGCGGGCGTCCCGTTCGGCCTGAACGAGATCGACGCGGTCTCCCGCCGGGTTCCGTGCCTGGCGAAGGTCGCCCCGAACGTCGCCAAGAACCGCACGTACTACATGGAGGACGTGCACCGCGCCGGCGGCATCCCGGCCCTCCTCGGTGAACTGCACCGCGCCGGGCTGCTGAACGAGGACGTGCACTCCGTGCACAGCCCGTCCCTGGGGGACTGGCTGAAGACCTGGGACGTGCGCGGCGGGTCCCCCTCGCCGAAGGCCGTCGAGCTGTGGCACGCCGCCCCCGGCTGCGTCCGCTCGGCCGAGGCGTTCTCCCAGTCCGAGCGCTGGGAGGCCCTCGACGAGGACGCCGAGGGTGGCTGCATCCGCAGCGCCGAGCACGCGTACTCCAAGGACGGCGGCCTCGCGGTCCTCAAGGGCAACCTCGCCGTCGACGGGTGTGTCGTGAAGACGGCCGGCGTCGACGAGTCCATCTGGACCTTCGAGGGGCCCGCGGTCGTCTGCGAGTCGCAGGAAGAGGCCGTCGAGAAGATCCTCAACAAGCAGGTGACGGATGGTGATGTCGTCGTCATCCGCTACGAGGGCCCCAAGGGCGGCCCCGGCATGCAGGAGATGCTCTACCCGACGTCCTTCCTCAAGGGCCGCGGCCTGGGCAAGACCTGCGCCCTGATCACCGACGGCCGCTTCTCCGGCGGTACGTCCGGTCTGTCGATCGGCCACGCCTCTCCGGAGGCCGCGTCCGGCGGCACGATCGCCTTCGTCGAGGACGGCGACCGGATCCGCATCGACATCCCGAACCGCACGATCGAGCTGCTGGTCGACGACGCGGAACTCGCCCGCCGTGAGCAGGCGTTGAACGGTGAGTACGCCCCGAAGGGCCGCGAGCGCAAGGTGTCGGCGGCGCTGCGGGCCTACGCCGCGATGGCGACCAGCGCGGACAAGGGCGCGATCCGCGACGTGAGCAAGCTGGGCTGACGTACGCATCGCTGATCTGCGTAGCGCAGGGGCCGTCTCCTCGGGAGGCGGCCCCTGCGCGTGTCACCAGGCAGACGGGTCGCGGGCGTCGACCGCGAAGACGGTGCCGTCGGGGGCGGCGCCGTAGACGCGGCCGTCGGCGAGCACGGGTTCGGGCAGATCGGCCGCCAGTCGGTCCGAGTTCGCGCCGAGCCGGGACGGCGTCTGGCCGAGGAGCCGTCCGTCGCGCAGGCCCACACCGAGCAGTCGGCCGTCGGGAGCGGTGACGTACACATGACGGCCGTCAGCGACGGGCGATGACGTACGGATCAGCGAGGTCTCCAGACTCCAGAGCTCCTTGCGCGCCTCCATGTCGACGGCGGTCAGCTTCCCGTCGCCGCCCACGAGGTAGACGACGTTCCCGCGCACGATGCCGTCCGCCTGCGGGAGCGGCAGGGACAGCGGCACGCGCCGCGAGGTCCGGTCGGCGGCCGAGTAGCGGACCACGGCCTGCGCGTCGCTGTAGACCCCCTCGTTGGAGACGAGGAAGACCGAGCCGCCCGACGCACCCACCAGGTCCAGCGTCCCCTTCAGCCGGGCGTCCCAGCGCACGTCACCCGTGGCCGGGTCCAGCGCGGTGACCCGTGTGCTCGACCCGTCGGCGGACGTGGTCGTCGTGTACGCCAGAGGATCTCCGGCGAAGGAGGCGAAGCGCGGCGCCCGGTGACCCGGTAGGGGTTTGCTCCACTTCGTGTCGCCCGAGGCTCCGTCCACCGCGGTGACCCTGCCGTCGGTGCCGGTGAGCAACAGCATGTCCCCGGCTGTCGTCGACTCGTCGTACGCGGGCACGTCGCGCTGCCAACGCGCCTTGCCCGTAACCGGATCGAGCGCCTCCAGCCGTCGGCCCTGCCCGGACCACGGGTGGACGAGGCCGCCCGCGACGATGGGCGGAGCGCTCGCCTGCGAGGCGTCGACGGGGTGCCGCCACAACACCCGGCCGTCCAGCGGGTCGAGCGCGAAGACGAGTCCGCTCTGGGTGCACACCACTTTCCCCGCGCCGTCGGAACACCGTGGGGTGCCCTCCTTGGGCGCCGGCGTCGACCACCCGCTGAACCGGGCCGACGTGGTCCTCGGGCCCGCGGGCTCGGGCGTCGGGTCCACACCGGCGAGAAGCTGTACAACGACCAGTGTGGCGACCGCGGCGAGAGCGGCGCCCCCGGCCCCGAGTGCCAGCAGCCTTCTCCGGCGTCCGGGGTGCGACGGCTCGGGCTTCTCCTCGGCCCGCGCATCCGGCCCGGCCTCCGATGCGGCTTCCGGATCGGCCTTCGGTGCGGGCTGCTCCTGGGTGGTCCGCTGCGTCGGTATGAACGCCTGGGTGTCGTACGACGCCGCCACCGACCGCAGTTCCCGCATCAACTCGTCGGGCGTGGGCCGGTCCTCGGGCTCCTTGGCCAGACAGCGCAGTATGAGCGGGGCGAGGTTCTCCGGTACGCCGGTCAGGTCCGGCTCGTCATGGACGACCTGGTAGGCGACGACGTACGGGCTGTCCGAGTCGAATGGCCCTCGCCCCGTCGCCGCGTGCACCAGCACGGACCCGAGCGCGAAGATGTCGGCGGCCGGCCCGACCTCCCGGGGCCGCCGGAACTGCTCGGGTGCCATGAACGGCGGCGTCCCGATCAACTTTCCCGTCTCGGTCCGCAGTTCGCTGTCCTTTGGCCGAGAGATGCCGAAGTCGATGACCTTCGGCCCGTCCTCGGCGAGCAGCACATTGCTCGGCTTCAGGTCCCGGTGCACGACGCCGACCCGGTGGATGTCGCGCAGCGCCTCCGCCAGCCCGGCCATCAGCCGCCGCAGCTGCGCCCGCTCCATCGGGCCGTTCCGCTTCACATGGTCGGAGAGGGTCGGGCCGGGGATGAACAGGGTGGCCATCCAGGGCCGTTCGGCCTCCGGATCGGCGTCCACGACCGGCGCGGTGAAGGCCCCGCTGACCCGGCGCGCCGCCCCCACCTCCTGCCGGAAACGCCCCCTGAACTCGGGATCCCTCGCGAACTCGGCATGTACGACCTTCACCGCGAGCTGCATGCCCGAGGTGCTGCGGGCCAGATGGACGACGCCCATGCCGCCGGCCCCCAGGTGCGACTCCAGGAGGTAGTGACCGGCGTACTCGGGAAGTTCCGCTTCCGCGCCCGCTCCGGCGTTCTGCTGTGGCGCCATGGGACCACCCCCGTGCTGTTCGTCCGCGCGCGCGACGCACGGAGCCTAGTCGATGACTCGTACGAGACAGAGGCGGCTTGCTAGCCTCCATGTTCCAAACACGCACATGTGTGCGTGGCGTGATTTAGGGGAATCAACGGGGCCCCATGGCTGTCATGGGGATCAACGGGGGAGGACTTGCCATGTCTGCAGATCGCGTCGAAGAGGTCGAAAGAGCCGAAGAAGTCGGGGGTGTCGCCGAGGGCGAGGCCGTCGCGACGATGACGGCGGCGACGACGACCACGGCCGCCACCGCCTCGGCCGTGCGCTACTACTCGGTCGCGCCGGGCGTCCGCCTGAACGTCCGCCGCGGCCCCGGCACCAACTACGCCGTCATCCGCCTCCTGCCCGAGGGTGCCCGGATCCCGATCTACTGCCAGACCCCGGGCACGAACGTGGCCGGCCCGTACGGCACGTCGAACATCTGGGACAACATCGACGACGGCGAGTTCGTCTCGGACGCCTATGTGAGCACTGGCAGCGACGGCTACGTCCGCCCGCGCTGCTCCTTCTGATCCGACGGACCCGACCCGGGTCACGGTTCGCCGGAACCCGTACGGAGCCCGCGGCCGCACCGGAGCCATAATCGACGCGTGAGCGAGAAGAACGGCACCCCGGACACCCCCGCGGGCTCCACGGGCCCCCGCCCCGAGCCCCTCCGCTTCTTCGGCACGACCTGGGTCGAGCACGACAACGGCTACACCGCCCGCCGTATCGCGGTGGCCGTCGGCTCCCTCGCCACCGCGGTCGCCGCCTGCCTGGTGCTGCGCTTCGCATACGAGGGGATCCAGCTCGCCGACACGGGCAGCTTCGTCACCCTCCTGATGGTCGTGATGTTCGCGGTCTGCAGCGCACTGGCCTACCGCCACACCTGGGACGGCTTCAGCAAACGCCCCGACCCCGGCCGCCAGGCCTCCCTCCGCGGCCTCCTGGCCATCGGCTTCGTCGGCTCACTCCTCGCCTACTTCTTCCGTTCCCTCACCGAGGCCCCCGGCGAGCACCTCCACCGCGAGGAATACGAGGCGGCCCGCAGACAACACGAGACCCGCACGACCCGCCGCACAGGAAACCCGGCGAAGAAGCGCCGCCACACCTAGGCCGCGTCCGCGAACTCCCACCTGCCCCGCGACGTCTTGCCCACCCCGTCCCGGCATTCCGCCGAACCTCCTCCGAACAGGCACCGCCGACCCCAACCGACGACGCCCACGGCCCGCCCCTCGGCAACGACGGCCCACCCCTCGGCAAAGTCGGTGCACACCGCACCAACCAGGGCCAACATGGTCGTATGACGGCCCCCTCCCACACCGACCGCGCCCGCTCCTTCGACGCCGCCGCGGCCCAGTACGCCGCGAACCGCCCCTCCTACCCACCCGCTCTCTTCGACGCGATCGAGGAACTCGCCGACCGCCCCCTGGCCGGCGCCCGCGTCGTCGACGTCGGCGCGGGTACCGGCATCGCCACCGCCCTCCTGCACCGACGCGGCGCCGACGTCCTGGCCGTGGAGCCCGGCGACGGCATGGCAGCCCAGTTCCGCCTCAGCCACCCCGGCATACCGATCGTCCGCGGCAACGGCAACGCCCTCCCCCTCGCCACCGCCTCCGCCGACTTCGTCACCTACGCCCAGGCCTGGCACTGGACCGACCCCGCCCACTCGGTGCCGGAGGTCCTCCGCGTACTGCGCCCAGGCGGCGCGCTGGTCCTCTGGTGGAACACCACCCCGCTCGACATTCCCTGGCATGTCGCGCAGGCGCGTCGCATCGAAGGACGCTTCGGCAACCATCCCGTCGTCGAACAGAACGGCAGTGGCGCCCGAGCCGCCCTGACCGACCCCACCGGCCACCTCGACTTCACCCGTCGCAAGGTCCGCTGGAGCCGCCGCGTCCCCATCGACACGCACCTGGCCAACCTCGGCAGCCACTCGATATTCCTGGTCCACGGCACCGAGGCGAGCACCGCCTTCTTCACCGAGGAGAAGCAGCTCCTCCTCAGCACGTTCCCGGACGGACTCATCGAAGAGACCTACGACGTCGACGTCCTGGTCGCCACCACCTCCTGACCCTCCTGGCCCTCTCACGACAACGGTCCGCCGACCACCGAGCGCGCCCCTCCCCCCTCACGCCCGCCCTCCGCCCCGAATCCCGGCGAGGGCGGGCGAACCATGTCCCCCTCGCCGCTTGACGCTGCACTGCCGCCGGAGGATTATTCATCGCATGATGAATTATTCGTCCGCCCGCTCCGATCCCCCCGACAAGACCGCCGTCCGAGCCGAATCCCTGAACGTCCTACGCGGCACCCGCCAAGTCCTCCGCGACCTCGACTTCACCATCCCCCGAGGCCAGATCACCGGCCTCCTCGGCCCGTCAGGCTGCGGCAAGACGACCCTCATGCGAGCCATCGTCGGCACCCAGGCCAAGGTCACCGGCACCCTCGACATCCTCGGCCGCCCCGCCGGCCACCCCACCCTGCGCACCCGCATCGGCTACGTCACCCAAGCTCCCTCCGTCTACGACGACCTGACCGTGCGCCAGAACCTCACCTACTTCGCCGCGATCCTCGACCCCGGCCACGCGGCCGCCGACCGGCGCCACGATGTCGATCGCGTCCTCGCCGACGTCGACCTCACCAGCCACGCCGACGCCCTGGCCGGCAACCTCTCCGGAGGCCAGCGCAGCCGCGTCTCCCTCGCGGTCGCCCTCCTCGGCACCCCCGAACTCCTCGTCCTCGACGAACCGACGGTCGGCCTCGACCCGGTCCTGCGCCGCGACCTGTGGAGCCTCTTCCACGACATCGCCGCCTCCCGCGGCGCCACCCTCCTCATCTCCTCCCACGTCATGGACGAGGCCGAGCGCTGCCACCGCCTCCTCCTCATGCGCGAGGGCCGGATCCTCGCCGAAGACACCCCGGACGCCCTCCGCACCCGTACGCACTCCGAGACGGTCGAAGCGGCCTTCCTGCACCTGGTCGACGAGGCGACCGCGGCCGCCCGCGCGAAGGAGACCACGCGATGACCACCACGACGAGCCCGACCACCACCCTCCGGCCCGCCCCCACCGGCGCCCTGAACCTGGCCCGCACGACCACCACCGCCGCCCGGGTCCTGCGCCAGCTCCGCCACGACCCGCGCACCATCGCGCTGATGCTCCTCGTCCCCTGCGTGATGCTGTTCCTGCTGCGCTACGTCTTCGACGGCAACCCGCGCACCTTCGACAACATCGGTGCCTCCCTCCTCGGGATCTTCCCCCTGATCACGATGTTCCTGGTCACCTCCATCGCCACCCTGCGCGAACGCACCTCCGGCACCCTCGAACGCCTCCTCGCCATGCCCCTCGGCAAGGGCGACCTGATCGCCGGCTACGCCCTCGCCTTCGGCACCCTCGCGATCATCCAGTCCGCCCTGGCGACCGGCCTCGCCCTCTGGTTCCTCGGCCTGGACGTCACCGGCAGCCCCTGGCTCCTCCTGCTCGTGGCCCTGCTGGACGCACTGCTCGGCACCGCGCTCGGTCTCTTCGTCTCGGCCTTCGCGGCCTCCGAATTCCAGGCCGTCCAGTTCATGCCGGCCGTGATCTTCCCCCAACTCCTCCTCTGCGGCCTCTTCACACCCCGTGACAACATGCACCCCGCCCTCGAAGCCATCTCCAACGTCCTCCCCATGTCCTACGCGGTCGACGGAATGAACGAGGTCCTCAAACACACCGACATGACGGCCAACTTCGTCCGTGACGCCCTGATCGTGGCCGGCTGCGCCCTGCTGGTCCTCGGCCTGGGTGCGGCAACATTGCGGCGCAGGACGGCATGACCCCCGCGGGGTCGGTACGGCGCGCGGCACGTTCGCTCGTCCGCCCACCGGACACGGCCCTCGAAAGGCCGCCCCCGGTGCGAGGATGAACCCGGACGACGCAACCCCCGGAGGGCACCCCAGCCATGACCCAGAAAGTCGCAGTCCTCGGCACCGGCAAGATCGGCGAAGCCCTGCTCAGCGGAATGATCCGCGGCGGCTGGGCCCCGGCCGACCTCCTGGTGACGGCCCGCCGCGCGGAACGAGCCGAAGAGCTCCGCACCCGCTACGGAGTCACCCCGGTCACCAACGCGGAAGCCGCCAAGACCGCCGACACCCTGATCCTCACGGTCAAGCCGCAGGACATGGGCACCCTCCTCGACGAACTCGCCCCGCACGTCCCCGCCGACCGCCTGGTCATCAGCGGAGCCGCGGGCATTCCCACCTCCTTCTTCGAATCCCGCCTCGCCGCAGGCACCCCGGTCGTCCGCGTCATGACGAACACCCCCGCCCTCGTCGACGAGGCCATGTCCGTCATCTCCGCCGGCAGCCACGCCAGCGAGGCCGATCTCGCCCACGCCGAGGAGATCTTCGGCGCCGTGGGCAAGACGCTCCGCGTCCCCGAGGGCCAGCAGGACGCCTGCACCGCCCTCTCCGGCTCCGGCCCGGCGTACTTCTTCTACCTGGTCGAAGCCATGACCGACGCAGGCATCCTCCTAGGCCTGCCCCGCGACAAGGCCCACGACCTGATCGTCCAGTCCGCGATCGGCGCCGCGACGATGCTCCGCGACAGCGGCGAACACCCCGTCAAGCTCCGCGAGAACGTGACATCCCCCGCCGGCACCACCATCAACGCCATCCGCGAACTCGAGAACCACGGCGTACGAGCCGCCCTCATCGCCGCCCTCGAAGCAGCCCGCGACCGCAGCCGCGCACTGGCCTCCGGCAACAACTGACGCCCGGCCGCCCCCGGCCCAGGGGGCGGCCATCACACCCCTAGGCAGTCACGCCGATATCCGCAGCGACAACCGCAGCCGCCGGCAGCAACCCGATCGCCCGGTACGCGGCATCCACGGTCGGCCGAGCCATCCCCCGAGCTCTCTCCGCGCCATCCCGCAACACCCCCTCCACATAACCAGGATCCCCGCACAGCTCCCTGTGCCTCCCCTGCACGGGCCTGAGCAACTCGACCACGGCCTCCGTGGTGGCTGACTTCAAATCACCGTACGACTCATAAACGCCGCACAACCCCGCCGGGTTCCCGCCCGTGCACGCCGCCAGGATCTCCAGCAGATTCGCCACCCCCGGCTGCGCGTCCCGGTCGTACACGACCTCCCGGCCGCTGTCGGTCACGGCCCGCATGACCTTCTTACGCACCACATCCGGCTCATCGAGCAGATAGACGATTCCGGGCCCGGAGTCGTCGCTCTTGCCCATCTTCGAGGCCGGATCCTGAAGATTCATCACCCGCGCCGCGACCTGCGGAGGCATGGCCCGAGGCACCACGAACGTATGTCCGTACCGCTGGTTGAACCGCACCGCCAGATCCCGCGCGAGCTCCACATGCTGCGCCTGGTCGTCCCCGACCGGCACCTCATCGGTCCCGTACGCCAGGATGTCCGCCGCCATCAGCACGGGATACGTCAGCAGCGACAGCCGCACACTCCCGCCCCGCGCCCGCTCCCGCGCGGCCTTCTCCTTGTACTGGATCATCCGCCGCATCTCACCGTCCGTGGCCACGCACTCCAGCACATACGACAGCCGAGCGTGCTCATCCACATGACTCTGTACGAAGACGGTGCACAGCTCCGGATCCAACCCCGACGCCAGCAACAACGTCGCGGCCTGTCGACTCAGCCGGCGCACCCGCGCCGGATCGTGGTCCACGGTCAGCGCGTGCAGATCGACGATGCAGAACAGAGCGTCGGACTTGTGCTGATCGACGGCAGCCCACCGCCGCATGGCTCCCAGGTAGTTCCCCAGCGTCAGATGCCCCGTCGGCTTGACCCCACTGAAGACCCGCGTCATCTCTCCACCTCCTGGTCGAGACCGCCGCACCCGCTGGCCGACCCTCTGGAGGGAGATACAAGAAACGGCCGCCGAGGCGGCGGCCGTTGAGTGCATACGTGACTACGGCCGCCGTCAGGCAGCCCACCACAGCTGGGTACACGTACGCGTCGTCATGGGGCCCAGCGTACGCCCCGGGGCGCCGTCCGGAGGGAAGTTGACACGCCCTGGCCTGGTCCGTAGTGTTCTCCGAGTTGTCCGACGCGAGCGCCGACCTCGGTCGGTCCCCGGACAGCCACTCCGCAAGTACCAACCGCTATTCGACGACAGTCGATCTGTCTGCCGTCGTTTCATTGGCATGCGTATTTGTGGAATGAGGAATCCGCGTTCGACAGAACGCAGCCCCCGATTAGCTCGGGAGCAGGGAATCCGCTAAAGTCTCACTCGTCGGAACGGCCCAACGGCCGGGAAGGCAAACCCCGCTGACTGGGGGTCAGGCCCGAAAGGATCTGATAGAGTCGGAACCGCCGGAAAGGGAAACGCGAGAGCGGGAACCTGGAAAGCACCGAGGAAATCGGATCGGAAAAGGATCTGATAGAGTCGAAAACGCAAGACCGAAGGGAAAAGCCCGGAGGAAAGCCCGAGAGGGTGAGTACAAAGGAAGCGTCCGTTCCTTGAGAACTCAACAGCGTGCCAAAA
>NZ_JBHVGZ010000049.1:0-77700 GCF_042800355.1 Streptomyces sp. NPDC057623
CGCCCTGCTCACCGCGATCCCCACGCTGATCGTCTACTTCGTGCTCCAGCGCCAGTTCGTCAGCGGCCTCACCCTCGGCGCCAACAAGGGCTGACACCCCCTCAAGTCAACTGTTCCTGCTACCTCCCGGAGCAACACCAGTGAGTACCGAACGCCGCCTTCGCCTGCCCGGAATCGCCTACGGCGGCGACTACAACCCCGAGCAGTGGCCCGAGGAGGTCTGGGCCGAGGACATGCTCCTCATGCGCGAGGCAGGCGTGACCATGGTCAGCGTGGGCATCTTCTCCTGGGCCCTGCTGGAACCCGCCGAGGGCGTGTACGACTTCTCCCACGTGGACAAGATCCTCGACCTGCTCCACGCGAACGGCATCGCCGCCGACCTCGCCACTCCGACGGCCGCCCCGCCCGCCTGGTTCTTCCGCGCCCACCCCGAGGCGCTGCCCGTCGACCGGGATGGCCGAAGCCTGTCGTACGGCAGCCGCCAGACGTTCTGCCCGTCCAGCCCTGCCTACCGGACCGCGGCGCTGCGCATCGCGGGCGAGATCGGTCGACGTTACGCCGACCACCCGGCGGTCGCCATGTGGCACGTGCACAACGAGTACGGCTGCCACAACGCCGCCTGTTACTGCGACACCAGTGCGGCCGCCTTCCGGCGCTGGCTGCGCGCCAGGTACGCAGACGACCTGGCGGCGTTCAACTACGCCTGGGGCACGGCCTTCTGGAGTCAGTGGTACTACGACTGGGACGAGATCCTGCCGCCCCGCGCCACCGGAGCCGACCCCAACCCGGCCCACCAGCTGGACTGGCGCCGCTTCTGCTCGGACGAACTGCTCTCGCTGTTCACCGCCGAACGCGACGTGCTTCGCCACGCCGCACCGGGCATCCCCGCCACCACCAACTTCATGGTGAACTTCAGCATCGAGGCACTGGACTACTGGCGCTGGGCCCCCGAGCTGGACATCGTCTCCAACGACCACTATCTGCGTTCCACCGACCCGGAGTCGGAGATCGACGTCGCTCTCTGCGGCGACCTGGTGCGCTCCATGGCGGGCGGACCCTGGCTGCTGATGGAGCACTCCACAGGTGCCGTCAACTGGCAGCCCGTCAACCGGGCCAAGCAGCCGGGCGAGATGCGCCGCAACGCCCTGGCTCACGTCGCGCGCGGCGCCGACGGCATCGCCTACTTCCAGTGGCGGGCCGCCAAGGCGGGTGCCGAGCAGTGGCACTCGGCGATGCTGCCGCACGCGGGCACGGACAGCCAGATCTGGCGGGACGTCGTCCGACTCGGCGCGGACCTGGACGCGTTGGCCGAGGTCCGCGGCAGTACGGTAGCGACAGACGTGGCCATCGTCTGGGACTGGAACGCCCGCTGGGCCCTGGAACTCCCCTCCCAGCCCAGTTCCGAACTCCGCTTCCAGGATCTTGTCCGAGACTGGTACACACCGCTGTGGCGCGCAGGCGTGGCCGTCGACTTCGTACGCCCCGACACGGATCTCTCCCCCTACCGCCTGGTCCTCGCCCCCAGCCTCTATCTGATCGACGACGCCGGCGCCGCCAACCTCACGTCCTTCGCCGAGCGCGGCGGCACCCTGGCCGTCGGCTTCCACAGCGGCGCGGTCGACGAGAACTGCCACGTCCGGCTCGGCGGATACCCCGGCGCGTTCCGGGACGCCCTCGGTGTGGTGACGGACGAACTCTTCCCGCTGCTCCCCGACGAGACCCGAGAACTCATGGGCCAGGTTCCCCAGAACGCCACCGCCACCTTGTGGTCCGAACGCGTCCGGCTCACCGGCGCCGAAGCCATCGCCACCTACAGCGACGGGCCACTGGCCGGCGTACCGGCCGTGACGAGGAACGCCCACGGCACCGGCACCGCCTGGTACCTGGCCACCCGACCCGACCCGGCCACGCTGGCGGCGCTGCTCGGCCGTATCCGGGAGGAGGCCGGCGTCCGTCCCGTCCTCGCCACCTCACCTGACGGCGTCGAGGCCGTTCGGCGCAGTGGGACCGACGCGGACTACCTGTTCCTGATCGACCACTCCGGAGCCGGCGCCGAAATCCCCGCCCGCGGTGTGGAACTCCTCACCGGCACATCCGTCCACGGATCGGTCACCGTTCCCGCCGGGGGCGTTGCAGTGGTGCGCGAGACGCGCTGAGTGCAGTCGCCCGGGCGGGACAAACCCCGCAGTGAGGTCGCGGGAGCCATTTTGTCGCTCAGGTTCCCCGAGAGGATCAAGCTGAGGCCGCAGCAGCTGAGCAGGGGCGGGCCGCCGATTCTCAAAAGGACCAGCGCGCGCCGGTCAGGCGGATTCCCGGACGCGGAGCAGGAGGTCGTCCCGGACGGGCGCGGCGGGGATCTCCTTTCCGGCCAGCGTGTCGACGACGCGGCGGGCCAGGCCCCGTGCGATGGCGTCGGTGTCGCGGACGACCGTGGTGAGCGGTGGGTGTGCCAGCGATGCGCCCGGGATGTCGTCGACGCCGATCACGGCCAGGTCCTGCGGAGCGCGCAGCCCGAGGTGGCTCAAGCCTGCGAGCACGGCGAGGGCGACATTGTCGTTGAACGCGCAGATGCCCGTGACCGGTGGGTCGGACGCCAGCCACGCCTTCACCACTTCGGCGGCGCCCGGCGCGTCCAGGGGTACCGTCCGGACATCCGGCTCCGGGAGATCCAGCTCGGCGCACACCTTGCGGACGCCGTCCAGTCGCGGCTGGGCCAGGACGTCGAGTCCCGGCAGATCGGGGTAGGCGTAGCCGAGCCGGCGATGGGGTGCGGCGAGGTGCCGTGCCTGCAGTGCGCCGATCGGCTGCTCGGACACCAGCGGAGGCCGGGGCTCACCCCGGAGCGACCCGTGCATCGCCATGACCACCTCGATCCCTGCCGCCCGCATCTCGTCGGCTTCCCGGTCGTCGAACTCCTGGAGGGCCAACACGGCCGCCGGGGTCATGGCCTTCCAGATGTCCCGCAGAGGGCGCGCGGGATGAGCTGACGAGTGCACCACGAAGGTCAGCCCGTTCTCGGCGAAGGTGTTGGTCAGCTGCTGGATGAGTCGTCCGATGACATGCTCGATCGGCCAGTCCGGCAGCAGGCCGAGCACGATCTCCGAGCGCCCGGTGCGCAGGGCCCGAGCCGCGGCCGAGGGTGAATAGCCGAGCCGGGCGGCGGCGTCCCACACCCGCTGTCGCGTGGCCTCGGGGATCTTCTGATGGGGAACGTCGTTGAGGACATAACTCACTGTCGCGCGGGAAACCCCGGCCTCCCGCGCGACATCCGCGCTGGTCACCCGCCTGCCGCCGGACACCCCGGTCACCCGCCGCCCTCAGTCGCACCTCTTGTCAAAGCCCACGGCCGCCGTTAGCTTACCCGCCAGATCACTTAACTGGCACGCGTAAGTGAGACGGGTGGGTACCTCTCGCCCGGAGCGGTAAAGCTCACTGCCTGGCCTCACCGTCGTCCGGACGACTCGCAGCCAGGCCGCCAGGTTTGTCAGCCCTTCCCGGTGCTCGTAGAGGAGGACTCGTGTCCGGCATCAAGGACGCCACGAGAAGCCCGTGGAAGACCGCGATCCTCGCGGGTATGGCCTCCTATCTGGACGCCGCGGCCCTGGTCACGTCGGGAATCGCCATCGGCGGCTACTATGCCGGGCCGCTCCAGCTCGGCGCCGGCACCATCGCATCCCTGCTCGGCCTGCAGACGCTGGCGTTCGCGGCCGGTGCGCTCTTCGGCGGCCGACTGGGCGACCGGTTCGGCCGCCGGAAGGTCTTCACCCTTTCCCTCGTCCTCTACGCCGCAGGCGTCCTGCTACTCCTCGTGGCTGGCGGACCTGCCCTGCTGTACGCCGGAGTCATCGCGACCGGTCTCGCCATCGGCGCGGACCTGCCCGTGTCGCTCGCGCTCGTCAACGAGGAGGCACCGCCGGGCAAGAAGGGCACCATGGTCGTGTTCTCCGGCATGCTGTGGCTCGCCGGCATCGTGGTCGTGCTGGGGCTGAGCTCCTTCATGGGGGCGCAGGGCATCCTCGGCGGCCGAATCCTCTTCGCCCACCTGCTGGTCGTGGCGGTTGTGGTGGTGCTGCTGCGTCTCACCCTCAGGGAGTCGGCCGAATGGGCGGCCGCCCGCAGGGCCGCCGACGCGCGTCCCACGGCGGTCTCGGAGACCAACGAGTTCAGTGGCGTCCGTGATCTCTTCCGGGCACCGACGGTCTACGCCCTGCTCGCCACCGGCCTGTACTACGCCACCTGGAACCTCGGTGCGAACACCCTCGGCCAGTTCGGCACCTTCCTGTGGACCGCGCTCGCCAACGGAGAGGTCGCCCAGTTCTCCCAGCTGACCCTCCTCGGACTGCCCATAGGTTTCCTCGCCGGCCTGCTGTTCATGCGGGTCGTCGACCGGCCCGCCAGGCATGCCTGGTTCGCCGCCGGAACCGCCCTCATCGTGATCGCCTGGCTGCTTCCCGCGCTGCTCGGTCCCAGTAGGTTCACCCTTGTCGCCGTCATGCTCATCTCCGGCCTCGGCAACTCATTCGCAGGCGAGTCCATCTACAAGGTCTGGTCCCAGGAGCTGTTCCCCACCCTGCTGCGGGCCACAGCCCAGGGTGTGACGATGGCTTTCACCCGGGCCGTCGCCGGATTTGCGGCGCTGGGCACGCCCGCTTTCGCGCTCGGCCACACCCAGCTGTTCTTCGGCCTGCTCCTCGCCCTGATGCTGGTCGCGGCGCTCATCGGTCTGGTCTGGGTGCCCCACCTGCCCAAGGCGGCCCTGTCGACCCAAAAGCCGATGGCACCGGTCACGCCCGCACCCGCGATACCCCGGCAGCCGGCTGCGTGATCCATCACGCGCGAAGCAACGGCGGCGCCTACGCCCCTGTCCGGGGTCGACGGCGTGCCTTCATCCAGGCTCGGGACGGGGGTTGTCCGTCTCCTTCCCCGACGGGGCCGCGCAAGCAGTGGGCTGGTCTGTTCCGCCGATCCGGGAGCCGGACGTGGCACGGCGCAGGCCACGTCCGCGTACCAGCTACCAGGAGGTCCCCGATGGTCATGACTCCACCCCCCTTCGACCCGGAGCTCGCCGCACATCTCGAGGCGATCCACGAAGCACTGCCCCCCACGATCACCCCGGACATGATTCCGGCCGGGCGGCAGATGAACGGTGGCTCGTTCGTGCCTCCGACGAACGAGGAGCTGGCCTGTGACGGTCTCTTCGAGGTCGAGGAGCGGGTCGTGCCCGGGCCGCCGGATGCGCCCGATGTCGCGCTGCTGATCTGCCGGCCCACGAGCGCGGCTGATCGACGCCCGATCGTCTACAGCATCCATGGTGGCGGCATGGTGGCGGGCAGCCACCGGTTGGGGACCCCGCTCGACTGGGCCGAGGAGCTCGGGTTGGTCGTGGTGTCAGTGGAGTACCGGCTCGCTCCCGAGCATCCGCACCCGGCCCCGGTGGAGGACTGTTACGCGGGCCTGCTGTGGACGGTCGAGCACGCCAAGGAGATCGGCGGCGATCCGGACCGCGTCATTCTCGCGGGCGGCAGCGCGGGAGGCGGACTCGCCGCGGCGGTGGCTCTGCTGGCCCGGGACCGGGGCGGCCCGCGCGTGATCGGGCAGGTGCTGATGTGCCCGATGCTCGACGACCGCAACGACACCCCGTCCGCCCACCAGATGGCGGGCCTGGGTGTGTGGGACCGCACGTCCAACGAGACCGGGTGGAGCGCGCTGCTGGGCGAGGCGCGCGGAACCGGCGATGTCTCGCCCTATGCCGCCCCAGCCCGCGCCGGGGATCTGTCGGGTCTGCCTCCGGCGTTCATCGACGTCGGCTCGGCCGAGACCTTTCGCGACGAGGACATCGCCTACGCGAGCCGCATCTGGCAGGCGGGCGGCGTCGCCGAACTGCATGTGTGGCCGGGCGGCTTCCACGGGTTCGACAGCCTGGTACCGCAGGCCGTCCTCTCGGTGGAGGCCCGCGAGGCCCGGATCCGCTGGCTGCGCCGACTGCTGGGCGAGTGAAGCGGGCGGGCGGCTGGACGCCGGTGCCCTTGATGGGCCGTCCGGGCCAGAGCGGCTACCGGCGAGTTCGCTGCTGTCCAGGGGCCCGCCTTCGCGGCCGGCGAACCAGTGCCGTCCTACGGCTCCGGTGGCATGGCCGGCGTGGGAAGGTCGAGAACGCGGGCGAGGGCAGCTGTGACGGCGGTGCAATGGCCGGGCAGGTGCCTTGCGGACCAATCGGCTGCCAGCGCCAGAAAGTCGGCCAGGTCGCGCTCGGCACCGGCGAGCAGGTCGCGGAGCTCGGCGACGGACAGTTCGATCACCGGGCTGTCGCTCTGCTCGGCGTCGACAGTGAGCCGGACGGTGTCGCCGAAGCGCTCCGCGACCGGTGACACGGGGTCGTGGCCGAAACGGAGCAGGCTGCCGCCGTCGACGAACTGGTACCAGTCGCGCCAGTCCTCCAGCCCATCACAGCAACCGGGCAGGAAGGTGACGCCTGTGGAGTGGTCGGTGACCCGCAGGCCGCCGGCCGCGAAGAGGTTGTCGAATGTCAGCAGTCCGTGAAGGAACGAGTCAAGTGCGGCGGCAGGCCGCGGTGGCCGATCGCCGTCGGGGTCGATGTCATTGCAGCCGGCGATGCGCATCATGGCCGTCCCGACCTCGGCGGGCGAGAGCTCACCGCTGAGGGGCAGCCGGCCGAACGACTTGATCTCGGCGACAGGCCAGAGGTCGAAGCCGTCAGGTGCGTATATCTCCAGGACGGGATGCATCACGATCACCCGGCGAAGTGTTCCGCATCCCGGGCCCGTGCTGCCTCCCGATTACGCCAAGCCCCTCGTCCCCGGCCATGGGAGCCCGAGTGAGCCGCGTTCAACTGAATGGTTGAACGCGGCCTTCTCGTCCAGGTGTTGCCGGTCTATGCCCGGGGAGCGGCCGTGGTGCGGCGCGGTACCAGCGTGGGCGAGAGTTTGACCTGTACCGGTGTCTTCTGACGATCGGCGATCCGTTCGAGCAGGAGGCGCGCCGCGTTCGAGCCGATATCGTGCCCCGCCTGGTCGACGCTCGTCAGCGAGATGGGACCGAAGGCCGCGAAGGCCGTGTTGTCGTAACCGGCCAACGAGATGTCACCGGGAACGGACAGCCCGGCCTCGGTGACGGCCTCCAGCACCCCCATGGCGACGATGTCCGCGCCGGCGAAGACGGCCGTGGGCCGTCGAGGACGAGCCAGCAGCTGCCTGGCCCCCTCGTAGCCGCCCTGCTGGGTGTAGCTGGTGGAGACGACATCGATCTCCTCCGCGAGGCCGAGGGCCTGCATGGCGCGCCGATAGCCGTCCGCGCGCTGGGCGTTGGGCATCTCCGCGATGCGCGCCGCGTCGGTCTCGCGATGCTCGATGTGGGCGATCCGCCGGTGTCCCAGTGCGGCGAGATGGCCGACGACCAGGGACGCCCCCGCGACGTCGTCGTCCGTCACGGTGTCGTACACCGCGGAATGCCCATGGCGGCCGACGACCACGGTCGGTACGGCGGAGGCGATGCGTTCGATACGGGAGCGCGATGACACGGGTGCGATCAGGACGATGCCGTCCATCCCGCGGTCGATCATGGCGTCGGTGACGCGTGCTTCCGCCTTCTCGTTGTTGCAGCCGCCGGGCCCCAGGAAGACCTGGTAGTCGGTGTCCGCCAGGTGGTCGGTGATCCCGTCGAGGATCTCGGGGAAGAAGGGGTTGCGGATGTCGGGCAGCATCACGCCGATGGTGTACGTCTGGCCGCGCAGGCCCCGGGCGGCCGCGAGGGGCCGGTATCCCAGGTCGTCGATGGCCCGACGTACCTTCGCGCGCATCTCGGGGCTGGCTCCGTAGGCGTTGCGCAGCACCTTCGAGACGGCGGTGGTGGACACCTGGGCGTGCCGTGCGACATCGACGATGGTGACACGGCGCTGCGGTGCTGGCGGCTCCATCCGGCGCCCTTTCCGATGATGGGGAACGTTGTCGAGGGAGTGTACGAGTGGACGCCCCGGCGAGGGTAGCCACGACTTCTGTCCGCGTCTGCTCGCGAGGCTCCTCACAGCCCAGGTCGCGTAACACGGGTCCAGCTTGTGCGGCATCTTGACGTCACGGTGGAGGCTCTTTAGGGTCTGGCAACACCCCGTGGGAAACGTTACCCAAATTGGCCTCCGGTGGCGGGTCGCCGACGCCGGACTTCACCTCACCGCGTGCCGGCAGCCGATACCGCTCCCGCTTCTGCGTCGAGCTGACCGAGCCTGCCCCGGCGACTGTGTGAAACGTTTCAAGGAAGTAGGTCCACCCGTGATCCTCGCTCCGCACGACCGGCTTCCGGACCGCGGCCCACTCCCGGGTCCGGCCCCGGCGGCACGTGTCCGCCGGTCCCGCAACGCGCCGCCCTGGTGGTTCATGCTGCCGGCGCTGCTGCTGTTCGCCTTCGTCGTCCTGGTGCCGAGTGTCCGCGGCGTGTACTACGCGTTCACCGACTGGGACGGCCTGAGCCGCGACTTCTCCTTCGTCGGTCTCGGCAACTTCTCCGACATGCTCGCCGATGCCGACGCACGGCAGGCCGTCTGGCACACCCTGCTGATCGCCGTGGCGATCACGGTCGCACAGAACGCGGTGGGACTGGCGCTGGCCCTCGGCGTCAACTCGGCCATCAAGTCCCGGAACCTGCTCAGGGTGTTCCTGTTCGCCCCGGCGGTGGTCGCCCAGATCGTGACCGCCTACCTGTGGCGCAACCTGCTCGGCCCGGACGGCGCCGTGAACAGTCTTCTGGGCGTGGTCGGGCTCGGCGGCTGGCAGCAGGACTGGCTGGGAGATCCCGACCTCGCCCTCTGGGCCGTCGTCGGAGTCGTCGTGTGGCAGTACGCCGGATACTCCATGGTGATCTTCGTGGCCGGGCTCCAGTCGGTGCCCAAGGAGGTACACGAGGCCGCTGCGATGGACGGCGCCGGCCCGGTCCGGCGGTTCTGGTCGGTGACCAGGCCGCTGATGGCCCCCGCCCTCACCATCAATCTGATGCTGTCGATCATCGGCGGTATCAAACTCTTCGACCAGGTGTACGCCCTGACCGGCGGGGGGCCCGGCCACGCGACCGACACCCTGTCGACCCTCATCTACAAGGACGCCTTCACCCTCGGCGAGTTCGGCTACAGCATCGCCCTCGCGGTGGTCCTGACCATCATCGTGGCGGTCGCCTCCACGGGCCAGTACCTGCTGCTCTCCCGCAACGAGAAGGCCGCGTCATGAACCGCTACCGCCCCCGCACGCTCGCCCTGGAACTGGCGATGATCGCCGCCGCACTGTTCGTGGCCTTCCCGCTGTACGTCCTGGTCAACCTGGCCGTACGTCCGTCATCCGACACCTCCTCACCGATCCGGCCGACCAGCTCGCCGACCCTGGACAACTTCACCCAGGCCTGGCAACAGGGCTCGCTGGGCGGCGCGTTGGCCAACAGCCTGCTGGTGACGGTGTTCAGTGTCGCCGTCGTACTCGCCGTGTCCTCCCTGGCGGCGTATCCGCTGGCCCGGATCACGGCCCGTTGGTCGCGGGGCACGTATCTGCTCGTCCTGCTGGGGCTGGTGCTGCCCTTCCAGCTCGCCTCACTGCCGCTCTACCAGACGATGCGCGACCTGGGTCTGCTCGGCACCCCCTGGGCGCTGGTTCTCTTCCACTCCGGGCTGCAAGTGCCGTTCACGGTCTTCCTGTACGTCGGCTTCCTGCGCGCGCTGCCCCGTGACTTCGAGGATGCGGCCCTGATCGACGGCTGCACACCGCTGCAGGCCTTCCGGCGCGTGGTGCTGCCCATGCTGAAGCCCGTCACGGTGACGGCGCTGGTGCTCAACACGGTGGCCGTGTGGAACGACTTCTTCACCCCGCTGCTGTATCTGAGCGGCAGCGCCCAGCAGACCATGCCGGTCGCGATCGCCGGGTTCGTAGGGCAGTACGTCACCGACTGGAACCTCATCTTCGCCGCCCTGGTGATCAGCGTCCTGCCCGTCCTGATCGTCTACTTCCTGCTGCAGCGCAGCATCATCAACGGCTTCACGGGAGGGCTGCGGGGATGACCCCGGCTCCCGTCCTTCACCCCACGCCCACTGCCACTTCCCCGAGGGGGACAAGATGAAGACACGTACTCCCATGACTCTGGTCGCGGCCGTCACAGCCGCCGCTCTCCTGGCCGCCTGTAGCGGCGGCACGAAGGCGAACGACTCCGGGGGTGGCTCCCAGACCCTGACGCTGGCCTCGATCGACCAGGGCTCGGTCGAGGACGTCGTCAAGGCCTTCGAGAAGGCGAACCCGGGCGTCAAGGTCCGCTACACCACCAGCGGCGCCGACCAGTACCAGCAGCAGATCCGCACCCAACTCTCCTCAGGCACCGCACCCGATGTGATGTCGGTGTGGCCGGGCAACGGCAACCCCGCCGCCAACCAGGTCCTCGCCAAGCCGGGCTACCTGCGTGACCTCTCCGACCAGGCATGGGCGGCGAAGATGCCCGACGCGATCAAGAGCGTCGCCCAGTACGAGGGGAAGACGTACAACGCGATCTTCGGGCAGAACGGCATCGGCGCCGTCTACAACGAGCAGGCCATGGCCAAGGCCGGTCTCACCCCGCCGGACACCTGGACGAAGCTTCTGGACTTCTGCCGGGCGGCCAAGGCCAAGGGAACGCCCGCCTTCGCGCTGGGCATCCAGGACAACTGGGTGACCCAGCTGGTGCAATACGCCCTGGTCGCCACGACCGTCTACAGCCAGGACCGCGAATTCGTCCAGAAGATGCAGGCCGGACAGGCCACGTTCGCGAAGTCACCCTGGACGACCGCCCTGGGCAAGTACCTGACAATGGAGAAGAGCGGCTGCTTCCAGAAGAACCCGCTGGGCACCAACTACGAGTCCAGCCAGCAACTCGCCGCCACCGGGAAAACCCTGGGCATCATCCAGGGAAACTGGGTGATCGCCCTCCTCAAGGGAAAGAACCCGCAGGGCACCTTCACACTCAGGGCGCTTCCGGCGACCGATGATCCGTCCCGGACCATCATCCCGGCCGCGGCGGGCGCCGGCTACGGCGTCAACGCCAAGGCGAAGAACCCGGAACTGGCCCTGAGGTTCGTGGACTTCGTGATGTCGCCCGAGGGCATGAACCTCTTCGCCGAGAAGCAGGGCGGACTGCCCTCCCTCCCGGACACGGGCTTCGCGGCGGCCCCGTCGCTCACGGAGCTGTCGAAGTTCATCCAGGCGAACCGCACCGTGCCGTTCATGGACCAGCTCTGGCCCAACGCCAAGGTGCAGCAGACCATGCTCAGCGGCCTTCAGGAGATCTTCAGCGGGCAGTCGACACCGCGGACCGTCCTGAAGGAGATGGACACCGAGTACAGGACCGGCTCGTGAGTGTGGCGTCGCAACCGAAGGGAGGACGGTGTGAGTGATGCGGTACGTGACGCACAGGACCACGGGCCCGAGAACCAGGAGAGTGACGATGCCGGCAGACAATGGACGGGCCCCCGCCGCCGGACCGTGCTCGCGGCGACGGCCGTCGCGACCACGCAGGCCGTCCCGACCACGCAGGCCGGGCCGAAGCACCCTGGAGAGGACGGCGCGGTGTACGGACTGACCGTGGAACACCGCACCGATCCGCTGGGCGTGGACGCCGCGCAGCCCCGCTTCGGCTGGCGCATGCGGTCCGCCGGACGCGGGCGAGCCCAGGGCGCCTACGAGATCCACGTGGCCGGCTCGCCCGGCAAGCTGACCGGTGACCGCGCGAACGTCTGGAGCAGCGGCCGGGTCCGCTCCTCCGAGTCCGTGGCCGTCCGCTACGGCGGCAAGCCTCTCAAGGCATCGACCCGCTACTACTGGACCGTCACCGTCTGGGACACCGCGGGCCGCTGGATCGGCAGCGGCCCCGTGGCCTGGTTCGAGACGGGCCTGATGAGCACCGACGGCGTCACCGGCTGGGACGACGCGCAGTGGATCGGGATGCGGGGGAAGGGACCCAACTCGCCCGGCGCGCCGATGCTGCGCACGCAGGTACCACTGAAGGGCCGGGTTCGCGAAGCACGGCTGTACATCTCCGCGCTCGGAGTGTACGACGCCTTCGTCAGCGGCCACCGTGTGACCGTCCCGCAGGACGGCGAGACCACCCTCGAACTGCTGCCCCCGGGCTGGACCAACTACGACGCGCGTGTCAACTACCTCACCTACGACGTCACGCACCTCGTCGCCCGGGAGCCGGCCGTCACTCTTGCTGCCGTGCTCGGCAACGGCTGGTACAACGGCCGTGTCTCCGACGGCAGCACCTACTACTCCGAGAACGGCAACGCCCTGGCCCTCAAGGCCAAGCTGCTGATCCGCTACACCGACGGGACGACCCAGTCCGTCGTCACCCGGCCGGACGGCTCGTGGAAGGCCACCGACACCGGTCCCTACCGGGCCGACGACATCTACGACGGCCAGACCTACGACGCGCGCAGGGAACTGCCGGGCTGGACGTCGGTCGGCTTCGACGACACCGGCTGGTCGGACACCACACGCGTCCCCTTCGAGACCAAGTACCCGGATGCACAGCTCCTCGCCTACCCGGCCGAGACCGCCCGCCTGATGAGCCGCTGGGACCGCCGACCGCAGTCGATCACCGTGTTCACGGGAGCCACCGGGGAAGGCAAGGGCCGGATCGTCGTCGACCCCGACCGGACGGTGACCGACCCGCACAAGGCGCCCTCCACGCCGGTCACCATCGGCGCCGGGGACACCGCCCTCTTCGACCTGGGCCAGAACATGGTCGGCATCCCCCGCTACAGTCTGCGCGGCCCGGCGGGCGCCCAAGTCGTTTTCCGGTTCGGGGAGATGCTCAACGACAGCAGCGCCGGCGCGGACGGTCCCGAAGGCTCCCTCTACCGGGCCAACCTTCGCAGCGCCAAGGCGACCAGCACGTACATCCTCAAGGGCGACCGGCGCGGGGAGACCCACCAGGACTCCCTCACCTTCTACGGCTTTCGCTACGTGTCCGTCACCGCGGACGAAACAGTGACGGTCACCGGCCTGACCGGCAAGGTCGCCACCTCCGCGACCGAGGAGATCGGGACCGTCACCACGAACGACCCCGACACCAACCAGCTGATCAGCAACATCCGTTGGGGCCAGCGCGGAAACTACCTCTGGGTGCCCACCGACTGCCCACAGCGCGACGAACGCCTGGGCTGGACCGGCGACACACAGATCTTCGCCGCCACCGGCCTGTACAACGCCTCCGCCGGCCCCTTCCTCAGCCACTTCCAGGACACGACCGTCGACTCCCAGACCATCTACGGCATGGACAAGGCCCAGTTCACCGGGGTCGCACCGGGCGGTCGCTACAACTTCCCGGGGGGTGGAAGCGGTTGGGCGGACTCCGGCGTCATCCTGCCCTGGACCCTGTGGCAGATGACCGGCGACCCGGCCTTCGTCGAGCACAGCTGGCCGGCCATGACCCGCTACCTCGACTGGATCCGGCAGCAGACCGGCGACACCTACGCCGGCCAGGGCTCCCTCACCGGCGACTGGCTCGCCCCGCAGAAGACCAGCGCCCAGCTGATGAGCGACGTCTGCTACGGCTATGTCGCCCACCTCATGGCGAAGATGGCCCGAGCCATCGGCCGCCCGACCGAGGCGGTGACCTATGGACAGCTCTTCGCCGACATCAAGAAGGCGTTCGTCAAGAAGTACCTCAGCACCGAGGGCGGAACGGTCACCGTGAAGTCCAGCCTCGGCGAGGCGTCACCGATCGAACCGGGCGCGGATCCCGACGAGAAGACCGAGGACAACACGCAGTCAGCCCTGCTGTGGGTGCTGAAACTCGGCTTCTACGACACCGAGGCCCAACGCGGCACTCTGGTCGGCCTGTTGGCGGACAACATCGGCAACGACGCGGCCTACAAGGCGGCCCACCCGAAGAGCAGCCGCGTCAGATACGCCGAGAACACGCTGTCCGTCGGCTTCCTCGGCGTGAACGTCCTCGCCCCCGTCCTCACCGACGAGGGCCGCGCCGACCTGGCGTACGAACTGCTCCACCAGGACGCCATGCCGTCCTGGCTGTTCTCGGTGAAGAACGGTGCCACCACGGTCTGGGAGCGCTGGAACTCCTACTCCGAGACGGACGGCTTCGGCCCGGTCAGCATGAACTCCTTCAACCACTACGCCTACGGCGCGATCATGGAGTGGATGTACGCCTACATGGCCGGCATCGCGCCCGATCCGGCCGGCCCCGGCTTCAAGGACTTCGTCCTGCAACCGCACCTGGATCCGACCGGGAGGATCACGCACGTCAGGGGCTCGCACGAGTCGCCGTACGGCGAGATCCGCAGTGAGTGGAGGCTTGAGGACGGCGGCAAGACCCTCGCCTACGAGGTGACCGTTCCCGCGAACAGCCGGGCCACCCTGCGTGTCCCGGCTCTCTCCGCGGATTCCGTCCGAGAAGGGCGAACCCCGCTGGCTCGGGTGGACGGCGTGCGGCTGCTCGGGCACGCGGACAGCACGGCCTCGTTCCAGCTGCCGTCAGGCCACTATTCCCTGACGAGTACCGTGCGTTGACACCTCTGCCTGGCCCCGCCCGGTTCCGGTGGGCGGGGCCAGGACCGACCTCCAGAGCTCGGCCGACCCTCCGAGTAGGTCTTGAACGTGGCGCGGGACTCGGCACGGGCTCCGGCGCTCAGGCTCCGGCGGACGAGTCGCGCACCACCAGTTCGGGGGCGAACTCGACCTGAGGCGTCACCCGCCCGCCCCCTTCGCCGGCGGGGACACGCAGGGCGGCGATCTCGTCGAACAGCAGCTGCGCCGCGGCTGCTCCCAGTTGTGCGTGCGGCGTTCGCACCGTGCTCAGGGGAACGATCGTCGACTGGGCGAACTCGATGTCGTCATAGCCCACCACCGCGATGTCCTCGGGGACGCGGATCTTCCGGCCCGCCACGAAGGACTGGATGATGCCGATGGCCAGCAGGTCGTTGACACAGAAGAGCGCATCGGGCCGGTCGGCGGCAGCGCGGTCGGCCAGGCGGTTGGCGCAGGCGATGCCGGCTTCCACGGTTCGTTCGGGGACGGAGATGAGCTCCAGGGTGGCGTCAGGCACCTCCTCGATCACGGACAGCGCCCCGCGCTGACGGTCGGCGATCTGCTGGAGATCCAGGGAGGAGGTGACGAACCCGATCCTGCGGCGGCCGAGTCCGACGAGGTGGCGGACCGCGAGCCGGGCACCGGCGACATGATCGATGGACACGGACGCCTGGGAGGGGGAGACCGCCCGCCGGGCACTCAGAACGCTGGCGACTCCGCGTCGGCGCAGGCGTGCCAGTTCGTCCTCCACCTCGCCGACCGGCGCGATGATGATCCCCGCCACCCGCTGCTGCTCGAACAGCTGGAGGTACTCACGCTCACGCTGTCGCGAACCGGCGTCATTGGCCATCAGCAGATACATGCCCTCGGCGGACACGCGTTGCTCGATGGCGGTGGCGATCTCCGGCGTGGTGGCGCTGGCGAGTTCGAACGCCACGTAGCCGATGACCGGACTCGCCCCGGTGCGCAGCATGCGCGCGGCGTCGTTGGGCACGAACCCGAGCGTCTCCACCGCTTGGCGAATCCGCTCCCTGGTGGCGTCCGAAAGCTTGCGAGGCTTGTGGAAGTAGTTGGACACCGTGGACTGGGACACCCGTGCGGCCTCGGCGACGTCCCGAATCGTGACCTTGTTCAGCGGTCCTCCCGGCTCTGCTCATGCTCTGCGGTCATCGTGGGCGCACGGGTCCTTGACGTCACACGACCGCGACTCCAGGGTCTGGCGCACATCGTGGAAAACGTTACCCAACTGGCCTGGCGAACCGCGGAGCCGCTCAAGATCGTCGATGCGCTGCGGCCCGTCAGCTTGAAGCAGCCGCAACCCGGCGTCTGGGGTCTTCGACCAACGACGCCTTCTACAACTTCGAGCTGCGCATCGAGGTGCCCCCCAACACCACGGCGGAGGTCGACCACGAGCCAGGGGGTGAGCGGGAGCGGAGCGGGCAGTCAAGGCAGTGCCTGCTCCGCCCAGATCGTCTTGCCGGTCGCTGTGTGCCGCGTGCCCCAGCTGGTGGTGAGCTGGGCGACCAGCAGCAGCCCACGGCCGCCCTCGTCGAACGTGCGGGCCCGGCGCAGGTGAGGTGATGTGGAGTTGCTGTCGGAGACCTCACAGATGAGGGTCCGGTCGTGGATGAGACGTAGCTGGATCGGCTCGGCGCCGTAGCGGATGGCGTTGGTGACGAGCTCGCTCACCACGAGTTCGGTGACGAACGCGGTCTCTTCGAGGCCCCACGCCTCCAGTTGGGTCAAGGCGAGCCGACGAGCCTCGGCCACCCGCTCCACGTCGGCGGTCAGGTCCCACACCTGGACCTGACCGGCGTCCAGCGCTCTCGTGCGCGCGAGGACGAGGGCCACGTCGTCGCGGGGGTGCTCCGGCAGCAACGCGCCGAGGACCGCGTCGCAGCCGCTCTCCAGCGCGGTGGCGGAGGACGCGAGCACCTCACGCAGCTGAGCGATCCCGGTGTCCGGGTCGTGGTCGGCGGCCTCCACCAGACCGTCCGTGTACAGCGCGACGAGCGTGCCCGCCGGCAGTTCGGCCTCGGTGGCCTCGAAGGGCAGACCCCCCACACCGAGGACGGGGCCGGCGTTGACGTCGAGGACGCGGGCGGTGCCTCCGGGCTCCAGGACCACGGGCGGCGGGTGCCCGGCGCTGGCGGTGGTGAGCGTGCGCGACACCGGGTCGTAGACGGCATACAGGCAGGTCGCGCCGATCGCGCCGGACCCGTCGGCCCCGGTGCGATCGCCGATGTCGTCGTCGGCGGTCACCCGAAGTACCAGGTCGTCCAGGTGCGCGAGGAGTTCGTCGGGCGGAAGGTCGACGTCGGCCAGGGTCTGGACGGCCGTACGCAGTCGGCCCATGGTCGCCGACGCCTGGATGCCGTGGCCGACCACGTCACCGACCACGAGACCGACGCGCGCGCCGGAGAGGGGAATGATGTCGAACCAGTCACCGCCGACGCCGGCACGTGCGTCGGCGGGCAGATACCGGCAGGCGACGTCCACGGCGGACTGCCGGACCGAGCCGCGCGGCAGCAGACTGCGCTGGAGAGTCAGCGCGGTGGTGCGCTCACGGGTGTAACGGCGGGCGTTGTCCACGCACAGGGCCGCCCGCCCGGTGAGTTCCTTGGCCAGTGTGGCGTCGTCCTGGTTGAACGGGTCCGGCCTGGTGCGCAGAAGGGTCGCGACGCCCAGGGTCGTGCCGCGCGCGATGAGCGGGACCGCGAGAAGCGATGTGACGGTCACGCCCCGTGCCCTGCCTTCGCGCAGCTTCGCGGCCCGTGCGGGCACGGCCTGCAACCAGTGTTCGAGGTCCGGGTCGCTGCCGGCGCTGAGTACCGCCTGCCCGGTGCGTAGCGCCCGCACGAGCGGTGAGTGCGGCGGGTAGCGGTCCGTTCCACCCAGTTCGATCACGGCTTCCGGCGTGCCGGATTCGAGCGACAGGTGGGCGACGCGGCGCAGTGTGACGAGGTCGGCCCAGCCGTCGACCGACGTGGGCTCGTCGCCCTCCATCACCGGCTGGAACAGGTCCACGCTGGCGAAGTCGGCGAACCGTGGTACCACGAGGTCGACGAGTTCCTGCGCGGTACGGGTGAGGTCGAGGTTCCTGCCGATGCCGACCGCCGCCTCGTCGAGCACCGCGAGGCGCTGTCGCGCCCAGTGCTGCTCGCTGCTGTCGAAGGCGGCCATGCCCACCGCGCACACGTCACCCGCGGCGCCACGGATGGGCCAGAGTTTCACGTTCCAGGCGTGCTCCCGGATGCCGGACGGGGCCCTGGTGAAGCTCTCGTAGTAGGCAGGCTTGCCGGTCGCGGCCACGTCCCGCAGTGCCTGAAGCATGCCCTGCTGATCCACGTCCGCTGGAACGCCGTAGGGGTAGATCTGGTCGCGCAGCGCGTCTTCCTCGACCCCCATGACCAGGCAGGACTCGTCGTTGAGCCTGAGGTAGCGCTGGTCCGTACCGAAGATCGACATCGAGAAGGTCGCCTGGCGAAAGGCCTGCTCCACCAGCGCACGGTCATGGTCCTCACGCGCGGGCTCCATGTGCTCAGTGTGCTCCGGCACTCACAGCGCAACAAGCGAGCACCCAGGCGTACCGCAGGGTGCCCGCTCGTCGTCGCGCCGAGGAAGGGCCGCTGGAGCCTCGGTTCCTTGTGGGTGACGACCTGGCGGGCAGCCGGACGCCGATGTCCATGGTGGGGCCGAGGGCAGCGAAGATCGGCCACGTCGTGGGCGGCCGTCCCGACGGGGTCATGGGAGTCGACCACCTGGCCGAGACCTGCGACGCAGCCTTTCTACGGCATCAGCTCGTCGACGGGCGGCGGTGAGTGTGTGGGCGGGGGGAGGCGGCCGGTCCGCGGGCTACATCCAGGGGGCCCTCGCCTCTCGCTTCGGGCGATGCCTCCATCGCCATGGAGGGGCGGAGCGGAATCGATGACCTGCGCCCCTGTGCGCTGTCCGAGCATGACTGACCCTTCCTCGTCGCCCGGGCTGAGCCGTGCTCCACGACGCTGGGCCGGCGCATGATCACCCCGGAGACGGACCCGTAGTGGATCGGAGAAGTGGCACCAACGAGGTCCCCACACACACGGTGACGGCCTGGTCCCGGTTCCCCTCGCTCGGCCACACACAGGTCTGGCGTCTGCTCGCCTCCGTTCGCGACGGCCTGCCTTCGCCACCTGGGCGATGGGGCAGTCGACGGACGTCCGGGCGAGCTGTGTCCATCACCCGGCGGTCGTGCATGGGCGGCTCGCGGCAGTGATGATGACAGCACAGGTATCAAAGCGGCCCTCCATACCTCCATCGTCGGTAACACCCCTGTCATGGCGAGCATCTCCGGCTCCCAAGGAACGCTGACCTTTCGATGAATCTCTGTGTTGTCGCAACTCTCCTCACGAAAGCGGCCTTTGTGCCATCCTGAGCTTCGCCGTACAACACTCGGGGGGCGGGTATGGCCATCGAAACCTGGCAGGTAGTGCTCATTGTCTGCGGAGTAGTGGCACTCGTAGTCATCGTGATAGCCGTTCGGAAACGGTTCAAGAACCTGAAGGTGGGACCGGGAAGCGTCCAGGTGGAGAGTCATGCCGATCCGGAACTCAAAGCCCACGAAGTCCATCTCAGGCGCTCAAAGGTGAAGCGGTCGCTCATCGACGTCGTCAGAAGGAGCCGTACCTCGGTCGTCGACTCAAAGGTCACCAAGAGCACGATCAAGGTACGCGAAACAGAGGATCCGCCGCCCGCCCAGCCCACCCAGTGACAAGGGCCTGAACAGAACGGCAGACGGCTGGTCGGAGATCCGGCGTGCACATTGACCGCAGTGAACAACTGAATGATGCCGCTCGCGCCATCGGGGGGAACGGTCCTCACCGGGCAGTCTTCTTCGAGGGCGCGGAAGGCGTGGGAAAGACATCCTTATTGACCGAGGTGCACCGCAGGCACTCCGACCGGATCACCCTCTACGTGGACCTCGCAGTCGCCTACGACCAAACCGATGTGCTTGCCACGATCGCGCGGGAGGCATCCGTTAAGGGGCTGCGTACGGACTCGTTCCGTACCCTTCAGCAACGGTACGCGGAACTTCCCTCCGTCGTGATCAGAGACTCGGAGATCAAGAAGTCCAACGTCGAGATGGCGTTCAACGTCAATGGCGACCGTAAGTTGCAGAACTCCGTCCTGACCGACGAACTGGTCGCGACACTCGCTGCGGCACGGGCGGAACAGGCACCGGTCCTCCTCCTGGACAGTTTCGAGAAGTGCCAGAAACCCATGCGTGACTGGCTGTGCGGCTTCCTGAACGGGCTGTTGGCGGCACCCGAGGTGACCGTCTTCCTGGCCGGCCGAAGTGTGCCGACACTGACTCACCCGGATGCTGCCAGGCGGACCCGCACCTTGGTTCTCAATCCGTTCGACACGGCCATCGTCGAGGAATGGATCGAACTGACGGGCATTGAGGACCTCAAGGGCCTCGGGTCTGTCATCTGGCGCGGAACGGCCGGGCTCCCGGCCAGAATCAGCGAATTCCTGTCGAACTTCAGCGCTGGCAATGGGTGACCGAATGAACTCCGACATCGTCGAACAACGGATCCTCGCTGCGTTTCACCGTCTGCCGAGCGGCGAACGATCGGTGATCGAACTGCTCAGCGTGTACCGCATGCTGGACCCCGGCATCGTCGACTACACCGGCCGAGCGCTGGGGATCGACCAGGACAGCTCACACATCCTGCGACTTCCCATGGTCGAAGCGCGAAGCGGGCTCGGTGACCGCGCCTTCCGCCTGCGTCCCATGATTCGTCAGCTCCTGCTCACCCGACTCCACGACGAGGACCCGGTCAACTACCACCGGGCACACCGGCTGGCCGCGGGGTACTTCAACCAGCCCCTCGATCCGTTGAGACTCGGCACACTGGGCTGGTACGTCGAGGAGATCCACCATCTGACCATGTCGCATCCGGGGCGCGCGTTCTCCCGACTGGCCGACTTCTCCCACGCCGCTCTGATGGCCGGGCACCCGGAGGCGGCCAGCCGGGGCGCGGCGGAGACAGCGCGAGCGGACGGTGTGAGCGACGACTTGAAGTCGCTGGCGGAAGTCGTCCTCTCGGTGTCGGCGATCTTGGCCTCGCCCGCCGAGGTCGACGAGCAGGCTCTCATTCACCTGGACGGAGTTCTGACGACGTCGCGACCGAGCAACGACCTGGCCGCTCTGCGTATTTCCCAGCTCGCCCGCGATCTGGTCACCTACTACAGCGTGCGTCTCGCGCCGATGCCACGCATGAGCGCGGCCGTTGCCCCGGCCGTGCTCGCCGGCGCGGCACAGGGCGGTCTGCCGGAGGTCTCCACGGCCCTCGCCCTGGCCGAGGCGGTCGCCCACTTCCCGAGCGGTGTCATGAGTCGCGCCCACAAGGTGGAATTCCGCGAGGCCGGCACCGTACGGCATTGCATCAAGACGTCCCTTTACACCCAGGCGGCAGGCACCGCGACGCACCAACCCGTGGACCTCTTCCCGGTGGAGTCCGGCGACACGTTGGACGGACTGGAGGTGACGGACGCGAACGGCTGGGCCGTTCACGCACTGAAAGTCGTCGAAACCCAGATGTACATGGCCAGTGCGGTGTCTTCCTGGCTCACTGAGGCGGCTGGTGAGGAACCACGGAGCGAAACCATGGCCCCGGCGCGCAGGGGGGAGATATCCCGGTCGCTTGTGTCGGCACTCCAGAACCGGGAGCACGAAACGGTAGGTCAGCTCCTTCAGACGGCCGCGGACCAGTCGGACGGGCCTCAGCACCGCCGCATTCAGTCGGTGACGACGTACCTGCCTCTCGTCGCCGTCCTCGACGCGAACTCCGGCACGTCGCAGAAGCTGCAGTACGACTATGAGGGACCGTACAAGGTCAGGCGTTTCGGGTTGTGCGGCGTGGTGGTGAACCTGGAGATGGTCCTCCCCAGCCAGATCAAGAACCGCTTGGAACTTCCCAGGCTCGACGGCCTCGAACTCGCGGACGTTCACATGAGGAGCGAGGTTCCGCACACGCTGGCAGGCAACTCGAACCGCCACCACTGGCCCCACAGCGACATCCGGGAGGCGCCCAGCCAGTACGCCGTGGTCTTCTCGGACGACGACAGCGACGCGCCGTACGGTCGATTGGCCAGAGCGAACCTCGATCTCCTCTACGTCGTGCGGAGAGAGGACGTCGTCCGGGTACGACAGGTCAATCTCGTGTGCATGGTCGCCTGCCTGGCGGCGATCTTTCTGCCCTATGCCCTCAGCGGGGAGGTGTGGTCCAACATATTCTCGTGGCTCACGGCGATCCTCATCCTCGTGGACGCGTACCGCAAGAACCCGAGTTCCGATCCCGGGGCCAGCGCCCAGGAACTGCGGGCCACCGCCAGCCGGCCCATCAGAGGTGTCCTCGCCGGCAATGTCCTGTGCGCCGTGATCTCGGTCGCCACGTCCAACGTCGATACCTCCACCACTACGCTCGCGATCCGCGTCGGAGGTTTCGCCGCCTGCCTGTTCATGGCTCCCTTCCTGTTCGCCGTGGCCAGGCAACGCAGCAGGGTCATGAGCCGTGCGGTGCTCGTAGGACGTTGATCGCTCGGGTTCCTGAGGTGGTTTGCGTCGCCCGCCCCCGAGGGTGTTGTGCAGCAGGTCGAATCAGGGCGTGCCGCGAGGGTGGATCGGCTGTCAGACCCGCCTGGGATGCTCCGAGGATGGAGATGACAGTGCAGCTGACGATCGACTGCTCCGATCCGCAGAGAATGGTGACCTTCTGGGCCGAGGCCCTGGGCTATGTGCCTGAGCCTCCGCCGGGCGGGCACGCCACGTGGCGTGCCTACTGGGCGGCGGCGGGGGTGCCCGAGGCAGAGTTGCCGGCCGGTGCCGGGGACATTCCGGAGTCGGTCATCGATCCCGCGGGACGTGGACCGAGGGTGTGGTTCCAGCAGGTTCCGGAGCCGAAGGTCGCCAAGAACCGGTGGCACTTCGACCTGAAGGTCGGTGGGGGCCGTGACGTCCCACTGGACGTCCGCGTACAGCGGGTCAATGCCACGGTGGAACGGCTGGTCAAAGCAGGTGCCACCGTGCTGCGGATCAAGGATGAGCCGGGCATGGGACTCTACGCCGCCGCCATGCAGGACCCCGAGGGCAACGAATTCGACGTCGTCTGAGGGCCGTTGAGACGGCACTCGAATTGCTGCCAGCCGCCGTGCTGCCCGGCCGTCACGGCGATTGACATGGGCTTTGGCCCTGCTCAACCGCCAAATACAGCTCGGCGGTGAACCGCCCCTTCGCGTCGGGTCTGGGGCTGAAGTCGGGTGAAGAGACCTGCTGGTTGGGTCTCTTCACCCGCAGCACCTGTTGGCGGCTGATGCTCGCGCCAGGGGGGGAGACGCAGGTCACATTCGTGCGTGTCACAGGGGGCCGGGTCATCTCGTCTCGGGGGTGTAGCCACTGACGACCACGGAGGAGCCACACCATGGACGCGCGACTGAACTACTTCGCCAGCCCGACCGCCGGCAAGGCCCTCAAGTACTTCATGTCGGCGGGCAGGGCGCTCAAGGACCTGCCCCTGCCGGCCGCGACGCAGGAACTGGTGGCGCTGCGCGTGAGCCAGATCAACGGCTGTGCCGCCTGCCTCGACATGCACACCAAGGAGGCCGCCGCCGCCGGCGAGACCTCTGTGCGGCTGAACCTGGTCGCGGCGTGGCGGGAGGCCACGGTCTTCACCGACGCCGAGCGTGCCGCGCTGGAGCTGGCGGAGCAGGGGACCCGGGTCGCGGACGCGGCCAGTGGGGTCAGCGACGAGGTGTGGGCGAACGCCGCCAAGCACTACGACGAGGAGCAGCTCACCGCCCTGGTGCTCCTGACCTCCTTCATGAACTCGGTGAACCGGCTGAACATCATCACCCGGCAGCCGGCCGGCACGTACGAGGTCGGACAGTTCCACTGAGCGGCATCAGCAACTGGCTCGGGGCCCGGCTGCGGGCCACCGGGCCCCCGTGCCGGGGCACTACTCTGGCCTGCCGGTGGCCCCGCTGATCACAAGAAGCCGGCTGTGCGGACGAGGAGAGCCCGGTGGGCGGGCTCGAGGGAGGGGATCCGGCGTGGCCAAGGTCGAGGAGTTCGAGGAGCTACGGCCGCTGCTGTTCTCGATCGCCTATCGCATTCTGGGCAGCGTGGGTGAGGCCGAGGACGCGGTGCAGGAGACATGGCTGCGCTTTGACGGCTCATCGACCCGCCCCACGTCGACCAAGGCCTTCCTGTCGGCCACGGTGACACGGATCTCGATCGATGTGCTGCGCTCCGCACGGGTGCGCCGAGAGGAGTACGTCGGCCCGTGGTTTCCCGAGCCGCTGCTGAGCGATCCGTATGAGGATCCGGCGCGGTCGGTGGAGCTGGCCGACTCGGTGTCGATGGCGGCGCTGTTGCTGCTGGAGCGGCTCAGCCCCCTGGAGCGGGCGGTGTTCGTGCTGCGGGAGGTGTTCGCCTTCGAGTTCGGCGAGGTCGCCGCGGCGGTGGGGCGGTCGGAGGCGGCATGCCGGCAACTGCTGGTGCGGGCGCGGAGGCATATGGAGGCTGGGCGGCCGAGGTTCGCGGCGGACCGGCAGGAGCGGCAGGAGCTGGCGACGCGGTTCTTCGGCGCGCTGAAGGACGGGGACATGGGCGGGTTGCAGAATCTGCTGGCCGCCGACGTGCAGTTGGTCGGGGACGGCGGCGGCAAGGCCCCGCAGCTGGCCAAGGCCGTCATGGGCATGGTGAACGTGGCCCGGGTGCTGGGCACGGTCTTCCCCTTGATGATCCGGATCGATGTGACGTTCGAGCCGCACGAGATCAACGGCCAGCCCGGCGCGATCTTCCGCGACCGGGACGGCAAGATCCTGCATGCCATGGTCCTCGAAGTGCTCGACGGGCAGATCCAGACCATCCGCGCGGTCATCAATCCCGACAAGCTCGGCCACCTCGGGCCGGTCGCGGATGCCTGGGCCATCGACCGTGAGGTGAAGCGAGCCCGTCGGCAGATGAGCTGACCAGTCGTCTGGGCATCGGCTGCCGGCCGCGCGAGACGACGAACCGAGCACCACAGCGCTTCCGGACTTGGGTGGCAACGAACTGCATGTCTGGCAGTGCGCCGCCTACTAGGGCTGGGCGGCGCCGGAGGGGCAGAGCCTTTCAGCAGTGCTGTCAGGCGTCGCTGTCGCACAGGACGGCGCGCAGGACGTCGTTGCCCTGGGTTCCGCGCCCCGGGAAGGTGATCAGGGCGCCGGGAGCCGCCGTCCGGCAGGGCACGTCGGTGCCGTCCAGGTAGACGACTCTGAGGGTGTAGGTACTGGAGCAGTCGTTGGTGGCGAAGGTGTATCGCCAGTCCACGGTGAGGTGCACGCAGTCGGGCGCCGTGACCGGCTCCTGCGTCGACTGCGCCGATTCCCGGGAGTCCGCCGCCTGAGGTGCCGCCGATGCCGCCGTGCAGGCCGCCTGGACGCACAGGGCCGCCGTGAGGGCTATGAAAGTTGAACGCATGATCCGCATCATGGTGCTGATTCCCTTCACTTCATGAACGTGTGGCCTCAGCCTAGGAGACGGTGAAGGTGGTGTGAAAAGTTTTGCGGCAAGTTTCGCAAAATCATGGAACGGCTTTCACTGTCTGGCGCTGGGTCGTCGGTGTCGTGAATGGCCAGTTCAGGACGGCTGCCTCAGGGCTGTCGGCCTCTGGCGGCAGTTGTCGGCCCCGGCGGAAGGGAGCGGGCGCCCGCAGTCGGGCGCGGCCGCGTCGGCGGCGACAGAGCAGGACTGACACCTGCCACCAAAACACCGACGCCATCAACCGGCGAAGACGGCGATGTGACCGAAAGTGATCGGTGTCCCGCCGCGTGTAGCGGTGCCGGGGCGGCAAAACAAAACGTTCCCGTGCCGGGCGGCCCGGCACGGGAACGTCCTGAACGGTCGGGTCAGCGCTTGAAGACCGCCACGGAGCGGCCGGGAACCTCGAAGGTGCCCGTGCTCCTGGTGTAGGAGGCCGACTTGACGACCCGGTCCGCACCGGAGGCCTGAACCGGATGCAGCCGGTAGGCGCTGCCGCTCAGTTCCTTCACCCGCTGGGCCTGGCGCTCGTCGGTGGCGTTGAACACCACGATGAGGTCACCGAGTTCCATGGTGATCACGCCGGGTGTCTCCTCCTTGCCGGAGAGGGGGAAGGCCAGCGCCGACTGCACCTGCGCGGCCGTGTCGAGGGAGAACGCCTTCTCCGTCGTACGGATCCGCAGCAGGTCCCGGTAGGCGGCGGAGGTGCCGTTGATGGTCTCGCACGCCGGGGTCGGCACCGAGGCCAGGAGCGGCTTGGCGTACGGCCACTTGCTCTCGTTGTCCGCCGCCGGCGGCAGACCCCGGCCGAACCCGTTGCCGTCCCGGCAGTCCCAGTGGAGGGCGTTGTACCAGTCGCCGCTGTTGAAGGAGTTGCGGTCCAGTGACTTCGACCGCAGCAGATCGGTGCCGGCCTGGGACAGGGCCGGGCCCTGCGACAGGGCTGCCGTCGCCAGTGCGAGGACCTGCATCCGGCCCCGGTCGGTGGCGGAGGTGTCCGCCGGGAGTTTGTAGGTGAGGGCGTCGTACAGGGTCTCGTTGTCGTGGGCGTCGGCGTAGGCGAGGGCGTCGCCCGGGGCGGCCGCGTAACCCGCGGGGCTGCCGTTGTAGTCGACCTGGGCGCCGGTGACCTCCTTGCCGCTGGTGTCGGTGAAGCGGAACCGCGCCAGGTTGCCGCTCAACCCGACCTTGATCAGGTCCTGGTAATGCAGGAGGCGGGCCTTCTGCTCTTGCGAAGTGCCGTTGGCGTCGGAGGAGTTGGGGTCGGTGTAGAGGCCGCTCGCGAAACCCTGCACGCCCGGGTCGGCCTCGAACGCACTGCCCCCGCGCACGGCGTCGCGCGCCCGGTCGGAGAAGGTCGCGATGCCGGTGCCGGCCATGTTCTTCTGGGTGGCCTGGACGAAGCGGACGTCGTCGGCGATCTCGCCGAAGTTCCAGCCCTCGCCGTACAGGATGATCTTCTTGCCGTCGACGCCGTCCTTGGCGAGGGTCAGCGCGTCGAGTGCCTTGCGGACGGCGAGGATGTTGGCCTTCGGGTGGTGGCCCATGAGGTCGAAGCGGAAGCCGTCGACCTTGTACTGCCTGGCCCAGGTGACGATCGAGTCGACGACCAGCTTGCCCGTCATCGCGTGCTCGGTCGCGGTGTTCGCGCAGCAGGTCGAGGTGGCGATGGCGCCGTCGGCGAGGAGACGGTGGTAGTAGCCCGGAACCACCCGGTCGAGGACCGAGGTGTCCGCCTGGCCGCCCGCGACCGTGTGGTTGTAGACGACGTCCATGACCACCCGCAGGCCGTCCCGGTTCAGCGCCTGCACCATCCGACGGAACTCGACGGTGCGCCGCGTGCCGTCGGGGTCGGTCGCGTACGAGCCCTCGGGGACCGTGAAGTGGTAGGGGTCGTAGCCCCAGTTGTAGGCGTCCTTCGCGGCGGTCTTCGCCACGCACTCCTGCTGCCGGCCGGAATCGGGCGCGTGGGAGGCCAGGTCGCATCCGGGCGTCTGCCGGTCGGCCGTCTTCTCCGGCACCGTCGAGAAGTCGAATACCGGCAACAGGTGCACGTACGAGGTTCCGGCCTCGGCCAGGGCACGCAGATGCCTGCTGCCCGCGGAGTTCCTCTCGGTGAAGGCCGCGTACGTGCCACGCTCGGCCGCCGGGACAGTCGTGTCCTCGACGGAGTGGTCACGCACGTGCAGTTCCTGGATCTGCGCGTCCTTCAGCGGAACGGCTTCGGGCTTGCGCAGGGTGGACCATCCCGCGGGCGCCAGGGAACGGTCGTCCAGATCGACGACGAGACCGCGGGCCGAGTCGGCCGTCAGGGCCACCGAGTACGGGTCGGTGACCTCGTTGGTGACGATCTTTCCGGCCGTCGGCGCCCACACCGTGACGGCGTACCGGTACGGCTTGTTCTTCCAGGACGGCGATCCGGTGACCGACCAGACACCCGTGCCGCCGTCGCGGCGCATGGGGATCCGCCTGCCGTCCAGGTCGAGCGACACGTTCCGCGCGGTGGGGGCCCAGACGGACAGGGTGGGACGGCCCTTGCGGAACACCGGACCGAGGTCGGCGTCCCGCGCCGCGCCGTAGAGGTCGTCCAGCGCACCGGGGATCTGTACGCCCGTCGCCGCGAGCAGGGCCCCGTCCGCGGCCCGCTGGGTGGCGATGACCTGGCCGCGCAGTGCGGTACGGGTCCGGTCGCGGTCACGTGGGTCGACGGCGAAGGCCGGGTAGTCCTTCAGGTGCGGGTACGCGCTCTTCTGCCGGTCGGTGAGGGGCGCCGGTGTCAGCCGGAGCCAGTGCCCCTCGTGGGACAGGGCGCCGTCCACGACGGTGATGTCTCCCTCGGGCGCGTAGACGAGCTGCTGGCTGGTGGCGTCCGTGGCCTTCACCTGCCACACCACGGTGTCCGCGTCGATCCACTGGGCCTTCGACGAGCCGAGGTCCAGGTCCGGGGCAGCGCCCACGGCCGGCAGCAGGTAGCCGCTGTCGCCGCCGATGAGCCAGACGTCCTTGCCGTGCGCGGCGAAGTCCAGCGACCGGTCGCTCGGGAGGTCCTTCTCGTCACCCTTGTGGACGATGTAGCTGAGGGACTTCGCCCCGTCGGCCAAGGGCACCTCGAAGGTCACTCCGAAGGCGTCCTCGCCCACCGGCAGCAACGGCTTGGACCAGTCCGTCGGGCTCGCGGCGCCGCTCCAGGTGTGCAGGCCCCAGCCGTCGTAGTCACCGTCCGCGCGGTGGTAGTGGATGACGGCCTTCTTCTCGTCCTGCGGCGGGTACGCGCCCTCGGGCGCCGTCACCGCCTGCCCGTCCTCGCCCTGTTCGATCCACACCTCACCGGTCCTGGCGATCTCGACCGTGCGTCGAGGGCCGTCCGCGGTGCCGTCCTTCTCGACGGTGTAGGCCACGTCGGCGGCCCCGTCGTCCAGCCTGATCCAGGCGAAGGCCCCGTAGGCGTCGCGGCCGGTGAAGTCGGTGGTGCCCGCAGGCGACTTGAGCTGCCAGCCGTCGTAGTCGCCGTCCGTGCGCCGGTAGTGCACGACGGCGTAGTCGCGGTCCACAGCGTTCGGCCTGGGCTTCGCCGGTGGTGGTCCGGCGCTGGTCGTGGCGGTGGCGCTCGCGGTGCGTCCGGCGCTGTCGATCACCACGGCCTTGTAGCGCAGAGCCGTTCCCGCCGGCACGGTGTCCGCCAGATGCTGCGTCACCCCGTACGGCGCGTGGTCGGCCGAACCCAGCGTGCGCCACGGCCTGTTGCCCACCTGTGCGGCGAACACGACCCTGTTCAGCTGCCCGCCGTCCACGTCAGCGGAGATCTCCACGTCACCGGTGGCACCCGTGGCGGGAGCCCGCACTGACACCGACGGCCTGGCCGAGGGGGAACCCAGCGGCTTCGCGGCCTTCAGCACCACCGCTGACAGGCCCGGCACCTCCACCGTGATCTTCTTGTCCGCGCCACTGGTGACCCGCGCCGACGACCCGTACACCTCGCGGAAGTCCATCCCCGCCGAGTACGTCCCGACCTCGACCGTACGCGTCCGCTCGGCGTTGTTCACCGCGACGACGTACTCGACCCGCTCCTTCGACCCCGTGCGGGAGAACGCGTACACGCCCTGCCCGTCGTCCGCGTACCGCTCCTGCTGCACACCGTCGCGCAGCGCCGGATGCCGCTTCGTCAGCTGCGACAACGCGGCGATCGACCGGTACAGCGGATGGTTCTCGTCGTAGGCGTCCGACGCGTGGGTGCGCTCGGTGCCGATCAGGTCGTCGTCCAGGTAGTCCGCCACCTGCGAGGCGAACATCGTCTGGCGGGCGCCCTTGTCGCCGCCCGGGCCGGTGAAGCCCTGTTCGTCGCCCGCGTAGATCACCGGGTTGCCCCGGGACAAGAACATCACCTCGTGCGCGAACCGGTCACGGCGCAGCAACTCGGCGTCGTCAGCGCCGGGGTTGTCCTGACGGAGGAAGCTCCCGATCCGGCCCATGTCATGGTTGCCGAGGAACGTCACCTGCTCGTAGGCGTTGGCCTTGTCGGTGGTGTAGCGGTAGTCCTCGGCGAGGACCTCGGAGAGCGCGTTCGCCGGCTTGCCCTGGGAGGCGTAGCCGCGGATGGCGTTCTGCAACGGGAAGTCCAGCGTGGCGTCCAGCCTGCCCCGGGTCACGTACGGCGCCGTGACGGACGGGTCGGACGACAGGGTCTCGCCGAACACGAAGAAGTCCTCGCGGCCCCGCTTGGCGGCATACGCGTCGATCGCCGTGGCCCACTGGGTCCAGAACGGCATGTCGACGTTGCGGACCGTGTCGACGCGGAAGCCGTCCACGTCGAAGTCCTTGACCCACCTCTGGTAGATCGTCTCCAGGCCCCTGACGACCTCCGGGCGTTCCGTCCAGAGGTCGTCCAGACCGGTGTGGTCGCCGTAGAGCCCGCTCTCGCCGACGAAGGTGGAGTCACCCCGGTTGTGGTACATGGCGGGGTCGTTCAGCCACGCCGGGACCTTGGTGTTCTTCTCCGACTCCGCCACCACCGGGGTGTACGGGAAGCTGTCCTCGTCGACCTCGGCCATCCCCTCGCTGTCGTCGAAGGGGCGTCCCTCGGTGTCGAGGTAGGGGTGGGCGCCCTTGGGGCGGTATCCGTACTGCTTCTCGGTGTTGGTGACGGTGTCGGCGGTGTGGTTGGTGATGACGTCGAAGAAGACCTTCATGCCCTTGGCGTGGGCCTTGTCGATGAGCTCCGCCAACTCGGCGTTGGTGCCGAAGTGCGGGTCGACCTGGGTGAAGTCGGTGATCCAGTAGCCGTGGTAGCCGGCGGACTCCCCGCCGCCCTGTACCGGCTTGTTCTTGAAGATCGGCGCCATCCAGATCGCGGTGGTGCCGAGCCCCGTGATGTAGTCGAGCTTCTTGATCAGGCCCTTGAGGTCGCCGCCCTGGTAGAAGCCCTTGTCCGTCGGGTCGAAGCCCGTGGTGGTCCGGTCGCCCGTGAGACCTCCGCGGTCGTTGGCCGCCGAACCGTTGGCGAACCGGTCGGGCAGCAGGAAGTACGACTGCTCCCGGGTGAGGTCGTGGCGAGCCGGCTCGGCGGCCAGCCGGGCGTCGGACGGCGGCGCGGGCGGCCGGGGCGCCGCCTTCGCCGGTGACGCCGTGCCGAGTGCCGTCGCCAGCACGGCGGTGACGACGGCCGTGGCGGTAGCGCCCCTCACGCGGCCGCTTGGCCTTCCTCTGCCTGTTCTTCGGCCTGCGCGGTCTGTGCGCTCCGTGGACGAGACGGTCACCTGCTGGATCCTTCCGGTCGGTTCACTGCGATGCGGACGCCGGTGGCGCCCAGCAGGGCACCGCCGTCCGTCCGCTGGGTGGCGATGAGCTGCCGGCCCGCGAGGGCCTGGTCGACGCGGTCGCGGTCCCGTGGGTCGACCCGGAACGCCGAGGCGTGTGCGTACTCGGGGTAGCGGGCCTTCTGTGCCTCGCTCAGCTCGGTCGGCGCAAGACGCAGCCAGTGGCCCTCGTCCGACAGGGCGCCGTTCTCGATCGTCAGGCCGCCCTCGGGGGCGTACACCAACTGCTGGCTCGCGACGCCCGTGCCCTCGCCCGCCCACACGACGGTGTCGTCACCGATCCAGGTGGCTTCCGAGCGCGCGAGGTCGAGGCCGAAGGCACCGCCCAGCGAAGGGGCCAGATAGGCGGGGTCGCCCGCTACGCGCCACACCTCGTGCCCGTACAGGGAGAAGTCGAGCGCCTCGTCGGCGACGACGTCCTTCTCCTCCTTCTTGTGGAAGACGTAGCTGAGAGTGGGCGCGCCGTCCTTCAGCGAAACCTCGAAGACGAGGCCGAAGGCGTCCCGGCGGACCGGCCGCACGGGATCGTTCCACTCCGGCGGGTACGCCGAGCCGGTCCAGGTGTGCAGGCCCCAGCCCTCGTAGTCCCCGTCGGGCCGGTGAAGGTGGAGGACGGCCTTCGTGGTGTCCTGCGGCGGGCCGGTGTCGCGGGGCCTGTCCGTGCGGACCGTCTCACTGCCTTCCTCGGTCCACACCTCGCCGGCCACGGCGAAGTCGACCGAGCGCTCCGGTGCGTCGGCGACGCCGCCCTTCTCGACGGTGAACCGGACCGGGCCCGCGCCGGGCGGGATCCAGGCGAAGGCACCGTAGGAGTCGCGGCCCGCGAACGGCACGGTCCTGCCTTCGGAGGTCCTCAGCACCAAGTCGTCGTGGTCGCCGTCGGCCCGTCGGTGGTGGATGACGCCGTAGCTGCGCTGCACCGTGGGCTTGGCGGGGGTGGGGGGCTGTCCGGCGGTCGTGGTGGCGAGGTCACCGGCGGTGCGGCCGAGGCTGTCGACCACAACTGCCTTGTAGCGCAGCGGAGTTCCGGACCGCACCGTGTCGGGGAGGTGCTGGGTGATCCGGTGGGGCGCGTGATCGGCCGAACCCAGCGTCGTCCAGGGACCGTCGCCGACCTGTGCGGCGAACACCACCCGGTTCAGCTGACCGCCCGACACGTCGGCGGAGATCGTCACATCACCGGTGGCTCCCGCGTCCGGCGCCCTGAGGGACACCGTCGGCATCATCTCCGGTGCCGGCAGCGGGCGCTCGGCCTTGAGCACCACCGCCGACAACCCCGGCACGGTCACCTCGACCCCGCGGGCCGCGTCACTGCGCACGGTCGCCGAAGTGCCGTACAGGCCCTGGAACTCGGTCTGTGCCGAACCGGTCTCCAGCTCTACCGTCCTTGCCGCGGGGGAGTTGTTCGCCGCCACCAGGTACTCGACCCGCTCCCGTGCGTCCGTACGCGAGAAGGCGTACACGCCCTGCCCGCGGTCGGCGTACCGCTCCGTCTGCACCCCGTCCCGCAGTGCCGGGTGGCTCTTCGTCAGCTGCGACAGCGAGGCGACGGCCCGGTACAGCGGATGCCCTGTGTCGTAGGCGTCCGTCGCGTGCGTACGCTCCGTGCCGATCTGATCGTCGTCCAGATAGTCGGCGGCCTGGGAGGCGAACATCGTCTGGCGGCCGTCGACGTCGCCGCCGGGACCGGTGAAGCCCTGTTCGTCGCCCGAGTAGACCACCGGGTTGCCGCGGGACAGGAACAGCAACTCGTGGGCGAACCGTGACCGCTTGAGCAGTTCCGCGTCCTGGGCGTCCGGGTTGTCCTGGGCGACGAAGGTGCCGATGCGGCCCATGTCGTGGCTGCCGAGGAAGGTCACCTCGCCGTAGGCGTTGGCCTTGTCGGTGGTGTACCGGTAGTCCTGCGCGAGGACATGGGAGAGGTCCGTCGCCGGGCCGCCCCTGGAGGCGTAGTTGCGAAAGGCGGCCTGCAGCGGGAAGTCGAGCGTGCTGTCGAGCCGGCCCTGGACCAGGTACGGGGCCATCACGACGGGGTCGCCGGAGTACGCCTCACCGAACACGAAGAAGTCGGGTCGCCCCTGCCGGGCCGCGTACGCGTCGAGTGCCGTGGCCCACTGGGTCCAGAACTCCATGTTCACGTTCTTGGCGGTGTCGACGCGGAACCCGTCCACGTCGAAGTCCTTCACCCACGTCTCGTAGATCCGCGCCATGCCCTCGACGACCTCGGGACGCTCGGTCCACAGGTCGTCCATGCCCAGGAAGTCCCCGTACAGGGCGCTCTCGCCGGCGAAGGTCGAGTTTCCGCGGTTGTGGTACATGGTGGGGTCGTTGAGCCAGTCGGGCACCATGCGGTCGGCACCGGTGCGGGGCAGCGGTGTATAGGGGAGACCGTCGGCGTCCACGGGCCGCATCCCTTCGCTGTCGTCGAAGGGGCGTCCCTCGGTGTCGAGGTACGGGTAGGCGCCCTTGGAGCGGTACCCGTACTGCTGCTCCGCGTAGTCGACGTTGTCGGCGGTGTGGTTGGTGATGACGTCGAAGAAGACCTTCATGCCCTTGGCGTGGGCCTTGTCGATCAGCTGGGCCAGTTCGGCGTTGGTGCCGAAGTGCGGGTCGACCTGGGTGAAGTCGGTGATCGCGTAACCGTGGTAACTGGCCGACTGGTGACCGTCCAGGGTCTGCACCGGCTTGTTCCTGAAGACCGGTGTCATCCAGATCGCGGTGGTGCCCAGCCCTTTGATGTAGTCCAGCCTGTCGGTCAGCCCCTTGAGGTCGCCGCCCTGGAAGTAGTGCTTGTCGGTGGGGTCGAAACCGGTCCGTGTGCGGTCCCCGCTCAGGCCGCCGTGGTCGTTGGCCTCGGAGCCGTTGGCGAACCGGTCGGGGAGTAACAGGTAGAACTGCTCGCGGGAAGGCGCGGGGCGGGCCGGTTCACGCGCCAGCACCGCGTCGGACGGAGGGTCGTGGACGGTGGCGGACGCCGGTGAGACGGCGGACGGCAGGACGGCCATCGACGGGACGACCAGGGCCAGGGCCAGAGCTCTGGCGGTTCTTCGCCGGGGCGGGGACACGGTCACGAAGTCCTTCTCCTCAACGGGCTCACGCAGGGAGCCGCCCGCGGGCGGCGGGCGGCGCGGGTGGTGCCGGGTCGCACCGCACGCCGTCGTGCTGCGGCGTGCGGTGCGGTGTCAGGGGGCGAGACCACGGGACGGTGGCGGTGTTCCAGTCGTCCTAACCGCAGGAGGTCGCGCCCGTGTGCAGGGCGAGGGCGGTGTTGGCGCCGAGCGTCGCGGTGAACTGGCCGGAGCCGTTCACGGCGACGGGCTGGTTGCTCTGTACGTCGCAGTAGGTGCCCGCGGGCAGCGACGTCTGGAAGGTACGGGTCAGGGCGGACGACTCGTGGTTGATGACCACGTACGCATTGCTGCCCCGGCCGAACGCGATGGCGTTGTTGTCGTTGTCCCACCAGTTGGTGACGGCGGCGTCACCGGCGGTGTTGCGGAACCCCACCATGCTCGCTATTTCGGGCCAGGCATGCTGGCACTTCCAGCCCTCGGTGTAACAGGCGTTCACCTGACCGCTGTTGGGCGGGCCGGCGTCGTGGTCGCTGAACTCGTAGCCGGAGTGGACGTCCGGTGACCCGTAGGGCCAGGCCAGCATGAACACATGGGCGAGGGTGTAGTTCGCGCCGTCCTTGTAGGTGAGGGTCGCGCCGGTCCGCTCGGTGTCGTGGTTGTCGACGAACACGGCGGCGTTGCCGCTGGGGAGGTAGCCCCAGCCCTCACCGTAGTTCTCCAGGTAGGCCAGCTTCTCGCTGGTGAAGACCCTCTTGAGGTCCCGGGCGTAGCTGAACTCCTGGACGTCCCCGGTGCCCGTGTACTGGCTGGGTTGCACGGCCTCACCGGCGACGCCGATGGTCTCCTGCTTCCAGTAGACGCCGGGGTTGGTCAGTCTGGACTTGATGTTGCCGAGGTCCGCCGGTTCGATGTGCTTGGCCGCGTCGATGCGGAAGCCGTCCACGCCGAGCGAGAGCAGGTCGTTCAGATAGCCGGCGATCGTCTTGCGGACGTACTCCTCGCCGGTGTCCAGGTCGGGCAGTCCGCCCAGCTCGCAGTGCTGGACGTTCCAGGCGTCCTGGTAGTTGCTGATCGACGCCGTGCAGTCGTCCATGTCCGACACGGAATACGTGCCCGGGTAGTCGTACTTGGAGAAGCTGGAGCCTCCCGAGCCCGTCCCGGAGCTGTTGGCCATGTGGTTGATCACGGTGTCCGCGACGACCTTGACTCCGGCCGCGTGGCAGGTGTCCACCATGGACTTGAAGGCGGTCCGGTCGCCCAGCCGGGTGTCGATCTTGTAGCTGACGGGCTGGTACGCGGTCCACCAGGCCGCGCCCTGGACGCGCTCCTGCGGCGGTGACACCTGGACGTACCCGTACCCGGCGGGGCCGAGCGCGTTCGTGCACGCCTGGGCGACGGAGCTGAACTTCCATTCGAACATCACGGCGGTGACGTCCTTGTCGCCGGGGGGCGCCGCCGGTGCGCTACTCGGTAACGCGACGAGCACGGCGGCTCCGGCCACCAAGGCGAGTGCAGCGGCGACGGTCTTGTTCGCCATCGTTCCTCCTGATCCACCAGATGCGGACGAGAGGCCTCACGCAGCAACGCGCCGTGCCGACAGGCCCTTGAAGCTTCTTGCTGAAACACAGCAGAAACTGTTTGCAAACGAGACCGTACGATCCGCTGATGCATCGGTCAACCCTCTGCGTCAAGACGTGCGGCATTCGGTGCTGTACCGCCAACTACGCCGATCTACTGGAGAGTTGGAACGCTGCAATCCCTTTCGCAAGCGTTTCATTCGTGTTACGTTCAATCATCGTCCGGTCCGGCGGATCGGAGACCCGGGAGAACCGACCGGGTCCACGCGCCCGGCCCACCGGACCGGACCTCCAGCCGAGGCTCCGCAGCCTTCGCGCCGCCCCGCTGCCCCGACCAGGGCCGGCTGCGGAGCCTCTCAGCGGCACAACCCCGGTGCGATCATCCGGGCCGTCGCGCCGTGGAACCGCGCACGACCAGCTCCGGCTGGAAGACGAACTCGGTGCGCTGCACCGGGTTTCCGCCGATCTCCTCCAGCAGCGCGCCCACCGCGGCGGTCGCCATCGCCTGCACGGGCTGACGCACCGTGGTGAGCGGCGGGTCGGTGAAGGCGATCAGCGGGGAGTCGTCGAAACCGATCACCGAGACGTCACGCGGCACCTCCAGGCCGCGCTCACGCACCGCGCGGATCACCCCCAGGGCCATGAGGTCACTGCCGCAGACGATGCCCGTACATCCCTTGTCCAGCAGCGCCGATCCGGCCGCATGGCCGCCCTCCACCGTGAACAGGGTGCGCTCGACATGCCGCTCCGCCTCCCCGGCCCGAGTACCGCACAGGGCGTGCACGGCGGCGGCGAAGCCCTCGGCCTTGCGTCGTGACGGCACGAACCGGGTCGGACCGACGGCGAGCCCGATCCGCACATGGCCCAGTTCGGCCAGGTGACGCACCGTCATGTGCACGGCGGACCGGTCGTCGGAGGAGACGAACGGCGCAGTGATGTGCTCGTTGTAGCCGTTCACCAGCACGAAGGGCACCTTGCGGGAGCCGAGTCGGTGATAGCGGGGGGGGTCGGCCGTGGTGTCCGCGTGCAGGCCGGACAGGAAGACGATGCCGGTGACGCCCCGGTCCTCCAGCTGCTCCACCAGTTCGTCCTCGGTGGATCCGCCGGGCATCTGCGTGCACAGCACGGGTGTGTACCCGTGCCCGGCCAGCACCTGCTCGATGACCTGGGCGAACGCGGGGAAGATGGGGTTCGTCAGCTCGGGGATGACCAGCCCGACCAGACCGGCGCTGCGTTGGCGCAGCCGCACCGGCCGCTCGTAGCCGAGGATGTCGAGTGCGGCCACCACGCGCCGCCGGGTGCCGGGCGCGACGCCGGGCTTGCCGTTGAGCACCCGGCTCGCCGTGGCCTCGCTGACACCGGCCTGGGCGGCGATGTCGGTGAGCCGCGGGGCACCGGTCTCGGTACCCCGCGTGAGGGAGAAGGTCACACCGCCCACCAGATGGTGGTGTCCGCGGGAAGCTCGGCCGCGTCGCCGTCGGGCAGCGACCCCTGACTGCTGAGCAACGGCCGCCCCGGCACGGTCCACGGCACCGGCGCGCCCGTCGTGTTCACCGTGCACACCAGGTCGCCGTGCCATGGTCCGCCGCCGTCGCCCCGGGCCGAACGGCGGAAGGCGAGTACGCCGTCCGGGGCCTGAAGCCACTCGACGCGGTCGCCGGCGCCGAGTGCGGGATGCTCCCGGCGCACAGCCAGCGCGCTGCGGTAGAGCTCCAGCGTCGAATCCGGGTCACCGGACTGCGCCTCGACCGACAGACGCGCCCAGCCCGGCGGCTGCGGCAGCCAGCTCGGTCCGCCCGCGACGGGTCCGAAGCCGTACGGCGCCCCGGTCCCCGACCACGGGATCGGCACCCGGCAGCCGTCCCGCAGGCCGTCCTGTCCGTGGTCCTTGAAGAAGGACGGGTCCTGCCGTACCTCGTCCGGCAGGTCGGTCACCTCCGGCAGGCCGAGTTCCTCGCCCTGGTAGAGGTAGACGGAGCCCGGCAGCGCGAGCATCAGCAGGACCGCCGCGCGGGCCCGGCGCAGCCCCTGTCCGGGGTCGTCCGGCGCGAGGCGGGTGGTGTGCCGTACGACGTCGTGGTTGGACAGCACCCAGGTGCTGGGCGCACCGTGCGGGCGCATGGCGTCGAGGCAGTCGTCGATGGCCCGGCGCAGCGCGCCGGCGTCCCAACCGGTGCTCAGATAGTGGAAGTTGAACGCCTGGTGCAGTTCGTCGGGCCGCACGTACCGGGCCGTGCGTTCGACGGTCGGTGTCCATGCCTCGGCGACGCCGATGCGCTCGCCGGGGTACTCGTCGAGGACCGTCCGCCACGAGCGGTAGATCTCGTGCACGCCGTCCTGGTCGAAGAAGGGCAGCGGCTCGGTGCCGAGCAGTCGCAGCTGTCCGGTACGGCCCGTGTCGGGCAGTCCGGCGGCCTTGACCAGCCCGTGGGCGACGTCGATCCGGAAGCCGTCGACGCCCATGTCGAGCCAGAACCGCAGGACGGACCGGAACTCGTCCCGCACGGCCGCGTGCTCCCAGTTGAAGTCGGGCTGCTCGGGAGCGAAGAGGTGCAGGTACCACTCGCCGGGCGTGCCGTCCGGGTTCTCGGTCCGGGTCCAGGCGGGGCCGCCGAAGACGGACTCCCAGTCGTTGGGCGGCGTCTGTCCGTCGGGGCCGCGTCCCGGCCGGAAGTGGAAGCGGTCGCGGAGGGGGGACCCGGGGCCCGCGCTCAGCGCGCGCCGGAACCAGTCGTGCTGGTCCGAGCAGTGGTTGGGGACCACGTCGATGATCACCCGCAACCCCAGGGCGTGCGCCTCCCGGATGACCTCGTCGGCGTCGAGCAGCGTGCCGTAGGCGGGGTCGACGGCCCGGTAGTCGGCCACGTCGTAGCCGCCGTCGGCCTGGGGGGAGACGTAGAAGGGGCTGATCCAGACGGCGTCGACGCCGAGTTCCCTGAGATGCGGCAGCCGCGAGCGGATGCCCTGGAGGTCACCGATGCCGTCGCCGTCGCTGTCGGCGAAACTGCGCGGGTAGACCTGGTAGATCACGGCCTCCCGCCACCAGTCGGGGCGTTCGCCCGGAGCGGGGTGTGTGGTGGCGGTGCCGGGCTCGGCGAGGTGCTGAGTCATGTCTTCCCTGCCTGCTATGGGTGGGGGTCAGGACTTGGTGGCGCCTGCGGTCAGACCGGAGACGAGGTGGCGTTGGACGATGCCGAAGACGATGGCGGCGGGGACGGCGATGATCACGGCGGCCGCCGTCAGCGAACCCCAGTCGCTCGTGTACTGGTTGACGAACGTCTGGAGCCCCCCGGCGAGCGTGAGGTTCTCCTCGCCGGTCATGAAGGCAGAGGCGTAGGCCACTTCGGCCCAGCCGGTGATGAAGGTGTAGAAGGCGGTGACGGCGAGTCCCGGCTTGGCCAGGGGCAGCACCAGCCGCCAGAACGTGCCGAACGGGGTGAGGCCGTCGACCCGGCCCGCTTCGTCGATCTCGACCGGGATGCCGTCGAAGTAGCCCTTCATCATCCAGGCGCAGAACGGCACCGCGACGGTGAGATAGGTGACGACCAGGCCGGCGGGCTGGTTCAGCAGCCCGAGGTCGGCGAGCAGGTTGTACAACGGCACGATGAGCACCGCGACCGGGAACATCTGGGTCAGCAGGAGCAGCCACATCAGGGGCCGCATGCCGGGGAAGCGGAAACGGCTCACGGCGTAGCCGGTCGTGGCGGCGACGAAGACGCCGATCACCGTGGTCAGGCCGACGACGACCAGCGAGTTCTGCAGCCAGGACAGGAAGGCGGTGTCGGCCACGACGTGGCGGTAGTTGCCGAACGTGAAGTCCTCGACGAGCGAGGTGTCGAACGCGTCCGTCTTGGGCTTGAAGGACGTGATCAGCAGCCACAGCGGCGGGAAGACCGCGACCACGGAGGCGACCAGCAGGGTCAGATGCAGTCCGAGCGAGGCCAGCGGGCCGCGGTCGTGCCTGCGGGCGGTCGTGGAAGCGTGGGTCACCAGATGTCTCCCTGCTTGCGCAGCGAGCGGCGGTAGGCCGTCGCGAAGAGTGCGAGAAGGAGCAGGATCAGCACGCCCCAGGCGGCGGATCCGGCGTAGTCGCGGGGGCTGATGACGAAGGACAGGCGGTAGGCGTACGTCACCAGGATCTCGGTGGCGTCTCCCGGACCGCCGCGCGTCAGCAGGAAGATGACCGGGAACATGTTGAAGGTCCAGATCGCGCTGAGCAGGACGACCGTGCTGGAGACGGACCGCAGTCCGGGCAGGGTGATGTGACGGAAGCGCTGCCAGGCTGTCGCCCCGTCCATCTCGGCGGCCTCGTACAGGTCGCCGGGGATGGACTGGAGGCCGCCGAGGAGGGCGATGAGCATGAACGGCACGCCCAGCCAGACGTTCACGGCGATGACGGAGACCTTGGCCCAGGTCGGGTCGGTCAGCCAGGAGATACGGTCGAAGCCGCCGCCGGCCAGCAGTTGGTTGAACAGGCCGCTGCGTTCGTTGAAGAGCAGGCGCCAGGTGAACACGGAGACGAACGCGGGCACGGCCCAGGGCAGGACGAGCGCGGTGCGGTACAGGGAGCGGCCCCTGAACGTGCGGTTGAGCATGACGGCCAGGACCAGGCCGAGGGCGAAGGACAGCGCCACGCAGCTGACGGTCCACACCACGGTCCAGCCGAGGCGGTCCCAGAAGACGCCGTCGTCGAGGATCGCCTGGTAGTTGGCGAGGCCGACGTGGTCGTAGGTGGCGGGGATGTGGTTGACGCCGATGGTGCGTTCCACGTTGGCCTCGTTGGCGTCCGTGAGGGACAGCCAGGCGCCGCGTGCCAGGGGGTATCCGATGATCACGCCGATCACGACCACCACGGGGGCGACCATGCTCCAGGCGTACCAGTGGGTGGTCAGGCCCCGCCGCAGCCGGCCCGGAACCTTGCGGTCGGTGCGGTGCCGGCCGTGGCCGTGGGGGTCTGGTGTGCCGGCGGCCTCCGCCACCGGTCGGCCGGTCTCGACAGCCATGGGTCAGCCTCCCGTGGCTACTTGTAGTCCTTGAGCATCTTGCGATAGGCGTCGCCGGTGGCGGCGGCCGCCTTGGCCGGGCTGGTCTTGCCGGACAGCACGTTGGCCATCTGCAGGCGGATCGGCTCGAAGAGCGCGTTGCCCTGGGCGATCCACGGTCGTTCGACGGCCTTGTCGACGGCCGGCTTGAAGAACCTCACCATCTGGTTGTCCGCCACGGCCGGAACCTTGTAGACGGACGCGCGGGTGGGCAGCAGGCTCAGCTTCTCGGTCGTCTGCTGCTGCACCTTGGCCGAGCTCATGTACTTCACGAAGGCGTAGGAGGCGTCGAGGTTCTCGGACCCGGCGTACACGGACAGGTTCCATCCGCCCTGGGGCGAGCCCTGTCCGGTGCTGCCGGCCGGGACGGGGGCGACCCCGAGGTTGGCGGCGTCCTTGAACTCGGCTCCTGCCTTGACGTCCTCGATGGCCCACGGACCGTTGAGCATCATGGCGACCTTGCCCGACTTGAAGGCGTTCTCCATGTTGTTCCAGCCGTCGGACGCGTCGGTGATGGCGGCCTTGCTGTCCACCAGGTCCTTGAGGACCTGGTACGCCCTCACCCCGGCCGCGTCGTCGACGGTGACGGTCTTCTTCTCGGCGTCGACCAGGTTGCCGCCCTCGCCGTACAGGTAGGGAAGGAACCAGTAGGGGTCGTCGCCGCGCAGATAGAGGCCGGTCGCGCCGGTCTTCCTGGATATCCGCGTGGCCGCCGCCGTCAGTTCGGCGACGGAGGCGGGGACCTCGACACCGGCCTCGCGTAACAGCTTCTTGTTGTAGAAGAGGGCCAAGGTGTCGATCACCTGGGGAACCGCGTAGGTCTTCCCCTCGTACTCGGTGCTCGCCGCGGCCTGCGGGAGGTAGTCCGTCTCCTCATCGAGGGCGGCGGTGCCGTCGAGCGGCGCGAGATAGCCGATGCTCGCGAAGTCCGCGACCCAGGCGACCTCCGTGCGCATCACGTCCGGGGCGCCGGAGTTGCCGCCGGCCGCGTTCTTGAACTTGGCGTTCGCCTCGCCGAAGGGGACGTTGACGTACTTGACGTCGACCTTCGGGTGTTCCTTCTCGAAGCCTTCCGCGAGGGCCTGGTAGGTCGCCTTCTCCGCCTCGTTGGAGGTGTCCCAGAAGGTGACGGTTCCCGAAAGCTCCCCGCCCGAGCCGCCCGCGCCGCCCTGACCGTCGTCGTTCCCGCCGCACGCCGTCGTCGTCATGGCCAGGGTCGTGAACAGCGCGGTGGCAGCAATGCCACGCCGCATATGAACTCCTAGGGGTGGTCCCGGAAATGGGCGGAGGCGTGGACGCCTCACGCGGCCGCTTCTGCGCGGCGCCGGGGTTGTCAGGAACGTAACAGGATCGAAAAGCACACCGAAAGACCTTGCTGCATTTTGCTGCAAGCAGTTTCAGCCATTGTGCTGCGCTCTGTGACACCTGCGGACGGGCGGAGCGGCGGGGACGAGGGAGCCGGACTCGCGGGCATCGCGTGTAGTCGCCCCATGCCCAGGCGTAGTGGGCGCGGTGACGGCCGACGGGTACAGTGCGATGCCATGACCACGCGGCTTGCCGACATCGCAACCCAGGCGGGCGTCAGCAAGGCCACCGTCAGCCGCGTGCTCAACGGCGCGCGCGGAGTGGCCTCGGGCACCCGCGATTCCGTCCTCGAGGCACTCGACGCACTGGGCTACGAGCATCCGCTGAGGCAGCGTCGGGCGGAGCTCGTCGGCCTGATCACCCCGGAGCTCGACAATCCCGTCTTTCCCGCGCTGGCCCAGGTGATGGGGCAGGCGCTGACCCGGCAGGGGTACACGCCCGTCCTGGCGACCCAGACGCCGGGCGGGTCGACCGAGGACGAACTCACGGAGATGCTCGTCGACCGAGGGGCGTCCGGCATCATCTTCGTCTCGGGACTGCACGCCGACACCAGTGCCGACAGCGGGCGGTACGACCGGCTGCACGAACAGCGCGTGCCCTTCGTGCTGGTCAACGGATTCTCGCCGGCGATCGAGGCACCCTTCGTCTCCCCGGACGACCGCGCGGCCATGCGGCTGGCCGTGGCACATCTGGCGGAGCTGGGGCACCGGCGCATCGGCCTTGCCGTGGGGCCCGGGCGCTTTGTGCCGGTGCGGCGCAAGATCGAGGGGTTCCTGGCCGGTCTGCGTGAGCAACTGGGGCTGTCCGCGGGGGAGTCGCATGACCTGGTCGAGCACTCCCTCTTCTCCCTGGAGGGCGGTCAGGCCGCGGCCGCCGCCCTGATCGGCAGAGGATGCACGGCCGTCGTGTGCGCCAGCGACATGATGGCCCTCGGCGCCGTGCGGGCCGCACGGCAGCAGGGTCTGCGGGTGCCCGGCGACATCTCGGTCATCGGCTTCGACGACTCGCCGCTCATCGCCTTCACCGACCCGCCCCTCACCACCATCAGACAGCCCGTCAAGTCCATGGGGCAGGTCGCTGTGGACGCGCTCCTGGAGGAGATGGCCGGTACGCCCCCGCCCCGCACCGAATTCGTCTTCATGCCGGAACTGGTCGTACGAGGCTCCACCGCCGCCGGTCCGCGAAACGGGCAGCTCTCCGGGGACCGGCGCGGGCCGGACAGGTACACGGCCGACTGACACGCGCCGGATCGACGACCGCCGTCCGCCACAGTCCCATAGCGCCACACGCTCAGAGCGCCGCGAACAACGGGCGCCACCAGTCCGCGTGACGCTTGTACCACTCCGCGGTGTCGGCGAGGGCCGTCGTGAAGTCGATGAGCGGCCGGTACCCGAGCTCGGCGGTGATCTTGCCGTGGTCGACCGCGTACCGCCGGTCGTGTCCCTTGCGGTCCCGCACGTGCACGATCCGTTCGGGACCCGCGCCGCACAGCTCCAGCAGCCGGTGCGTCAGCTCCAGATTGGGCAACGAGGTGCCGCCGCCGATGTTGTAGATCTCTCCGGGGCGCCCCGCCGACCGGACGAGTTCGACGGCCCGGACGTGGTCATCGACATGCAGCCAGTCGCGTACGTACCGTCCGTCGCCGTAGAGCGGGACGCCGGCCCCGGACAGCAGACAGGCCAGGAAGCGCGGGATGAGCTTCTCGGGGTGCTGGTGGGGGCCGAAGTTGTTCGAGCAGCGGGTCACCCGCACGTCCAGGCCGTGCGTGTGGTGGTGGGCGAGAGCGATCAGGTCCGAGGCCGCCTTCGACGCCGCGTACGGCGAGGTCGGACGCAGCTGGTCGCTCTCCTTCGCAGCCCCGTGCGGCAGTGACCCGTACACCTCGTCGGTGGAGATGTGCACGAAGGTGCGCAGCCCGTGGCGGAGCGCGGCGTCGAGCAGGACCTGGGTGCCCAGCACGTTGGTACGGGTGAAGGAGCCGCCGTCGGTGATGGAGCGGTCGACGTGCGACTCGGCGGCGAAGTGCACGATCTGGTCGTGCCGCGCGGCCAGGTCGTCCACCAGCTCCGTGTCGCACACATCGCCCTGGACGAAGGTGAAGGCCGGGTGCTCGCGCACCGCGCGGAGCCGGGCGAGGCTGCCGGCATAGGTGAGTCTGTCGAGGACGGTCACCGCCGTGACCCCCGAGGCCGCGGGGGACAGGAGGTGACGGACATAGGCCGAGCCGATGAAACCCGCTCCGCCGGTGACGAGGATCGTTGCGTTCATGAAGGGAGATACACCTTGCTGTGGTCGCCGATCACCAGCCGGTGAGCCTGCGGGAGTCGGGGAGCGGGACGGACGACGGCGCCACGGCCGATGAGGGAGCCCTCGATCCGCGACGCCCCCTCCACCTGCGCGCCGGGCAGCAGGACCGAGTACTCGATGGCGCTGTCCTCGACCCGGCAGTCCTCCCCGATGGAGGTGTACGGGCCGACGCTGGAGTTGCTGACGACGGCACCCGCGCCGATGACCACCGGCCCCACCACGCGCGACCCGCGCACGATCGCGCCCTCGGCCACACGCACCCGGCCGACCAGGGTGCTGCGGGAGTCCACCTTGCCCTCGACGCTGCCTTCGAGGCTGTCCAGGACATGCCGGTTGACCTCCAGCAGGTCCTCGACGCTGCCGGTGTCGCGCCAGGGCCGGGTGGTCGTGTCGGCGCGTACCCGCATCCCGCGGTCGATCAACCACTGCACGGCGTGGGTGATCTCCAGTTCGCCGCGCGCGGAGGGTGTGATGGCCCGTACCGCCTCGTGCACGGCGGGGCTGAAGGCGTACACGCCGATGAGCGCGAGCGCGCTGCGGGGGGCGTCGGGCTTCTCCTCCAGGCGCAGCACGTTCCCCTCGGGGTCGACCTCCGCGACTCCGAAGGCGGACGGGTCGGCGACCGGGGTGAGCAGCAGCCGGGCCGCCGAGGGGGTGGCCGCCGCGAGACGGGCGAAGTCGGTGACGTCCTGCTGGAGGTAGTTGTCCCCGAGGTACAGCAGGAAGTCGTCGTCGCCCAGGAAGTCCCGGGCGATGAGCACCGCGTGGGCGAGACCGAGCGGACGGGGCTGGTGCAGGTAGGTGATGCGTAAGCCGAACCCGGTGCCGTCGCCGGTCAGTTCGCGGATGTCCCGGGCGTGCGCGCCGACCACGATGCCGACGTCGCGGATGCCGGCCGAGGCCAGGGACTCCAGGGCGTAGAACAGCACGGGTTTGTTGGCGATCGGGAGTAGTTGCTTGGCGCCGGTGTGGGTGAACGGCCTGAGTCTGCTGCCGGTGCCACCCGCCAGGACCAGTGCTTTCACCTCGACCTCCGGCGGGGCGGGCCGATCTGGGGGCGTGTCCTCACAGGTCCCTCCTCGGAGCATGAGGCGTGGGTGTCGCCGCAAGCACCTCGACTCAATCAGAGGTCGACAAAACCCCGCAAGCTCTTTCTGAAACATCCCGCAAAAGCTTGCGAACCGCTCGGGTCCGGTGTTTGACTCGGCGCCGTGCCGCCAACGGGGGTGTGCCACACCGCAGTTCGCCGACAGGCGGACCCAGTCGGGCCGACGAACGGGGGCAGCAGTGACAGATGTCCGGCAGACACAGCGACGGGAACGGCAGACACAGCAACTGGCCCGGGAGGCCCGGCATCTGGCGCCGGGCGCCTCCGAGGAGGCCGTCCACGGACGCCGGGTCTTCGCCGAGGGACGCGGCCCCGTCCTGACCGACCTCGACGGCAACCAGTACCTCGACTTCGCCGCCGGGACGCTCACACAGTCCCTCGGCCACGGCCACCCGGAGGTGGTCGAGGCGCTCACCGCACAGGCCCGCCGGCTGTGGAACGTCCACGACAGCGCCACACCCGAGCGCGCCGAACTCCTCGAACTGCTGGCCAGGCTGCTGCCCGAGCGCCTGGACACCTTCGCGTTCTTCTCCACCGGCGCGGAGGTGGTCGAGGCCGCCCTGCGCGTGGTGCAGGCGACCGCGCCACCCGGCCGCAACCGCGTCGGCGCACTGCGGCACGGCTTCCACGGCAAGACCATGGGCGCCCGGATGCTCGTGCACTGGGACATCGGCCATCAGTCCTTCAGCGGCAACAGCGTGCTCGGGTACAGCCCGTACTGCTACCGGTGCCCGCTCGGCCTGGAGTACCCCTCGTGCGACGTGCGGTGCGCCGCGCTCGTGTGCCGGCACATCGCCGACAAGCCCAACGTCTCCGCGCTGGTCTTCGAGCCCGTCCTCGGCGCGGCCGGAGTGATCGTGCCGCCCCCGGGCTACTGGGAGCGCATCACGCAGGCCGCCGCGGACGGCGGCGTCCTCCTCGTCGCGGACGAGGTCCTGACCGGCGGCGGCCGCACGGGTGCCTTCCTCGCCAGCGAACGGTTCGGCATCGAGCCGGACCTGGCGATGCTGTCCAAGGGCACCGCGAGCGGGTTCCCCTTCGCCGTCCTCGCCGGCCGCGGCGAACTGCTGCGCAGACCGGAAGCCGCCACCACGGGCGCGTACGCCTCGACGTACGCGAGCAATCCGCTGGGGATCGCCGCCGCCCGCGCCACCCTCGAAGTCGTCGAACGCGACCGGCTGATCGAGCGCGTCCAGGTCCTCGGCGACATCATGGAGAACCGCCTCCGCGCCCTGGAGTCCCGCATCCCCCAGCTGGGCCAGGTCCGCGGCCTCGGGCTGCTGTGGGGGCTGGAGTTCGTCACCGACCCCGCCGGCCGCACCCCCGCACCTGACATCGCCCGCGCCGTCTACGCGACCGCCCTCGACCTTGGCCTGCGCACCTCCCTCGGCGGCCACATCCTGCGCCTGGCACCGCCGTTCACCCTCGACGAGGCCCTGCTCGACGAGGGCTTACGCCTGCTGGGACAGGCCATCGAGAAGGTGATCGCGTGATCGTGGCGGAGCGCCTCGTCAAGGAGTTCCGGCTGGCCGAACGCGAACCCGGTCTGCGCGGCAGCCTGCGCACCCTCTTCACCCGCGAGTACCGCGTCGTACGCGCCGTCGACGACGTCTCCTTCGAGATACCGGCCGGCACCAGGACCGCCTACATCGGCGCCAACGGAGCGGGCAAGTCGACCACCATCAAGATGCTGACCGGCATCATGACCCCCACCTCCGGCCGCTGCCTGGTCAACGGGCTGGAGCCCTACCGGCACCGGCAGCGCAACGCCCGCGCCATCGGCGTCGTCTTCGGCCAGCGCAGCCAGCTGTGGTGGGACCTGTCGGTACCCGACTCCTTCCGCATCCTGCGCCGCATCTACGACATCCCCGAACCGGTCTACCGGCGCAACCTCACGCTGTTCCGGGAACTCCTCGACATCGACGCCCTGGGCACCACGCCCGTACGGCAGCTCAGCCTCGGCCAGCGCATGCGCGCGGAGATCGCGGCGAGCCTGCTGCACGACCCCGCCGTGCTGTTCTGGGACGAGCCGACGATCGGCCTCGACATGGTGCTCAAGGACGCGGTGCGCCATCTGGTCAACCGCGCCCACCGGGAGCTGGGCACCACCGTCGTACTGACCAGCCACGACATCGCCGACATCGCGGCGATCTGCGACGACGCCCTGGTCGTCGACCACGGCCGGGTCGTCCACCAGGGCACCCTGACCGACCTGCTGCGCACGGCCGACCACCGCTCGGTCGTCTTCGACCACCGGGACGGCACCGCACCCGCGGCGGCCCGGGAGCGCATCGAGGTGGGCCTTCCCGGAGTGCGTGCCGCACCGGACGACCGCGGCCGTATCCGCGTCGACTACCCGACCGGCCGCTACACCTCCCGGGAGGTCCTCGCCTTCCTGCTGGACCGCTTCGACCTCGCCGACTGGTACGCCCCCGAACCCGGCCTGGAGGATGTGCTGCGCGAGATCTACGGCCGCTCCCGGGTGCCCGGACCCGCACACGAGGACGCGGCATGATCACTCGCGCCCGCCGCTATCTGCCGTTCACCACCAGCGGCCTTCAGTCCCTGCTCCAGTACCGCTCCATGTTCGCGATGACGGCCGTGACGGCGGCCGCCGGGGCGGCGGTCACCGTCTTCCTGTGGCGCGCCGTGTACGAGGGCACCCCCGGCCGCGGCCCCGGCGGCTTCACCGTGGGGGACATCACCACCTACCTGCTGATGGCCCAGATCCTTCAGGTGCTGCACACCAACCGGGTGGACGACGAGGTCGCGGCCGAGGTGTACCGGGGCGACGTCGCGGTCATGCTCGTGCGCCCCGTGAGCTACCCGGTGATGCGGTTCTTCGCCTGCCTGCCCGTGGTCGGGGCCAACGCCGTGCTGGTCGCGCTGCCGGTGCTCGCCCTGTTCGCCCTGCTCGTCCCGCTCACCGCGCCCAGGCCGGCGGACCTGCTGCTGTTCGCCGTCTCCACCGCGCTCTCGGTGCTGCTGGCGTTCTGCGTGAACCTGCTGACCGGCATGACCGGGTTCCTCACCACCAACACCTGGGGGGTGCGGATGGTCAAGCAGAGCGTCGTCGCCTTCTTCGCCGGACAGCTCGTCCCCATCGCGCTGATGCCGGACGCGCTGGCGACGATCGCGCGGGTCCTGCCCTTCCGCGGCATGGTCGACGGCCCGCTGACCCTGCTGCTGGGCCGCTACGGCGGCTGGGCCGACGCCATGTGGCTGCTGGCCCGGCAAGTGGCCTGGGCAGCCGGACTGTCGCTGCTGTGCGCCGCGCTGTGGCGCGCCGCCCTGGGACGGCTGGAGGTGCTCGGCGGATGACCCGCACCATGGCGCGCTACCTGCGGCTCTCCTTCTTCCTCGGCGGCGTCGGCCTGCACCGGCTGGCCGCCTACCGCACCGACTTCTTCCTCGGCGCGGGCGCCTTCCTGGTGCGGGTCGGCATCCAGACGGCGGTCGTCGGCCTGGTGTTCCGGCAGGTGCCCGCCGTGGGTGGCTGGTCGTACCACGAGGTGCTGTTCCTGCTGGGGTTCTCCCTGCTGCCCCGCGGCCTGGACCACCTCTTCACCGACCAGCTGTGGGAACTGGGCCGCAAGCTCATCCAGCGCGGCGAGTTCTACCGCTATCTCGTCCGGCCGGTCGACCCCCTGTTCTCCCTGCTGTCGGAGCGCTTCTTCCACCCCGACGGGCTCGGCGAACTCGTCGTCGGGGCCGTACTGGTGGGCTACGCCGGAGCCGAACTGGACCTGTCCCTCACCCCCCTCCAATGGGCCCTGGCTCCCGCGCTGGTGCTGTGCGGCGCCCTGCTGCACACCGCGGTGAAACTGCTCTTCGCCTCGCTGTCCTTCTGGACCGTGACGAGCCTGCCGGCGATGTACGCGGCCAACCAGGTGTCGGAGTTCTCCGCCTACCCGCTGGACATCTACCACCCCTCGCTGAAGGCCCTGCTCACCTGGGTCCTGCCCTTCGCCTTCACCGCCTACGTGCCGAGCGTCTATCTGCTCACCGGGACCACCGGCCTGCTCGGCTGGATGCCGGTGGTGACCGCCGGCGCCCTGGCGCTCGCCCTGACCGTCTGGCGCCGCGGCGTCAACCGATACGAGATGACCGGGAGTTGAGCCGGGCGTGATACGGAACGACGATCTGGGCGCCCTGCTGCGCACGGCCCCGTGGATGCCGGAGGACGGCCGGCGCGCCGAGCGCTTCGAGCGGGACGACCACGTCGAACTCACCGCCGCCGCCCACCTGTTGGTCGTGGCAGCGGTCGGCGGACCCGCCTCCGGGCAGCGCTGGTTCGTGCCGGTCAGGCAGCTGACGGGCGGCATCGGCCTCGAAGAGGCGCACGGCTCACAGGCGTTCGACGCCGCCGCACTGGACGCCGTCTGCGCCGGGGACCGGCTGCGCACGGACCGCGGCGGCCTCGTGCTGTTCCGCGGCGCGGGACTCACCGCGCGCAAGGTGCGCCCGCTGCCCTTCGAGCGCGGCTGGTCCTCCAACGCCCTGTCGCTGGTGGAGAACGACGGCACCGCCTACGTCCACAAGACCTACCGGCGCCTGGACGAGACCGTCCGCGAACCGGAACTGCTACGGCTGCTGAACGGCACCGGCCGCACCCCCGACTGGGCCGGCGACTACACGTATGTCGACCCCGCCGACGGCACCCACCACCCCCTGGGCGTCTTCTACCGGTACGCGCCCGGCGACGGCTTGGACCTGCCGCTCCGGCAGAGCATGCGCTCGCTGTGGCCGAAGCTGACCGGCGCCCGGGCCCCCCACGTGCTCGACGACGCGGTACGGGCACACCTGCGCCCACTGGAGCGGAACCTGCGGGAGGCAGGACGGTTCCTCGCCGGGTTCCACCGCGATCTGGCCGCCGGCCTCGGCGCGCGTACCGCACCGCCGTATCCGGTACGGGAGGTGCTCGCCCGGACCACCGCCCGTACGGCCGAACTCGCCTCAGCGGACATCGGCCTGCCCCCCACCGCCCGCGCCGCGGCCTTCACGGCCCTGGCGGAGGAGACCGCCGACCTGCGGTCCGCCTTCGACGCCGCCCCGGCGGGTTTCGCCTCCGGACCCTGCCACGGCGACCTGCACCTGTCACACCTGCTGTGCCGGCCCCGGGACGACGGGAGCTGGTCGATGAACGTGATCGACCTGTCCACCCCCGCCCTCGACCCGCACGACGCGGGATGGGCCGCGCAATCGCCGGTACAGGACCTCGTCGCCGTCCAGCGCGCACTGGAGTACTTCACCGCCGACGAGGCGGCCTTCGAGAGCGCGCGGCGCCTGGGCATCGACTCCTTCGACACCATGCGGGGCGCGCTCGACGGCGCCGACGACTGGCCACCCGAACCCCGCGCCGTGCTGCGGCAGGTCTTCCACGCCGCCGACGTCTGGCGGGCGCGGGTCCTGCGGCTGCTCCTCGGCACGGCGGCCACCGACCCCCTGCGCCGCCTGCTGTACCTGGGCCGACTGCTGCACGAACTCGCCTACAACATCGACCACGCCCGTCCCTACCACGCCGCGATCGACCTGCGCCACGCCCGCACGCTCGGCGCCCGCACCCCGGCCTCGACCATTCCAGCTAGGACGTGAACGTGACCGAGTCCCGCATGCACATCATCGAGACCTACTTCGAATGCTGCGGTTTCGACCACACCTTCCTCCAGGGCGGCACCTCGGTGTACCTGTGGAACCTGTCCCGGGCGTTCGCCGCCCGCGGCCACCGGGTCTCCCTCGTCACCCCCGCACACGGCAGGCTCGACGACCTGCGCCGCAGGTACCAGGTGGAGGACCTCGACTACGCCGACGAGTACGAACTGCCCCTGGCCCTCGACCCGGACGTGTGGCACGGATTCCCCGCCGAGGAGCACCTGCGCCTGCGCACCACCGCGCACCGCATCCGGCTCGACGGGGTGGACCTGTACTTCCTCTCCAACGAGCAGCTCGACCGGCTCCCGGACACCTTCTACCCGCCGTACTCCACCAAGGGCCGGGACCTGGTCTTCTTCAAACCGCTGGTCTTCCAGGTGGACAGCGTGCGCTTCCTGCGCCACTGGTTCGGCGAGGAGAAGGCGCTGGTCCACGCCCACGAGCCCTACTACCACTACCTGCTGCCGCCCGCGCTGCGCGACGACCCGCTGAAACTCGTCGTCAGCACGGTCCAGAGCAACATGCCGATCGCCAAGAAGGTCTACGCGCCCGAGGTCCGCGGACTCCTCCGCCTCCTGGGCGCCGAACACCACCTCCCGCCCGAGGACCCCGCGGCCGGGCCGGAGCTGGAAGCGGTGCGCCAGTACCAGCAACTGACCCATCTGCACTACGAGTACCCGCCCGACCACGTCGCCCCCTACCGGCTGGTCCTGGAGAACGCCGATCTGATCGACTTCCTCTCACCCGGCCAGCTCGACTTCTACGCCTCCTTCCGGGACACCCCCTTCGAAGCACTCTTCGCGCACCTCCCCATCGCCCGCACCGTCCGGGAGAACGCGCACAAGATGTTCGTCGGAGGCTGCGCGATCTCCGACGAGTGGCTCGCCCGGGATCCGCAAGAGGTCGACGGGGCACGGGTGTTGGGGGACCTCGGGCTGGACCCCGCGCTGCCGACCTTCTTCCACAACGCGCGCTACGCCCTGAACCACAAGGGCCAGCTGGAGCTGATGCGCGCCGTGGACCGGGTACTGGGCGAGGGGCTCGCCGCCAACTTCGTGGTGCGCTGCATCTCCGGCGCCCCCCTCGACGACCCGTACTTCCGCGAGGTCGCCGAACGCCATCGCGGACGGCTCCACCTGGAGTCGGAGCGGGTGGACGAGCGACGGGTGTTCGAGTACGCGGCGGCCGCCGACTTCTGCCTCTTCCCGTCCAAGTTCGAGATGGACACCTTCCTCATCGCCCAGGGCGAGGCGATGGTCTGCGGCGCGGTGCCCGTCGCCACGGCCCAGGAGGGCATGGCGCACTTCCTGCACGCCCGGCCGGAGCCGGAGAGCACCGGCTTCGCCGTCAACCGCTCCTTCACCGAGGACGACCCCCTGCTCACCGACGCGCTCGTCGCGCGCATCCGCGAGGCGGTCACACTGTGGTCGGCGGACCCGGCCCGCCACCGGGAGCTGTCGGCCCGCGCGGCGACGGTCGCCCGGCAGTTCACCTGGGAACACTGCGCGGACCTGCACCTGGCCGCGTTCGGCCGGCTGTGGCGGGGCGAGCCGGCCGTGCTGCCCGCCGAACGGGCCCTGCGGCACGGCTGGTTCGACCTGCTGAAGGACGAGGAGATCACCACGCGGGCGGCGCTGTCGCACGGTGACCTGGCGGCGTACGAACGCCGGGCACCGCTCGACGAGTCGGCAGCACGACGCTTCTTCCGGACCGCCTGGGAGCGGGCCGACTTCGCCACCTGCGAGCAGGTCGTGGACCGCTTCCCGGCCGCCGCGACCGCAGCGGAGACGCGGAACCTGCGGGAGCGCTGCTCGGCCGCCCCCGACGGCACCCTCGTCTACCGCCTGCCGCACGCCCAGCGGGTCGAGACGGTGACGCCCGCCGTGCGCGGCACGGCGACCCGGGCGCTGCCCGAGGTGCGCGCCCTGCGGCGCACCGCACCCGGCGAGTTCGCGGGACCTCCGCCCGAACCGGGAGCCAGGCTGCTGCTGACGCTGGCCTCCGGCCGGGTCACCTGGGACGAGGTCCGGCATGGCTGAGCGGGAAGGAGTGCGCGCCGTCCTGCTCGCGGGCGGCGAGGGACGCCGCATGGGGTCCCTGGGCGCCGGACGCCTCAAGCCGCTCGTCCCGTACGGCGGCACCTGCCGACTGATCGACTTCAGCCTCCACAACGCGCGTGCCTCGGGGCTGGGGGAGGTGCTGCTGCTGTCCCAGTACGAGGAGCGCCGGCTGATGGACGACCTGCACCGGGTGTGGAACCGTCAGGCCGGTTTCCGGGTGCGCTTCGGGCCGTACGACGACGCCTACCGGGCCGCGGGCGGCGCGCTCCCCGGCGAACTGCCCGAACGCACCTGGCCGGCCGAGCGGGGCACCGCGGACGCCCTGATCCGCAAGGCCGCCCATGTCTTCGGCCCGGGCCGCGAGCAGGTGCTCGTCCTGCACGCCGACCATGTGTACCGGTACGACTACGGGCCGCTGATCGCGGAGCACCGCGCCTCAGGGGCCGCCCTGACCGTGGCCTACCAGCGCATCGAACGCCGCTGGGTCCACCTGTTCGGGATGGTCCGATTCGACGACGACGGCCGGCTCACGGAGTTCGTGGAGAAGCCCGCCGAACCCACCAGCGACCTGGTGTTCGCCGCGTTCTGCGTCTTCGACGCCGAGGTGCTCCACCGCTACCTGGAGAAACTGGACGGCACCGGCTGGCAGCACGACATCAGCCGGGACGTCATCCCGGCGATGCTCGCGGCCGGCGAGCACATCCGCGGCCACGAGGTGGCCGGGCACTGGGCGGACATCGGCACCGTCGAGCGCTACCACCGGGCACATCTGACGCTCGCCGCCGCCGGACCTCGGGCCGCGCTTCCGAGTGAACGGATGCCCCGCACGATCCGGCCCGAGGTGGATCGCGGCTGGGTGGCCGACGCCTCCGGTGTGGTCGCGTCGTTGGTCCCTGCGGACCTCGTCAACGAAGGCCGAGTGGAGCACAGCGTGCTCTTCCCCGGCGTACGCGTCGGGGCGGGCGCACGGGTCCGGCGCAGCGTGGTGCTGCCCGGCGCCGTGATCCGCCCCGGTCAGGACATCGACTCGGCGGTGGTCCTGGAGAACGGACATGTGCAGCGGGTCGAGGACACCGCGGCCGTCATGGAAGGAACCCGTACATGAGCCTGCCCAACTACGACGTCCTGGTGGTCGGCGGAGCCGGTGTGGACACCGTCGTGCGCGTCGACGCGCTGCGGATCCCGCCCGGCGACTCGCTGCACGTGCCCCCGGTGTACGACTACGTGGCACACACCGGCAACGGAGTGGCGCTCGGCTGGCACAACCTGGGCCTGACGACGAAGTTCATCGACTTCCTCGGCGACGACCCGCAGGGCCACGCGGTGCTCGCCGCCTACGCCGGGCACGGGCTCGACTTCAGTCACGTGCTCTCCGAGAGCGGCACGCCGCGCGGCATCAACCTGGTCGACGCGCAGGGCCGCCGCTTCTCCTTCTACGACTCCCGGCACCCGGCGGACCTCCGGCTGCCCCGGGCCTTCTACCTGCCGCACCTGGAGCGGGCGCGCCATGTCCACCTGTCCATCGTCGGACACAACCGTGACCTGTACGAGGACATCCACCGGCTGGGCCTGACCAGCTCCACCGACCTGCACGACTGGGACGGCGTCAACCCCCACCACCGCACCTACGCCCACTCCTCCGACTACGTCTTCATGAGCGCCGCGGCCATCCACGACCGGCTCGACGAGGTGCTGCACGGCATCCTCGACGAGGGCCGCGCCCGCTTCGTCGTCGCCACCGACGGGGCGGCCGGCTGCCATCTGCTGGTGCGCGGCGAGGCGAAGGTGCGGCACTTCCCCGCGGTGCGGCCCGAGCGGCCGGTGGTCGACTCCAACGGCGCCGGCGACGCCTTCGTCACCGCCTTCCTCCACGCCCACCTGGAAGGCCGGCCGATGGACGAGTGCGTCCTGGCCGGGTCGGTGTCGGGAGCGTTCGCCTGTGCCGGCGCCGGCACCCACACCGAGTTCATCGACCTGCCCGGCCTGCGCGCGGCCTGCGCCCGCGCGAGCACGGCGGAGTGAGGGAGCGCCCCGGGTGCACATCATCAACTTCTCCTTCGAATGCGGTGGCTTCGACGACCGGCTGATGCGCGGCGGCCTCTCCCCGCTCGTCTGGAACCTCTCCCGCGAGTACGCCGCACGCGGCCACCGCGTCTCCCTGATCACTCCCGCGCACGGCCACCTGAAGGCGCTGGGGGAGCGGTACGACGTACGGGAACTCGACTACCGCGACACGCACACGGTGCCGCTGGTGCCGGACCCCAAGGTGTGGCCGGACCAGCCCGCCGAGATCCCGCTGGCCCTCGACACCCGTGCGCATCTGCTGCGGCTGGACGGCGTGGACGTGTACCTGCTGTCCGACGCCCACCTCGACCTGCTGCCGGACCGGCTCTACCCGCCCCCGGCCACCGAGGGACGCGACCTGGCGTTCTTCAAGCCGCTGGTGTTCCAGGTGGACGGCCTGCGGTTCCTGCGGCGGTACCTGGGGAACGGGCCCGCGATCGTGCACGGTTTCGAGCCCGCCTACCACTGCCTGCTGCCCGCGGTCCTCGCCGACGACGACCGCTACCGGACGGTGAGCACGGTCGCCGCGAACGCCCCGGTCACCCAGAAGGTGTACCGGCCGCAGGTGGAACGGCTCCTGGAACTGTTCGGCGTACACGGCGCGGACCTCGACGCGCTCGACGGGCCGCCACCCGCCGAGGACACCCCGGCGGCCACCATGGCCCGGGCGCTGGCCGGTACCCGGATGCACATCGAGCACGGCCCGGACCACGTCGGTGTGTTCCCGCTGATCGCCGCCGACGCGGATCTGATCGACTTCGTCTCCCCGGGCCAGCGCGAGCACTACGTCACCTGGGCGGACACCCCGGTCGAGGCCCTGTTCGCCGCACTGCCCGTCGCCCGCCGGCTGCGCGAACGCGCGGACCGGCTCGTGGCCGGCGGATGCGGCATCGCGGACAGCTGGCTGGCACGCGACCCCCAGGCCGTGGACCGGGCGGCGGTCCGCCGTCAGCTGGGCCTGGACGTGTCCGGGCCGGTCTTCTACCACGCGGCCCGCTACGCGGTGCATCACAAGGGCCAGTTGGAGCTGATGCGGGCCGTGGAGGAGGTGGTGGCCGACGACCCGGACGTCGGGTTCGTGATCCGCTGCGCGACCGGGGGCGGCGGGGACGGTCCTGCGGTCGTCGCGAACGCCGCGTTCCAGCGGCTCGCCGACCGGCACCCGGGCCAGGTGCACCTGGACTGGCGGCTCGCCGACGAGGAGACGCTCTTCAGCCAGGCCGCGAGCGCAGACTTCTGCCTCTTCCCCTCCAAGTACGAGCTGGACGGCTTCCTCATCGCCCAGGCCGAGGCCATGGCCTGCGGTGCCGTGCCCGTCGCCACGGCCCAGCGGGTGACCTCCCACTTCGGTCACCAGCGGCCCCTCGACGACCCGGACGCGACCGGCTTGTCGGTGCCCGGTTCCTTCCGCGACGACGACCAGGATCTGGCCCGTGCCCTCACGGAGCGAATACGCGAGGCCGTGACGGTCTTCCGCACGGCCCCGGACACCTACGCCCGACTGTCGGGCAACGCCCGCCGCCTGGGCCGCTCGTTCACCTGGGCACGCAGCGCCGAGGTGCGCCTCGCGGCCTACGAGCGGCTCCTGCGCGGAGAGCGGACACGGCTCCCGGTCCGCGAACTGGTCGAGCGGGGCTGGCTGGACGTGCTGCCCTCCGCCGCCCACACCGAACACCGGGACCTGATCATCCGGGCGGCGACGGAACGCGGTGACGCCGACGCCCTCGCCCGCGCCCTCGGGTGCGACATCGGCGACCTGGACCCGGACACCTGGGAGCGGCTGTTCACATCGGCGTACCGCAGGGCGGACTTCGCCCGCTGTGCCCAACTGGCCCGGCGGGCCGTGCGGCCCGACCTGAGCGCCCGGCTGGAAAGCCGCTTCCGCCTCGCAGCCCAGCCGGACGGCACCTGGCGGGTGCGCTACGCCCACCCCGAAGCGGCTCGGGTGGAGCTGGTGGCCGACGCACCCCTGACGCCACCGGCCGGGACCACCACGAACGAGAGCGTGCCGGTCGCCGCGCTGGAGTCCGATGCCGAGATCCTCGCCTCGGACGAACCGGCACCCCCCGCCACCGGCGCCGCCCTGCGGCCGCTGACCGCCGACGGCGACGGCGTGTTCACCGGGACCCTGGACGGGCCGCCCGTCGCGGGCCACGCCGTGGCCATGGTCACGCTGCGCTCCGGCCGGGTCGTATGGGACGCCGTAGCGGCCCGTACGCCCGCGTTCCGGGTGGTGGCGACCGACCTGGACGGAACGCTGCTGCGCACCGACATGACGGTGTCCGCGCGGACCCGACGGGCCCTGGACCTGGTCGCCGCGTCCGGCGCCCATCATCTGGTGGTCACCGGACGGCCGGCGGTGGCCTGCAAGGACATCCTGGAGAACCTCGGCTACCAGGGGCTCGCGGTGTGCGGCCAGGGCGCGCAGTTGTACGACGCGGGAGCCGACCGGCTGCTGTCCTCGCTGTCACTGGACCGCGACCTCGCCCGCAGCGTCGTGGACCGGGTCGAGGCGGCGCTCGGCCGGCTCGAACTGGGCATCGTCACCTCACCGCCCCAGAGCCGGTTCAAGGTCACCGAGGGCTTCGGGGAGCGGGTCCGCCACGGCTGGGACCTGACCACCGACCGTGACCTGCTGTGGACCACGCCCATCGACAAGCTGATCCTGCATCACCCGGAGGTCGACGAGGACCGGCTGGCGGCCGTCACCCGTGAGCTGACGGACGGCGAGGTGAGCGTGGTGCACTCCGTCAAGGGCATGGTGGAGGTGCTGCCCGCGGGCACGGACAAGGGCACCGGCGTCGCGCGCGCCGCCGAACTGCTGGGATGCACCGGCGCCGACGCCGTGGCCTTCGGCGACATGCCCAACGACATCCCGCTGCTGGCCTGGGCCGCGCACGGAGTCGCCGTCGCGGGCGCCCATCACGATCTGCGGGCCATGGCCGACGAAGTGGCCCCCGGCAACGACGAGGACGGAGTCGCCTCCGTCCTTGAACGCCTCTTCACTCCGGCGGAGGGAGGACCGTGACCCCGCGCACCCCGCCCGACGCCCCGCTGCGGGAACTGGCCCGCGCGCACGGCGTGAGCACCGAGTACACCACCGACCGGGGTCACCGGGTCACCGTCGCCGCGGACACTCTGGTCTCTGTGCTGGCCGCGTGCGGCGTGGACGCGAGCACACCGGACACGGCCAGGCAAGCCCTCGCCGCCCGGCGCGCGGCGGACACGCACCGGCTGCTGCCGGCCTGTGCCGTGGTCCGCGCGGGCTCGGTCCCGTCCCTGCGGATGCCACCCGGCGCCGAGGCCCGCGTCGCACTGGAGGGCGGGGGCGAGGGGTCGCTCACCGCACCCCTGCCACCCGGCGCACACGTCCTCCAGGTGCGGGCCGGCCGACGCCAGGCGTCCGCACCGCTGCTGGCGGTGCCCGATAGCGTTCCCGCGCCCGAGCGACGCGGCTGGGGCTTCCTGATCCAGCTGTACTCGGTGCTCTCCCGCAGATCCTGGGGCATGGGCGACCTGGCCGACCTCGCGGAACTGGCCGCCTGGTCAGGCCGTGAACTGGGCGCCGCCTTCGTACAGTTGGGGCCGCTGCACGCGGTGGAACCCGGACCGCTGCCCGACCCCTCACCGTACCGGCCGAGTTCGCGGCGCTTCGCGGATCCGATGCACGTGCGCGTGGAGGACGTGCCGGAGTACCGGTATCTGTACGGCGAGGCCCGCCGTGCGGTGGACGCCCGCGCCGCCCGGGCCCGGGTGCTCAACGAGCGCGTGCTGCGCGGCGAGTCGCTGATCGACCGCGAGAGCGTGCGTGCCCTCAAGCACCAGGCGCTGCGCCGGGTGTACGAGGTGCCGTCGACGCCCGGTCGCCTGGCGGCACTGGAGGCCTTCGTCGCTCGGGAGGGCGAGGACCTGACGGACTTCGCGACCTGGTGCGCGCTGGCCGAGGTGCACGGCGGCGCCTGGCGCTCCTGGCCCGACGGGCTGCGTGACCCGCGCTCGCCGCAGGTGGCCGCGGCACGGGCGGAACTCGCCGAGGCCGTGGCGTTCCACCAGTGGCTGGCGTGGATCACCGACGAGCAGCTCGCCGCGGCGCAACGGGCGGCGAAGGACGCGGGCATGGACATCGGCCTGGTGCACGACCTCGCGGTGGGCGTCGCGCCCGAGGGGGCCGACGCCTGGGCGCTCCAGCACTGCCTGGCCGACCGGATGAGCGTCGGGGCCCCACCGGACGACTTCAACCCGCTCGGCCAGGACTGGGGCCAGCCGCCGTGGCGGCCCGACGCCCTGGCCGCCGAAGGGTACCGGCCGCTCGCCGGGCTGCTCCGGGCCGGCATGCGCCACGCCGGTGCCCTGCGCGTGGACCACGTCATGGGCCTGTTCCGGCTGTGGTGGGTGCCCGAGGGCCGACCGCCGTCCGAGGGGACGTACGTCCGCTACGACGCCGAGGCCATGCTCGGCGTGCTGCTGCTGGAGGCACACCGGGCCGGGGTCGCGGTGATCGGCGAGGACCTCGGCACCGTTGAGGGCGGAGTCCGTGAGCGGTTGGCCGCGCGCGGGGTCCTCGGCACCTCGGTGCAGCGCTTCGAGTACCAGGGCGGGTCCGAGGGACGGCACGGCCCGCTGCCGCCGGAGCGGTGGCGCGCGAACTGTCTGGCCACGCTGACCACCCACGACCTGCCGACCACCGCGGCCTGGCTGACCGGCGAGCACGTCGACCTGCGTGCCCGGCTGGGCCTGCTGACCCGCCCGGAAGCCGAGGAGAAGGCGGAGGCGGCGGCCGAACGGGACGGATGGCTGGCGGAGCTGCGCCGGCTGGGGCTGCTGCCCGACGCCGAGGGCGAGACCGTCGCCCTGCACCGTTTCCTGACCCGTACACCGTCGACGCTGCTCGGGGTGTGGCTGCCGGACGCCACCGGCGACCGCCGGCCCCAGAACCTTCCCGGCACCGCGGACGTGCACCCCAACTGGCGGCTGCCGGTGGCGGACCGGCACGGCCGGCCGGTTCCGCTGGAAGACCTTCCTGGCCATCCCGACGTACAGGCCGTCGCCCGCGTGTTCACCGGCGGCGGACCGAACGCAACGAAGACCGAGGAGAGAGATGTCAGGCCAGGCCCTTGCGCGAGTTGAGGGAGTCCGTGAGGACTCCGGAGGCTTCGACCTGCTGGCACCGGACGGCACGCAGTACCGCGTGGACGTCACCGACGGAGTGTTCGACCCGCACAACCCGCTGCTCGCCGGGTACGTGGCGGGACGCCGTGTGGTCGCCTTCGTCGGCCCCACCGTGGACCGCCTCTACGGCGATCGGTTGCGCGCCTACCTCGACGCCCGGCTGGAACCGGGTAGTTGGAGTGTGCACACCGTCGACAGCGGCGAACGGAGCAAGACACTGGCGTCGGTGGAGCGGGTGTGCGCCGTCGCCAAGACGACCGGCCTCGACCGCCACGGGGTGATGCTGGCCGTGGGCGGCGGGATCGTCGCCGACGTCGTGGGCTTCGCCGCCTCGATGTACTCCCGCGGCATCCGCTACATCAAGGTCAACACCACACTGGTGGGACAGGTGGACGTGGGCGTCGGGGTGAAGACCGGCGTCAACGCCCTGAACACCAAGAACATGTTCGGCGCCTACCACCCCGCGCACGCCTCGCTCAACGACCCGGCCCTGCTCGCCACCCTGCCGGCGAGGGAGATCCGCTGCGGCCTGGCGGAGATCGTGAAGATGGCCGTGATCCTCGACCCCGACCTGTTCCAGGCGCTGGAGGAACACCCGGACGCCTTCCAGCGCTCCTCCGACGGCGCCTTGGAGACGTACATCGTGCGCACCTCCATGCGACTGATGATGGAAGAGCTGTGCCCCAACCTCAGGGAGCACGACCTGGCCCGGCTCGTCGACTTCGGGCACACCTTCAGCCCGGTGATCGAGACAGCGGGCGGCCACCGCCTGGAGCACGGCGAGGCGGTCGCCGTCGACATGGCCCTGTCGGCACACCTGGCCCGGCTGCTGGGGCTCGTCGACGAGGAGAGCTGCGAGCGGGTGGTGAACCTGCTGCGCCGCATCGGCCTGCCCGTGTTCGACCCGGACACCTGCACACCCGAGCTGATGACGCAGGCACTCAGGGCGTCCTGGCAGCGCCGGGGACGCAAGCTGCACCTGGTGGTGCCGACCGGCATCGGCAAGGCGGACTTCGTGGAGCAGCTGGAGGACATCCCCACCGACGTGCTGCGGGCCGCACTGGACGCCCTGGCGCATGAGGGAGGCACGCGATGAGCGCCGACGACGTGGTGAACCTCGACCAGCTCCTGACGGGCAAGGAGCACGACCACGGCGGGCTCGGCACGATCCTCGCCCACCGCGTGTTCACCCGTGCCGAGGGTGCCCCCGGAGCGGAGTTCATCGACATCGCCGTGCTGCCCCCCGGCACGTCCATAGGGCGCCACCGGCACGGCCGGGACCGCGAGACGTACATCGTGCTCAGCGGCAGCGGCCTGATGCACCGGGACGGAGCGGAGTTCCGCGTCGGTGCCGGCGACGTCGTCGTCAACCGTCCCTACGGAGAACACGGCCTCGTGAACGACTCGGCCGCCGAACTGTGGCTTCTTGTCTTCGAGGAGGAGCTCCATGACCATCCCGCAGTCTGAATTCGCAGCCGGTGACGGCGTGTTCACGGTGCTCGACGTGGGAGGCACGACGCTGCGCACCGCAAGCTACGACCCGGCGACGGAGACCCTCTCCCGGGTGCGCCGGGTACCGGTCGAGGGCATGGTCCGCCATCCGCGGGACTCCGTGGCCGCCCTCCAGGGCCGAGTCGTGGACCAGATCGTCCAGGAGACGGCCCGGCACGCCGGCACTTCCCCGCCCCAGGCCGTCGGCGTGGCCTTCGCCGGACCGATCTCGGCCGGCGGCCTCGTCCTGGCCGCTCCCACGGTATGGGGGCGGCGCGGCCACCCGCTGCCGCTCGGGCGGCTGCTGACGGAGCGGATCGGTACGCCGGTCGTGGTCGTCAACGACCTGACCGCCGCCGCGTGGCGCTACGCGGCGACCGAGACCGAGCCGTTCTGTCTGCTGACGGTCAGCTCCGGCATCGGCAACAAGGTCTTCCGGGGCGGCGAGGTGCTGCTGGACGCGGACGGACACGGCGGTGAACTCGGCCACTGGGTGTGCGACCCCGCTCCGACGGCACCCCTGTGCGACTGCGGTGGGCGCGGCCATCTCGGCGCCATCGCGTCCGGGCGGGGCGTGCTGGCCGCGGCCCGCCGCGCGGCGGACGCCGATCCGACGGGCTTCGCCCGCTCCCGGCTCGCCGTCCTGTGCGACGGCCGCGCCGACGCCGTCGACAACCCGGCGATCGCCGCCGCGGTGCGGGAGAGCGACGCGTTCACCACGCGGGTGCTGCGCGGCACTCTCACTCACCTCGCGCAGGCGGTGGGTGCCGTGTTCACGTCGATCGGGGTGTGCCGGTACATCCTGGTGGGCGGTTTCGCCCTCGCGGTCGGCGAACGCTACCGGGAGCTGCTGGTGGACGAACTGGTACGGCTGGGCTGCTTCGGGCTCGACGCGGACGCGGTCGACGCTCTGGTGTCGCTGGGCAGACCGGACGACGACCACGGTCTGATCGGTGTCGGCAGGCTGCTGGCCCACCGCATGTCGCGGCCCGTCCCGGCAGGCGCGCGATGAGCGCCGGAGGAACGCTCGTCGTGGGCGGTGGCTTCGTGGGCACGGCTGTCGCGCGACGGCTGGCCGAGCGAGGCGAGGCCGTGACCGTCACCTCACGGCGCCGTCCCGGCCATCTGCCGGACACCCGTGGCGTGCGGTGGCAGGCCCTGGACGCCACCGACGCCGAAGCGTGCGACCGGCTGTCGGCCCGGCTGAGACCGCGGCGTGTGGTCCTGGTGCACGGCCCGTCCGACGTCACCTGGTGCGAGGAGCACCCGGAGCGGGCCGTCGCGGCACACACCGCGGCGGCTGCCAACCTCGCCGCGGCGGCGGGGGACGCGCGTCTGCTGATGATCTCCACCGACAACGTCTTCGACGGGTCCCGCCCCGGCAACACCGAGGACACCCCGCCCTCGCCGGCCAACGCCTACGGCCGCGCCAAGCTACGCACGGAGGAACGTCTTCTCGGCGCTGCCGCGGACGTGGTGGTGCTGCGGGTCAGCCTCGTCTACGGCCATGAACCGGCGGACGCCGGCAAATGGCTCAACTTCTTCGCCGCGTGCGCGCACCGGCTGCTGCGCGGCGAGCCCGTCACGGCGCCGCACGATCAGTGGACGACGCCGGCGCACGTGGACGACGTCGCGGAGGTGACGGCGGCGGTCCTGTGCACCGAGGCACCCGTCCCGCCGGTCCTGCACCTCGGCGGCCCGGATCGGGTGAGCCGTGCCGCGTGGGCCTCGGTCGTCGCCGAGGAGGTGGGAGCGCCGCCGCAGCTGGTCGTTCCGACACCGCGGGCCGGCACCCGGTACGCCTCCCGCCCGGAGAACACCTGCCTGCGCAGCTCCCTGCTCGGCCGACTGCCGGCCACGGAGGCGATCGCCGTACGCGGAGTGCGCGAGGGCGCCCGAAGCCTGGCGGCGGCGTTCGGGACCGAGTGCTGAACTCACCGTCGATATTCGCTTGCGCACCCTCGTCACGCGGGTCAACGTCGCCTGACACCTGACGAAGGCAGAGAAGATGACCACGCGGACCCACCCCGTCGACCACGAACTGATCCAGGCCGCGGCGCATGTCGCCCGCACTCGCTGCCGGGGCGACCACCACACCATGGCAGCCGCGGCCCGCGCCCGGGACGGCCGGATCATCATCGCGGTGAACGCCTACCACTTCACCGGAGGCCCCTGCGCCGAGCTGGTCCTCATCGGCGCGGCAGCCGCCCAGGGCGCCTACGAGCTGGACACGATCGTCGCCGTGGGCGACCGCGACCGGGGGGTTGTCCCCCCGTGCGGCCGGTGTCGGCAAGTCCTCCTCGACTACTTCCCCGCCCTCGAGGTCATCGTCGGCAATGACGACCGCGTCCGTACTGTCCTCGTCGCCGACTTGCTGCCCGAGAGCTATGTCTGGGCCGACCACCAGCTCGACGCCGAGTAGGAGGACCTACTGGAAAGCCGGGATGACTTCCTTGATGAACAGCTCCAGGGACTTGCGCTTCTCCTCGTGCGGGAGGCTGTTGTCGATCCAGAAGCTGTACTCGTCGACGCCGAGTTCCTCGTAGGCGCGCAGCCGCTCGATGACCTCGGCCGGGGTGCCGATCATCGCGGTCCTGTGCAGCGACTCCGGACGGAACTCCGGGCGTTCTTCGAACTTCGACTCCGGGCTGGGCGGCAGGAACCCGTTCTGCGGGGTGGCTTTGTTGCCGAACCAGGCGTCGAAGGTGCGATAGAAGCGGTTGACGGCCTCCGCGGCCGGGCGCCAGCCGTCGGGCTCGTCGGGGGAGTGGACGTGGGTGTGGCGCAGCACCATCAGGTCGGGACGCGGCACCTCCGGGTGGTTCGCCACGGCGGTGTCGAACTTCTCCTTGAGGGTCGCGACTTCCTCGTCGCCCTTCATCAGCGGGGTGACCATGACATTGCAGCCCTGCGCCACCGCGAAGTCGTGGGAGGCGGGGTCGCGGGCGGCGATCCACATGGGCGGCGTGGGCTGCTGCACCGGCTTGGGCACACTGGTCGAGGTCGGGAACTGCCAGATCTCGCCGTCGTGCGCGTAGTCGCCCTGCCAGAGGGCGCGGACGGCGGGCACCAGTTCCCGCAGGTGCTTCCCGCCGTCGGCGGCGGGCAACCCGCCCGCCAGGCGGTCGAACTCGAACTGGTAGGCACCGCGGGCGAGTCCGACCTCCATCCGGCCGTCGCTGATCACGTCGAGCAGCGCGCATTCGCCGGCGACCCGGATCGGGTTCCAGAACGGGGCGATGATGGTGCCGGCGCCCAGGCGGATGGTGGAGGTCTTCGCGGCCAGATGGGCGAGGAGCGGCATCGGGCTCGGGGAGATGGTGTACTCCATCCCGTGGTGCTCGCCGATCCATACCGTGCCGAACCCGCCCGCCTCGGCCATCAGGGCGAGTTCGGAGAGGTTCTCGAAGAGCTGCCGGTGGCTGACCTCCTCGTCCCAGCGCTCCATGTGCACGAACAACGAAAACCTCATGACTGCTCCTCATGTGCTGTGGGGACCGGGGTTCCGGCGGCGTCCATCTCGGTGAGGGTGACGTCACCGGTGGCCCAGTGCGTCCGGGGGACCTCGTGGACGACGACGCGGATGTACTCGGGCCGGGTGTTCACGGTGCGCAGGACCGCGGCGTGCACCTCGTGCATCAGGTCCCTGATCTGATCCGGGGTACGGCCCTGTGCGAGGGTGATGGCGATCTGTGGCATGTCAGCTCCGCATGGTGAACGGATCGGCCACGGGCTCCTCGCTCGTGTTGATCCAGACGCTCTTGAGCCGGGTGTATTCCAGAATCGTCTCGGTGCCGTGCTCGACACCGACCCCGCTGGTCTTGAAGCCCTGGCGCGGTGACATCGGGGACATGGCCCGGTAGGTGTTGACCCACACGGTGCCGGCCTCCAGGCGCGATGCCATCCGGTGCGCCCGGGAGAGGTTCGTGGTCCACACGCCGGCCGCGAGACCGTATTCGGTGTCGTTGGCCAGGCGTACGACCTCGTCCTCGGTGTCGAACGGCATGACCGCCAGGACGGGGCCGAAGATCTCCTCGCGTACGACGCGCATGCTGTTGTCGACGTCCACGAGAACGGTCGGCTCGTAGAAGTACCCGCCGAGACCGCCGTCGGTGGCCCGGCCGCCGGTCAGTACCCGGGCGCCCTCGCCGCGGCCGAGGTCGACGTACCCGGCGACCTTGTCACGCTGGTCCTCGAAGGCCAGCGGGCCGAGCTCGGTCTTCTCGTCCAGGGGGTCGCCGATGACGATGCTCCGGGCGCGCTCCGAGACCCGCTCCAGCAGCTCGTCGTAGACGGACCGGTGCGCGAAGACCCGGCTGCCGGCGATGCACGTCTGCCCGGCTGCGGCGAAGATGCCGGCGACGACGCCCATCGCGGCGTTCGCGATGTTCGCGTCCTCGAAGACGATGTTGGGGGACTTGCCGCCGAGTTCGAGCGTGGAGCCGATGAAGCGGCTCGCGGTCGCGGCGGCGATACGCGCCCCGGTGGCGGTGCTGCCGGTGAAGGAGATCTTCGCGAGGTCGCGGTGGTCGACCAGGGCCTGCCCGGCCTCGGCGCCGAAACCGGTGACGACGTTCACCGCGCCCGGCGGGAACCCCGCCTCGACCGCCAGCTCGGCGAGCCTGAGGACGGTGGCCGAGGTGTACTCCGAGGGCTTGATCACGACGGTGTTGCCGGCGCAGAGCGCGGGCGCCAGCTTGCTGCTGGTCAGCGTCAGCGGGGAGTTCCACGGCGTGATCGCTCCGACCACACCGAGCGGCTCCCGGGCCGTGTAGTTGAGGACCTGCCGGTCAGAGGTCGGGATGAAGTCGCCGTGGATCTTGTCGGCCAGTCCGGCGTAGTAGTAGTAATACTCCGGCAGGGTGGCCAGCTGGCCGCGCATCTCGCGCAGCAGTTTGCCGTTGTCCTGCGTCTCCATCCGCGCCAGGTCTTCGGCGTTCTCGGCGATCAGGTCACCCAGGCGCCGCAGCAGGTGGCCGCGTCGCGTCTGACTGAGGTCGCGCCAGCGCGGGTCCTCGAACGCCCCGCGCGCGGCGGCCACGGCTTTGTCGATGTCGGCGGCGTCGCCGCGCGCGGCCCGGTAGAGGACCTCGCGGGTGGCGGGGTTGGTGCTCTCGAAGTACTCGCCCGACGCGGGCTCGACCGACGTCCCGCCGATGAAGTGCTGCAACGTGGTGAGGTCAGACATGTGAACACTCTCCGAGGAAGGTCGTGAGGGAGTCGACCAGCGCCTGGGGACGCTCGACGGGCAGCATGTGACGCGCCTCGGGGACGATCACCGCACGGCAGTCGGGCAGCGCCGCGGCGAGCCGGTGGGTCATCTCGGGAGTGGAGCCCGGATCGTTCTCACCCGTCACAGCCAGTGCCGGTACGGCGATGCGGCCCAGGTACGGCCCGAGTTCCGCGTCCGCCGAGGCGAACACGCGATAGCAGCCGAGGAAGGACTCGATGTCGTTGGAGAGCAGGGCGGCCTCGGTGCGGGCCACCCAGCCGGCGTCGACGTCCGTGCCCTCGTACCACCGCTTCAGGGATGCGGTCGCGCTGGCCGTGAAGTCGGCCTCCGCGGTGCGCAGCCGGGCGAGGACCGAGGTCCGCTCCTCGGTCGTGCGCCGGCACACCGAGCTGACCGAGGTCAGCGTCGCCACCAGCTGGGGGCGGTGCAGCGCCAGGTGTTGTGCCACGAGCGCGCCCAGCGAGAATCCGACCAGGTGCGAGCCGGCCGGGATCTCGCCGGCCACCCCGTCGGCCAGGTCGGAGAGGATCACTCGTTCGCGCACCGGCGGGCGTTCGCCGTGGCCCGGCAGGTCGGGGGAGATCACGTGGAAACGGTCGGCCAGGAGCGCGGCGGTGGGCTCCCACATGGTGTGGTCGAGCCCCACGCCGTGCAGCAGCACCACGGTGGGCTTGCTCATGTATGGCCTACTGCTCGGTCGAGAGCGGCGCCAGACGCTGCTGGGGGCGCCCCTGGGCGGCCGCGGCGAGCGCGATGACGATCTCGTTGGGGTGGGGGGCGTCGCTGATCCGGACCTCGATGGTCTGGTGGTGCGAGCGGATCGTGGCGTCGGTGATGTGCTTCAGCGGGATGTCGAAGACCACACCGGCGGGCCCGCGCTTCTCGACCGCGGGCAGCAGGGTGGTGGCGTTCGCGGCCTTGCGGAAGTGGTCACCGAACTTGAGCGTGTGGATCAGCCCCGAGCCGTGCTCGATCTCACCGTCCAGGCCCACGATGGCCGCCTTGCCGTACGCCTCGGCGGGCGCCTCCAGCGCGTCGAGCACGGCCGGGGCCAGCAGCGCGCCGAGGTCGGAGGCGTGCGCGTCGATGCCGGGACCCAGATCCTCGACGAAGCCCTGACCGGCCCAGGGGTTCTCGATCACCGCTGCGACGACGGCGATGCGGGCGGGGCGGTCCAGCGCGCGGCCGCCCTCGGTGCGGATCTCCTCGACGACGGTCACGATCTTGCGGACGCTCATGGGGCGACAACCTCCAGGGTTTCGGTGGTGACGACGGGGTCGGTCATGCGGTCCCCGATCCGGGGGTGCGGGCGCGGCCCCGTGGACGCGGCCGCGACGACGACGATCTCGTCCGGGCGCGGGGCGTCGGAGACGCGGGCACTGATGGTCTGGTAGTGACTGCGAGTCGAGGCGTGTGTCTTGTGCCAGAGCGGCACGACCAGCGTCTCACCCGCTTCGGCACGCGTGTCGGCGAAGCAGATGATCGACTCGCCCTGGAGGAACTCCCGCACCAGGTTGCCGAAGTACGGGGTGTGGATGAGGGCGCCGGCGTGCTCGATCTCGCCCGCCGTACCGACGAGGGCCGCCTTGCCGAACGATTCGATCTGGTCCACGCCGCCCAGGGAGGCGATGAGCCGGTCGGTGAGCAGGGTGGCGAGCACCGGCGCGATGCGCTCCTGCATCAGGGACAGATCAGCCGAGGGGCCGGTGCCCACCCACGGGTTCCGTATGACCGCGGCGGCGCTGGCACGCCAGGCGGGCCGCGCGGGTGCCGTTCCCGCCTCGGTCAGGACGACGTCTCGGTAGAGCACGAGCTTGCGGAGACCGATGCTCTCGTCGAGGTGATCCATACGCTCTTGCATGCCACAGGACGATAGGTGTCGCTTCCTGCATAGGTCAAGGGGTAAGTCGACGGCATGCGCAGAGTGCGTCCGGATCCCTTACGGGAACGCCTTTAGGTCAATGACCTGGGCTTATTGGCGGCAAGTCAAGTCGTGACGCGATTCCGCGGCACCGAACCCTTGACGCTCCATCTGTGGCGTGCCTTACTGCTGCTTGTATGCCAGACCGGATGGCCATCGTGCCCCGGACCCAAGGAGTTCTATGTCCAGTCACCTTGGAACGGGCGAGGAGACAACGCCCGCGACGTCGTCGGGGAGCGGTGGGGAAAGCACCACGGACGGCACCTACGCCGACCGCGACAGCGGCGGCAGACTCGGTTCCGTTTTCTGGACCTCGCTCGGTATCTCCACCGTCTTCGTAGCGTGGGCGGTGCTCTTCACTGACAACCTGAACGACGTCACCAACACCTCGCTGAACTGGGTGACGGCCACGTTCGGGTGGTCCTACCTGGTCGTGACGCTCGCCATCCTGGTCTTCCTGGTGTTCCTGGCCTTCAGCCCAGCCGGCGACATCCGGCTGGGCAAGGACAGCGACCGCCCCGAGTTCTCGACCATCACCTGGTTCGCCATGATCCTCAGCGCGGTCATGGGAATCGGACTCGTCTCCTACGGCGTCGCCGAACCGATCTCCCACCTGGCGACGCCACCGCACGGTCTCGCCGATCCGAACACTCCGGCGGCAGCGGTGCGCGCCCTCCAGTACTCCTACTTCGACTGGGGCCTGCAAGCCTGGGCGATCTTCGCCGTCTTCGGTCTGGCCATCGCTTACTCGACCCACCGCAAGGGCCGGCGCACCCTGGTGAGCCAGATGTTCAGGCCGCTGCTCGGCGACCGTGTCGACGGGCCGATCGGCAAGACGATCGACGTGCTCGCCGTGTTCGCGACGCTCTTCGGCACCACGACCTCCCTGGGCCTGGGAGCCCTTCAGGTCAACAACGGTCTCGGCCGGCTGTGGGGGATGCCGGTCAACAACGTGAGCCAGGTGCTCATCATCGCCGCCGTCACCGCGATCTTCACGCTCTCGGCGGTGACCGGTGTCAGCAAGGGAATCAAGTTCCTGAGCCAGGGCAGCAGTTTGCTGGCCATCGCGCTGTTCGTCTTCATGCTGGTCGTCGGCCCGACCGTGTTCATCGCGAACCTGTACATCGAGTCCGTGGGCCAGTGGGCCACCGACTTCTTCCGGATGAGCCTCCAGGGCACCGCGTTCGGCGGGCTCGAATGGATGCAGTGGTGGACCTACTTCATGATGGCCTGGTGGGTCTCCTGGGGCGCCTTCGTCGGCGTCTTCCTGGCCCGCATCTCGCGCGGCCGCACCATCCGCGGCTTCATCATGGGCGTACTGGTCGTCCCCAGCGTGGTCTTCTTCACCTGGTTCACGGTGTTCGGCGGTTCGGCGATCCACATCGACATGTTCGAGAAGGGCGACATCGCCAAGCAGACCGCGGCCGACATCAACAGCGCGTTCTTCGCGACTCTCGACCACTACCCGCTCGCCTCGGTCACCTCGGTGATCGCCATCATCCTGGTCGTGATGTTCTTCGTCTCCGGCGCGGACGCCAACACCTACGTGCTGTCCATGATGACCTCGAACGGATCGCTCACCCCGCGCCGTTCGGTGCTCATCCTCTGGGGCGTCCTCACCGGTGTCACCGCCGTCGTCCTCATGCTCGCCGGCGGACTGAACGCCCTCCAGAACACCGTCATCGTGACGTCGTTGCCCTTCCTGGTGATCATCGCCGGCCTGGCGGTGTCCTTCTGGAAGGAGCTGAGCGCAGACAGAAAGGAGATGACCGGTGCCGAACTCTGACGCCCGTCGTGGACTCATCGAGAAGGCGTGGACCGGGGCCTGGGGCCAGGGTGACGTCGATGCCCTCGACGCGTTGTTGAGCCCCGCGTACCTCCGGCACGGCCAGGACCCGCACCCGCAGGACCTGGAGGCCTTCAAGGCCTCGATCGTCTCGACCCGGTCGGCCTTCCCGGACCTGGTGACGACCATCGACGACATCGTGGTCGAGGGCGACCGGGCCGCGATCCGCTGGCACAGCACCGGAACCCACCAGAACTCGCTCCTCGGAGTGCCCGCCACCAAACGGCACGTCGAGGTCAGCGGCGCCACGTTCGCCCGCTTCGAGGGGGACCGGATCGTCGAGGAGCACGTGACGTGGGATGCCCGCTCGCTGCTCTCGGCGCTGGGCGTCATCCGGGTGGGACAGGACTGACGATCAACATGACAAGGAGCACCTTCATGACCCCGCTCGCCTCGAAGCCCGACCTCGACGTGATGAAGCAGGTCAACCGGCAGTTCGTCACCGGTGTCACGGTCGTGACCGCGATGGACGGGGAGACGCCCAGGGGGCTGGCCGTGAACGCGTTCTCGAGCATCTCGCTCGACCCGGCCACCGTGATGGTGTGCGTCCAGCGCACCTCCTCCACCCACGACTGTCTGTTCAGCGCGAGCCACCTCGCGATCAACATCCTGTCCACGGACCAGCTGGACGTCGTCGGTACGTTCGCGAGCAAGGCCACCGACAAGTTCGAGAAGGTGGAGTGGGAGGGCGGCCCGTTCGGCAGCCCGCTGATCGCCCGGAGCAGTGCGCAGATGGAGGTCGAGATCCGCGAGCGGCTGCAGGCCAGCACGCACACCGTGTTCATCTGCCGCGTGGTGCACGCCACCGTCTGCGAGCGTCCTCCGATGGTCTACAGCGCGGGTAAGTTCTTCGACGGCGGCGCGCTCGCGCCGCTGGGATGACCGGCGGGCGGCTCGGGACACGGAGGAGGGTTCGGTGAATCGCGAACAGAGCGAACCGAAGAACGGGTCGATGCAGGCCAGGGTGATCGCCGAGATGCGCCGGCGGATCATCAAGGGAGACATCGAGCCGGGGGCTCCGCTCTCGGAGCTCGCCCTCGCGGAGGAGTTCGGCGTCAGTCGTACGCCGGTACGTGAAGCCCTCAAGCAGCTGCAGACCGAAGGGCTCGTGGAGATCCGCCCCCGCGTCGGGACGTTCGTCACCACCCCCTCCCGTCGCGAGATCACCGAACTCTTCGAGATGAAGGAACTCCTGGAGGGCGCGGCTGCCCGCCTCCTCGCCCGGCGCGGTCGGGTCGCCGAGATCGACCTGCTCGAGCGGAACCTGCGCGAGGCCGATGACGCGGTGGAGCGGGACGATCGTGAGCGGTACGCGGAACTGGTTCAGGAGTTCCACGACCTGCTCATCTCGGGTGCCGACAACAGCAAGTTGGAGGCCCACTACCGGATGCTGATGAACCAGCTGGCCTACTCCCGCCTGGTGAACACGTCGCTGAGCCAGCCGGGCCGCGCGCTGCAGTCGGACCGTGAGCACCACCTCGTCCTGGGGCTGATCCTGGAGAAGGACGGCGACAGCGCCGAGCACGTGATGCGTGAGCACGTCAGGTCCAGCCGACGTGCGCTGCTGGCGGGGCTGCCCATCGCCGGTCCGCACGGGAGGTCCGGCACCGCGGGTTCCTGATGCCGCTGCCCGACACGTCGTCCGCCGCCGTCACCTGACGGCCGTCCGGGCCGGGTCCCGCCTCTCAGGAGGTGGTGCCCGGCCCTTCGGCTTACGGGACCTTCCACCGCCCATGACGACCGACCCGGCAACGGACGTCCCGATCTCGCCGAGCTGTGCCAAGCTCCTCCGGGTCCAGTCCGTCGAGGAACTCCGCGACGAGGGCGTCGGCTTCGCCGGGTACGCGACCGGCGCGCTCGGCCGGCAGCCCGGCGACCCCGATGTCATCGCCCACCCCGACGCCCGCTCCTACACGCCGATCCCTTCGTCGAACCGGGCCTCGCGCTCGTGCACTGCGACCGTACGTCGAGGCAGAACACTGGGAGCGATATCAGCTCCCGGACCTGCCTGGCGGCCTCGGGCTCCGGGCGATCAGGACGCCGCTGACGAGGAGTGACGCCGGTCAGGCGCATCGCGGTCGCCGCAGTCCTGACCGGCGCGTCTTGGTCAGGGAGCGGACCTCAGCGGCGGTGCCTGCCACGTCATCCCGGGTGGCTGGAGCAGGGGCGAGGGCTCGGGGCCGGGGTCATCGGTGTCGACGACTCCGGCGGCCGTGTGGTCGAAGTCGGCGGGCCAGCGGGTGTGCTCACTGGCCAGGGCGCCGGTCAGGCGTGCTTCGAGAAGGTTGGCGGTGCTCAAGTCGGTGCCGCGCAGGTCGGCCATACGGAGGTCGGCGCGGTGGAAGACCGCGCCGTGGGCGTCGGCCTTGCGCAGGTTCGCCTCGCGCAGGTCGGTCTCGGTGAAGTCGACGTCACGCAAGTCGGTTTCGACCAGCTTCGCGGCCCGTAGGTCGCCCAGAATGCAGCGAGCCCGGCGGAGAATCGCAGTCGTGAGGTCGGCGTGCCGCAGATTGACCGAGACCAGGGACGCCTGGGTCAGATTGGCGTGGTACAGGCCCGCCGCCTCCAAGCAAGCGCGGTCGAAGTTGACCTCGGGGAACCACAGTCCGTCGCAGTCGGCCCGGCGCAAGTCGGTGATGCTGAGATTGACCCAGGACTGCTCCCGGTGCCGGCACAGTACGCCGAGCGCGGTCAGCGCCACCTGGGCGTCGGCGGCGCGGGTCTCCAGGGGTGCGATGTCGTTGATGGGCACGTCCGCCGCCGGTGATTCCGGCCCGGCGGGTGGCCAGGGCAGGTGTGTACGCAGATACGCGGCCTGGATGGAGATGATGGCCTCCCGGTCGCGGGCGGACTGCTCCGCGATCCGCCACAGCGCGTGCAACCCGCCGATGCGCACATCCAGCTTGTCGCTGCCCAGCTGCTCGACGGCCCGGCTGAATCGGTCGGTGACGTAGCCCTCCTGGGTGGCGCGCAAACCGTCCTGACTCACCCGCAGTTGCCGCCAGGTGGCGTACGCGCCGAAGAGCACGACCAGGCCGCCGACCACCTGCAGAAGCGTCGTACGGACATCGTTCACCGCCTTCAGCCGATCCTGCGCGGCGACGCTCGCCCCGGCGAGATCGTGGTCGACCACCACCCCTGGCATGACGACGAACACCGTGCCCAGAATGACCAGCCCCGCCCCGGCCAGCAGACCTGCGGCTACCCGACGCCTGACCAGCCCGTCGTGCCATGCCCGTCGCCCGCGGTCTGGTACCCCCATCTCCATGGGCATGGGAGCCTAGGCGCCGCTCAGAAGACGATCAAGAGTGCTGTGCCAGTGGCCCGTGACATGAGAACGGCCGTATGGGCTGGGTGAGTTGTGAGGCTTGCCTGGGCCCGAGTGGTCTGGTCCCATCCTGCCGACCGGCACGGCCGCCCTCATCGCGCTCGGCGCCAACCACCCCAGGTGCGACGCCGAGTACCGCGAACTCGGCTCCGCCGCCGGGTACTTCGACGAGCAGCTTGCCAACTTCCCGCGCGTGACGACCCGCCGCATCTTGAGCCGGAGGACCTGGTCGCGCTTACCATCGAGTCCGCCGCCATGGCCCGCGTTCCGCTCGCGGGCACAGGCTGGATCCCGGGGGAGGGGCTGTGATCGCTGTTGTGGGTGCCGGGCTGATGGGCGCGGCCACCGCCTGGCAACTGGCCCGCCGCGGCCACGAGGTCACCCTGATCGAGGCCTACGCCATCGGCCACAAGCACGGCAGTTCGCACGGCAGCTCACGGATCGTCCGGCGGGCGTACGCCGACCCCTTCTACGTACGGCTGACCGGGAAGGCGTACGAGCAGTGGCGCGAGCTGGAAGACGACAGCTCGACTCCTCTGCTGCGCACGACCGGTGGCCTCGACATGGGCGAGGAACGTGACCCGGAGGCGATCGCCGACCTCCTTGCCGCGGCCGGAGTACCCCACGAAGTCCTCGGTCCGGAGGCCGCGTCGGAGCGCTGGCCGTACATCCACTTCACAGGTCCGGTGCTCCACCACCCCGACGCGGGTGTGGTCAACGCCGACGAGACCGTCGCGGCCTGCGTGCGGAGGGCCGTCGAACACGGCGCACGAGCGATCACCGGCACGCGTGTCACGGGCATCGACGTCCGAGGAGGAGAGAAGGCCCTCCTGCACACCGACGACGGCCGCGAGATCGTCGCCGACACGGTGGTGATCGCGGCCGGCTCCTGGCTGCCGGACCTCGAACTCCCCGTCCCGCTACCGCAGTTGCGGGTGACCCAGCAGCAGGTCTTCCACTTCCGGCAGCGCGACCCGTCCGTCCGGTGGCCGACCCTGATCTGGGACGGTGAGCTTCACCTGTACGGCCTGCCCTCGGGCAGCGACGGCGGCCCGTTCCCCGCGGTAAAGGTGGCCGAGCACGACCGAGGCACCCCCACCACGGCCCGTACTCGCGACAGGGTCGTCGACCCGGCGTCCCGGACACGGGTGAGCGGCTTCGTGCGGGAGCGCCTGCCGGGTCTCGAACCCGACCCGGTGGCCGAAGCGACCTGCCTCTACACCACCACCCCCGACGAGGACTTCGTCCTCGACCGGCACGGCCCCTTCGTCATCGCCTCCGCGTGCTCCGGCCACGGCGCCAAGTTCGCCCCGCTCATCGGCGCGATGGCAGCCGACCTCGCCACCGGCCACGCTGATCCCCACCCCCGCTTCAGACTGGACCGCGCGGGCTAGGAAATTCGCCGGTGAGCGAGCACCCCACCCCCGTGGAGGACTCCGACGACAAGGCCCTGGAGCGCGTCATCGCGGTCCAGGGCCCGCGAGTCGGTCTGGACGTCCCGGTCACGGCCCTGTTCCGCGGCATGGACGACGAACGCGAGGCCGTGTTCGTCCGCGCCGGTCATGGCGTCCGGATCGTCCGGCGGGCACCGAGGCCGGCCACGCGTACGCCCAACTCGGCTCCCTGCGAGGCGCCCACGAGCGCGTGGACGCCCTCCTGGTCACGCTGACCGAGCAGAGCGAGGTCTTCCCGCTCTTCCAGCACGCGGGCACCGATTCCTGTACATGCTGGAAGGCGTCATGGTCTATGGCCACGGCAAGTCCAGCTACACCCTGCGCCCCGGCGACGCCCTCCAGTGCGACGGCAACCGCAGGGAATCAGTGGCGTCCGGCCCTTTCTGTCAGCCGTAGGGCCTCGGCCAGCGCGCGCCATACCTCCGCCGACAGTTCGGTGTTGGCGGACTGTTGCGCCTCCTTGGCGATGCGTTCGAGCTCGACCACGGCGGCAGCATGGTCGCCTTCGATGATCGCTATCTGGTTCCGCAGAACGTCCAGACGCATCTGGTCACGCACGCCGATGCCGTCAGGCCGCTCGCCGAGGCGGTCGCACAGCTCCCGAGCCTCTTCGTACCGCCCTTCGTGGAAGGCGAGTTGGGACTGAAGGAGGAGCAGTTCGCGTTGATGGACGGGCATGCCGACAATCTGGGCCACGGTGGCGGCCTCGTCCAGGAGAGTCCGTGCCTCGCCCGTGTCCCGTGAGACCATGCGCAGGTACATCGATGCCGCGGCGAGCCTCAGCCGCATCCACAGCACAGGGTCCTCGTTGCTGGGCAGTATCTCCAGAGCGCGCGTCATCGGCTCGATGGCCGCCTCGTGGTCTCCCTGACGCGCGCACACGGTCGCGGTAGTCCACAACGCCTCGACCTTGAGGCGCAAGGGCAGCTCTTCGGAGAGCGTTTCGATCAGCCGGTCCGCGTTCGCCCGTGCCTGGGCGGTCTGCCCGCTCTCCGCGTCGACGGAGATCAAGGTGAGCAGTGCCTCGACGACGTCCCGGTAAGGGAGGCCGTGCTCTTCGGCGAGAGTCAGGCTTTCCTCCACGCGAGTGCGTGCCTGGTTGAAGTCACCCGAGGCGCGCAGCAGCCGCGCGAGTCTGACCCTCGAACGGGAGCGCAGCTCCGGCAGGCCGGTCCTGTCGCCGAGTGCGGTGATCTCCTGGAGCAGGGCCAGTTCCTCGCTCACTCTTCCCTGCTGCTGGTAGCAGCGGGCGAGGACCCACTGCGCCTGCCAGCGCAGCACGGGGTCGGCATCCTGCTCCTGCAGAAGGGCTTCCTCCAGTGCTGCGGCCATGGCCGGCGACTCTCCGACGGAGGTGACGGCGGCGAGGGCTCGGGTCAGGGCGCTCCCCGCTGTGGTGTGGAAGGCGGAAAGGGACACCTTGAGCTTCTTGCAGAGGTGGGACATCACGCGCTCGGTGGGAGGCCGGGTGCCAGATTCCAGCCTCGACAGGTATGCGGGAGAGAATTCCCCGCCAGCGAGCTGTACCTGCGACAAGCCCTGGGCGACACGAAGTGCCCGGAGTCGATGTCCGAAGGAAGGCTGCTGCAGGATCTGGTCGATTCCGCTAGGCATGTCCGACATCCTGCTATCCGGTCGAGCGTCCTGTCAAATGTATGTCATCTTTTTGACTCCGCTTGGCATTTTCGACTACGGCCAGTCGATCTCGTCGTTCACGATTGCCTTCGGGGTGGACATCGTTCGGCCCCACGCCATGGATGTCTCAAGGTCTCCGAAGCCAACCGTCAGCACCGTTAACAGTCCAGCAAGCGCCGCAATCTTCAGCCTCATACGCTGCTTCATGACTCCCCCTGGAGACGTTGCAGTCTGTCTGCCGTTTGGCAATTCTCTTGAGCCTGCGAACTGGCCTTACTTAACCATGGTGGGCCTTCTGTGACAAGGGTTGTCAATTAATTGACAACATTGGACATGATCCTTAACCTCGATCTTTCGTGACGGTCCGCCGACGGAGTCGGTGGGCCGTTTCGCTTTCTGTGGCTGGTGGTGGGCAGGCTGAGGAGCCGTGTGTCGT
>NZ_JBHVGZ010000050.1:0-16233 GCF_042800355.1 Streptomyces sp. NPDC057623
CCGGTGGCCGTTCAACTATGCGGGCACCATCCCGATGCCGGAGCAAACCCCCGGATCAGGTCGAACCCGTACACCACTTCTCTGGACGCAACCGTCTTGAGTTTTCCACCCTGCTGCAACTGATCGACGAGCGGTCGGCCGCGTTCCGGAGTGCCGTTGCCGCCGCGCCCGGCCTTGACGCGCCGGTGCCGTCCTGCCCGGAGTGGACATTGTTCGATCTGGTGCAGCACCTGGGTACGGGCCAGCGCTGGTGGGCCGCGATCGTCGCCGCGGGCCCGGCTGAGGCTCCGCCGGCCAAGGACGCCGCGGAGGCGCCGCGCGAGCACGAGGCGCTGCTGGCCTGGTACGCCGAGTCGAACGAGCTGCTGCTGAGTGCGCTGCGCGAGGCCGGCCCGGAGCGCGAGTGCTGGGCGTGGTGGGCCGCCGGCGTGTCGCCGGCGAATGCCTGGGGCGTTGCCCGGCGCCGGGTGCATGAGGTGCTGGTGCACACCTACGACGCCCAGCTCGCCGCAGGCGCCGCGCAGCCGATGCCGGCGGACCTCGCGATCGACGGCGTGGCCGAGTTTCTCGACACCTGCAACTCCACCCCGGCGGCCTGGCCGCACGAGGCCGCCAGCATCCACTACCACGCCACCGAGGGCCGCTCCTGGCTCCTCGTGCTGGACGGCACCGGCGCCCGGCCCGCACCCCTCACGAACGACACCGCGCCCGCCTCCGCTTCGGCCACGGGCACGGCCGAGCAACTGCTTCTCTTCGTCTGGGGCCGCCTCACGCTGAGCGACCTGAAGATCGAGGGCGACCGGCAGGTGTTCGAGCAACTGATCGCCTGGGAGCCCGAGGAATAGCGCACTGCCGACTCAGCCGGGAAGGGGATATGGCTACGACCAGGCTTTCCGTCAGGTGCTCCAGAGACCGCCAGTCGTGGCACGGGTCTCCGCGCAGCAGTTCTTCGGCATGTTCGCCGCAGTCGGCGGTGGTTCGCCGCTCCCGCTCCTGCCTTACAGCCGCTCGCCCGGGATGGACAGGTACGTCTCGCGCAGCATGCTCAGGACCGGGTGCTCGACAGCCATGGGGGTGTCGTCGATGGCGGCGATCGCGCGGACGCCGATCGAGGTGTTGGTGGCGAAGGCGACCGGCATGGCCTTGGCCTCGTCGAGCGTGACGGGGGCGATCTTGTACTCGGTTCGCTGCTGGAGCAGCGCTGCGGTCACGCCGGGCAGCACCGGGCCCTCCGGCCAGACGACGGTGCCGTTCTCGTCGATGAAGGCCACGTTCCACGTTGCACCCTCGGACACATGGTTGTCGGGGCCGAAGAACAAGGCGTCATCGAAGCCCTTGAGCCGGGCCGTGCGGCGGGCATGCAACGCCCCGAACAGCCCGCAGTGCTTCACCTGCGGGAGATCTCGCTCGTACCGCACGCCCGACGCGGTCAGTGGTGGCGGGGGCAACGCGCCGGCGGCTCGCACGGTCACCATGATCTGCGGCCCGGTGGCGTCCTCGGGGTGCCCTATCTCAACTGAGGGATCGAAGTGGGTGATCCGGACGACGCAAGGCCCCGCCCGCCCCTCCAGGGCTTGGCCGACCAGGGCGCGGACGCGTTCGGTGTCCACCGTCGTGCCGAACACGATCCCGCTGTCCCGCACGAGTCGTTCCAGGTGCAGCGACAGGCCCCGGATCCGGTGATCGGCGTCGACGCGCAGGGACGTGAAGTGGCCGTACGACGTGAGCGCCAGGGGGAGCAGGTCTTCAGCTGTCGCGGGCCGCTCGGTCGTCGGTTGCCGGGATTCCAGCTGCATGCGGGGTCCCTTCACGCTCGCTGAGGGGTGTCTGAGCGAAGCCGCGCGAGTTCGGCGACGGTGTGCAGGACGATCTCTCGCGGAAGGCCGAAGTCCACCAGGCAGGCGATCTCGTCCGCTCCCGCGGCGTGCATCTGCCGCATCACCGCCAGTACTTCGGTCCGGTCCCCGATCAACGAGCGCCCGCGCAGATAGCGCTGGACGGCGAGGTCGAGGATCTTCTCCCGCACCGCCGCGTCGGCCTGCTTTTCCTGCTGGTTCAGGTAGGCCGCCAGGTAGGTGCGCAGAGGGCCTTCCGAACGACGCCTGACCTCGGCCCCGTCCGCTCCGATCACCGTGTGGGCCATCACGGCCACCCGGCCCCGGCCCTCGTGGTGCGCGGCATAGGCCTCACGGTACGCGGCGATCAGCTCGCCCAGGCGCTCCGGGGGGAACGCCCCGTAGCTGGTGAGCACGCCTGCCCCGGCCTCGCCGGCGTACACGAAGGTGTCCGGGTTGCTGGCCGCGGTGATCCAGTGCGGCAGGCTGGGCTGCACCGGCCGGGGATAGGTGCGCACCGAGTACTCGACGCCGTCCGGACCCGACCGGCTGATCTCATTGCCGCTCCACAGGTCCTGGATGATCCCCAGGTTCTGCCGTGCGCGGTCGGCACGCTCCGCGAACGCGTCGGGAGCCAGCACGAAGTCCCTGGGATTCCAGCCGGTGGCCGACGATATCTCCACGCGGCCCTGGGACAGGTTGTCCACGACGGCCCATTCCTCCGCCACCCGCAGCGGGTCGTGCAAGGGCAGGACCACACTGCCCGCGCGGATCCGGATCCTCTGGGTGCGTACCGCGAGCGCCGCCGCGATCACTGCGGGGTTGGGGTGTCCTCCGCCGAAGGGGGTGAAGTGCCGCTCGGGCACCCATACGAAGTCCAGGCCCACCTCATCCGCCGACACGGCCGCGTCCAGCATCAGGCGGTACGCGGCGGCGTCCTCCGGCTCCTCGGTACCTGTCGCCCCCTCCAGGGCGGAGAAGAAGTACAGGCCGACCGAGTGGTCCGTCGGCGCCGCGGCGGGTTCGCGGTCTGTGGCGTTGTGCCCCATGGTCAGGAAATCCCTCTCTTGTCGGACCGGACGCCGGCTGGTGGCCGGGATCATCGGTCGTTCCTCCCGGCCACGGGATCGCCTTCGCCCGTGGGGAACTCCATGCCGAAGAGGTTGAGCAAGGGTGCCGTCTTCACCGCGGTCTCCTCGAACTCGGCGTCGGCGTCGGAGAGCGTGGTGATGGCTCCTCCGGTTCCGAAGGAGACCTCGTTCTCGGTCATGATGATCGTCCTGATCACGACGCTGAGGTCCGCGGCTCCGGTGAGCGAGAAGTAGCCCAAGGCACCGGAGTAGATCCCGCGGGGACCCTCTTCGAGCCTGTCGATGATCTGCATGGTGCGGATCTTCGGCGCGCCCGTCATGGATCCGGGCGGGAAGGCCGCGCGTACGCAGTGCACAGCGCTGCGGTCCGGCCTCAGCTGCGCGTGCACCGTACTGACCAACTGGTGCACCGTCGCATAGCTTTCGACCTCGAAGAGCGGATCGACCCGCACGGAGTCGGCCTCGGCGCACTGGCTCAGATCGTGCCGGACCAGATCCACGATCATCAGGTTCTCAGCGCGGTCCTTGGGGTCGCCGGCGAGATCCCTGCGCAGCCGCTCATCTTCGGGGGCGGACGCTGACCGTGGCCGCGTGCCCTTGATCGGCTTGGATTCCACGGTCCCGTCGGCGCCGATGCGCAGAAACCGCTCAGGCGACGAACTGAGCACCGACAGCGGACCGAACCGGAGCAGGGCGCCGAAGGGTACGGGATTCTGGTGGCGCAGAAGCCGGTAGGCGGCCAAGGCACTGAACGTGCCGGTGCCGTGCAGCATGTTGGTCAGACAGATCTCGTAGGACTCACCCGCGTCGATCTGCTTGTGGCAGGCGCTGATCAACTCCAGGTAGCGCTGCTTGTCGTGCCGCAGGTTCGCTTCGCCGAGCGTGCCCGGCGATCCCGACGGCGTGGCCGTGTCCTCGATTGCGCCAGGCCCCGGTGCGGCCAGTTCCTCCAGGCTGCGCCGCGTCCGGTCGAACCACTCCGTCGCCGAAGCCGTGTCGCCGTTGTCCACCAGGGCCAGGAGATGGATCTCGCGCAGTTCGTGGTCGAACACGACGGCACGGTCGGCGAAGATCATTCCCGCGTCGGGGTGGGGTGAGTGGTGCGCCGGTTCCCCGCCGCACTCCGCCTTCAGCTCGTACCCCAGGTATCCCACCCACCCCAAGGCAAAGTCGAACGGCAGCTCGGGCACCTCTGCCCGGTGGGCGCGAAGGTCGTGATCGAGCCAGTCGAGGAATGGGCCCTCGATGACCTCTCGTCCGGCAGCCGAGGTGACGACGACGCACCGGCGGTCGACCTGCGCTTCGGCCATCCGGGCCAGCGGGCCGCCGGCGTCTCCCATGAAGGAGAACCGTCCTCTTTGCTCGCCGGTACGGCCGCTGTCGAGCCAGAAGGCGTGCCGGGCATCGGCGTACAGCGTGGCGAACGCCCGCTCGGCCGGCACCTCGAACGGAAGTCTCCGCACTGCCACGCGCCGACCAGGGCGGTGCCGCTGGACTCCGGTCCCGTGCGGAGGGCTCGTCTCATGGGTGAGACGCATGAAGTTGCGCAGAATGCGCCGCCCGTGACCCGTGCCGATCGACTCGGGGTGGAACTGCACTCCCCACAGCGGGCGGCTTCGGTGCCGGACCGCCATCAGTACCCCGTCCTCCGTCCACGCGATGGCCTCCAGTTCGTCGGGCAGGTCCGCCACCGCCAGGGAGTGGTAACGGACTGCGGCGAACGGCGAGGGCACACCTGCGAAGAGGACGTCCCCGGTGTGCGTCACCCGCGACTCACGGCCGTGGAAGATCTCGGGTGCCGGAACGACCCGGGCACCGTGGACGTGACATATCCCTTGGTGGCCGAGGCACACGCCCAGGACGGGAATCCGGGCCTGGCGAATGACATCCGCACAGATGCCGAAGTCCTCGGCCTCCGAAGGATTTCCCGGGCCTGGCGAGATGACGACGTTGTCGAAGTCATCAAGCATCGACAGGTCCCAGCCCGCTTCATCGTTCTTGATGACGGTCGGAGCGACTCCGTTCATCGTGCCTATGTAATGGGCGAGGTTATGGGTGAAGGAGTCGTAGTTGTCAATGATGAGTGTGCGCACCGGTTTCCTCTTGCCGTCGAAGGACCTCCCGATTGCGGATCACCTTTCCGTTCGCGTTGCGCGGCACCGCTCCGGAAAGCCGGAAGACCTTGGGAACCTTGAAGTCGGCGAGACGGGACCGGCACCAGTCCGCGATGTCGGCCGCGGTGAGCGCGGCGTCGCCGCCCACATACGCTTCGATGACGTCATCGAAGACGACCACGGCTTCCCGTACGTGGGAGTGCAGGAGCAGCGTCTGCTCGACTTCCGTCAAATCGACTTTCAGTCCGCCGATCGCGACCACGGAGTCGGCTCTGCCGCGATACGACAGAACTCCGTTCACCGGATCCCGGTCGCATCGGTCGAACGTCCGAAGCCATCCGTCGTGGAACCGGTCGGCCCGGTCCGACCAGAGGTACGGCGTGCGTTCCATCCGTACCCGGAGTTCTCCCGCTACGACATCCACGTCCATCCCGGCGGTCGGCCTGCCCAGGACGGGAGGTTCCGCGCCGGTGATGAGATCGGCCGCGATGATGCCGGTCTCGGTGGTGCCGTACACCGGGCTGATCGGCAGCCCGTACCGCTCGCGGAACTGGGTCCAGACCTTGAGGGGCAGCAGTTCACCGGCGGAGACCGCCAGGCGCAGTGACGGGACGGCGGCCGGAACGGAGCGTGCGAGCAGCGCGAAGTGCATGGGGACGCCGAAGATCGCGCTCGCTTCGGTCGCCCGTGTGGTCTCCACTATCGTCTCGGCGCGCATACGGGACGGAAACACCATCTGCGCTCCGGAGTTCAAACCATGCAGTACTCCTCCGACCAGGCCCATGGTGTGGATGACGGAGTTCAGCAGCAGGACGCGCTCCCCGGCTCCCGGCATGCCCTCCAGTGCGGCGTATCGCCTGAGTTCGGCCAGCAAGGCGGCGGAACTGCGGCCGATCACCTTCGGGTTCCCGGTGGAACCCGAACTCGCCTGGACGAGACAGACATCCGGCGCAGCAGGACGACCTGTCGCGCGACACTCCAGGGTGAACGGCACGTCCTCGACGAGATATCCGGTCAGCGGTGACCCGGGCTGTGCGGAGATCAGGTACTGGGGTTCGCAGATACGCAGTAACCGGTCGACTTCATAGCCCGTCGACCGGACGTCGATGAGCATGACCTGGGCCCCGCGGGTCCACGCGGCGAGCATGGCGTGCAGGAGAGTGAGACTGGGCGGCATGCACAAGGCGACGGAGGAACCGCTGCCGATCCCCGCGGCGGCCAGCCTCGCGGCCAGGAAGCCGACGTGTTCCCGTAGTTCCCTGTAGGTGACGGCGCGGTCGGCCAGAGCCCACACATCGTCGTCGTGCCGTCGTCCCAGAAAGGTCTCCCCCCACCAGGAGGGTGCGCCGATGACGGCCATCAGTCCTCCAGGGACACGCGATCGGGGAACTTCTTGGCCAGATATACGTGGAAGGCCCTGACCGACGTGAACGTGGGGAAATCCGAGTGTTCGGGTGTGATCTCGATGTCATGGCGCTCTTCCAGCAGGTGCTGGATCCAGACCAGTGAGAAAGAGTCGATCGTGATAGGGCTGTCGAGGTCGATGGCTACGGGTTCGTCCCGCATGCTCAGGCATTCAGTCACTATGCCCTTGACGTTCTCAAGAGTGATCATCTGGGTTTTCCCTATCTGACGGGTTGGGCCACACATGGTGAGTTGTGTCTGACGGGGCTCGGGTCACAGGGGGAGCTCGTAGGTGTGAGCCTCATGCCGCCTGGTGCCCGCATCGGCGCACAGCTCCATGAAGGTGCTGAGCCAGCCGAGCGGCCCCGCCGGCTCGCCGCCGGCCCCGCAGGGGGTCCCGGGGGGTGGCTCCGAGAGCGTGAGCCGTGCCCCTCCCGTGTCGGTCTCGATCCGGCGCAGCAGGAGGGCGGCCGCGGCGTCTTTGGCGGGCAGACGTGGCCCCCGGCCGTGTGCTGCGGCCAACTCGCTCACATGGCTGACCCGTTCGTTCGGCTTGGTCTCGGCCCCGATGACGAGTACCTGGTGCAGTTCCGGGTCGTCCAGTAGCGCGTCGGCGACCCTCAGCGCCTCTCCGGCCGGGTCAGGGACGGCCGAGATGCAGGTGAGCGGTCCCTGAATGCCGTAGAGCCGGGTCACATGACTGAGGATGGACGTACTGACCGACTGGAAGAACAGCACGGGGTTGGACGGTTTGCCCGCGACCACCGATTGGGTCGCCATGTCCAGCGTGACCGCGTCACCGTGCACGGTCGCAAGGACGATCGCGGTTGTGGCGCCGTACCGCCCGACGTGGTTGCCCGGGGCGCCCGCGGGCCCGAGACAGGCTGCCGCCACCGCGTGCACCAGCGGGCCGAACCGTGAGATCGCGAACCCCACGATCGGGGGAAGCTCCTTCGGAGCCGCTCCCGGCACGCCGGACGCCTCGTCTCCCCAGGGGGTCAGACAGGCGGCGTCGACGATGGCACGGTGCGACACAAGCGCTGACTGCATGTGATTCCTCTGCGGCTGTTGCCTTCACGGCGTGGCGGTAATGCCTTCAAAGGGACTGCGGAGCACCCAGTACGAGGGCCGCGTTGGCACCGCCGAAGGCGGCGTTGAGCGACAGCGCTCGGGACACCCTCGCGGGCCTCGCGGTGCCGGGGACGCAGTCGATGCGACACTCGGGGTCTGCTTCGAGGAAGCCCGCGGTGGGGGGCAGCAGCCCATCCGCGAGTGCCAGGAGCGTGATGACGGCCTCGACGGCTCCGGTCGCCTCCAGCATGTGGCCGGTGGTGCTCTTGGTGGAACTCACCGGGACCGTACCGGCCCGGTCACCGAACACCTGGCGCAGCGCCAGCGACTCGGCAGGGTCGTTGCGTGGTGTGCCCGTGCCGTGGGCATTGACGTAACCGATGTCATCGGCGGCTACGCCGGCCCGCCGGAGGGCGGCTTGGGCGGCGGCGGCGAGCCCGCGCCCCTGTGGGTGCGGCTGGACAGGGTGGTGGGCGTCCGCGGCGAGGCCCCACCCGAGAACACTGCCGTAGGAGACGGCGTTCCGTCGCCGGGCGTGCTCTGCGGACTCGAGTACGAGGATCGCGGCGCCGTCGCCGTGGAGCAGCCCCTTTCTGCCCAAGGAGAAGGGCCGCACCAGGGGCTCGATGGTGAGAGCCTGCCCTGAGTCGAATTTGGCGAAAACGTCTTCGTTGACCACATAGGCGCCTCCGCAGACCACGGAACGAGCCTTTCCGGTGCTGATGAGATGTGCTCCATAGGCGATCGCGTTGGTTGCCGCCACGCATGCGTTCACGAACGCCAACCTGGGCCGCCCGAGACGGAATTCGTCTCCGATTACCTCCGGTAACACTGCCGGTAGACTATACATCACACCGGCTTCTTCAGGCTGATTCCCCGTGGCGTGAGCCGCCCAGAAGTCAATGTTCGAAGCGTGATCTCCACTGGTGCCGAGTAAAACGGGCGCGTCTGCCCCGTCCTGGTCTGCTCTGGAAAGCGCTTCCTTGACACACTCGCGCAACACGGTTAATTGAGATAATTCTTCTTGCGGATACTCGGCGGCATACTGCGCGCGATATCGGGAGGGGTCGAACCGATTGACCTTCGCAAAGGCCGGCTCTCCGGAGAACACACCTTCCCTGAGCGCCTGGGCGCCAAACCCGAACGCCGTGAACACGCCGTACCCTGTGACGACAACCTCGTGCAAGCTGAGAACCTCCAGGTAGTAGGCCCACGGCTACCTCGACAGCAAGGTGGCAAGCGCTTGCACTGTAGACGGTCGCCTCAACTCGACGCCAGAGTTTCGAAACTTTCGCAACCGGTTGCTGCAACCGGTTGCCGTGTGGCGGGGTAACTGTAAGCATGTGGTTGGCCCATGACCGTCTGCGGTGACCTCGGAGGGTATTTCGTGCAGCGCTCGATCCTGGTGACCGGTGGCAGTAGAGGCATTGGCGCTGCTATTACCAGAGCGTTTCTTGAACAGGGAGACCGGGTTGCTGTAGCCCAGCGCGGATCCGAAGTTCCAGCGGGTGCACACGCGATCAAGTGCGACGTTTCCGATCCTCAACAGGTGGCCGCCGCATTCAAGGAGGCGCGCGAACTCCACGGCCCCATCGAGGTCTTGGTGAACAACGCGGGGATCGCCGACAACATGCTCCTCATGAGGATGTCAGACGAGCAGTTCTTCAGCGTCCTGGAGACCAATCTCGGTGGTTCCTTCTACACCACCCGGTGCGCATATCCAGACATGGTTCGAATGGGCCGGGGGCGGATCGTGTTCGTCTCCTCCGTAGCGGCCTTCCGTGGTTTCGAGGGCATGACCAACTACGCGGCGAGCAAGTCCGCTCTGGTCGGTCTCGCGAGGTCGCTGGCCAGGGAGGTCGGCCCTCGCAACGTCACGGTGAACGTCGTGGCCCCCGGACTGGTCGACACCGACCTGGCGAAGGACCTCCCCGAGCAGCGACGGCAGCAGATCATCAGCGAGACGGCCCTGCGCAGGTATGCCACTCCCGAGGAGGTGGCGTCGGCCGTCACCTGGCTCGCCTCGGAGGGCGCGGGCTTCGTCACGGGAGCGGTCATACCCGTGGACGGCGGTTTCGGGATGGGCAACTGAGGCGTGTTCGCCATGACCGTCGATGCCTGCCGGCGTCGCGTGGGGCGGGCGGCGGGCCGGCGCTTCCTGCCTCGTCTTCCGGGGAACGGCGCCTGGCAACTCCAGCCGTGCCGTCGCAGCAGCCGCCACACGCCCGACACGGGCGCACCCGACCGGTCCGTCCCCCCGCGACTCCGCCGCGACCTGCGCTGTGCCCGCCCCCTCGCGCGTACCGCGTGAAGACGTCGTACCGCAGAGATCATGACCCGTCACCACCGCCAGAACGACGCCAATTCAACTGAGCGGCGATGTCACTACAAGGCTCAAAGCAAGGCCATTGCTCCATGGCCGAAGAGCCAATAGGCAAGGTCCAGGCTCAGTAGAAGTCTTGGGTCGGTATTCCAGCGGGCGCGAGCTCACCCGGCACCGGGAGAAACGCATGGATATCTGTTCCCTCCAGCGACCTGTCTGAGACAACAAGGCATTGAAGGACGGGAAAGGGCAGTCGCGGGTGTGGGCGCCGAGAAGGCGAAAGGTGATGAGCATGGCCGAGAACCCGACCCCGGAGAGGCCGATAGCGGTGCTCGGCGGGAACTGTATGGCGCGTCCCACGCTGGTCCGGCAGCCACGTCCCGTGCTGATCCCCCTGTCGCCCGCCCAACGGCAACTCTGGATTCTCGACACTGTCGTGGGAGGTGCCGAACGCGCACCAGCGGCCTGCAACATCCCGTTGGCGCTGCGCCTGTCCGGTCGGCTCGACTTCACTGCCCTCCGGAGCGCACTCGGTGACGTGGTGACGCGGCACGAGGTACTGCGCACCGTCTTCCCCGGAGCGGTGTCCGCGACCACCTACCTCGCCCGCCAGGTCATCCTCAGCACCTTCAGGCCCGCGTTGCCAGTCACGGACATCTCACCTGAGGGACTGGACGAGGCGTTGGCGACCGAGGCGGCGCGCAGATTTGATCTGAAGGCCGAGCCGCCGATCCGCTGCCGTCTGTTCGTCGTCTCGCCGGACGAGCACGTGTTGCTGATGACGATCCATCACATCGCGATGGACCGCTGGTCCTGGGGGCCGCTGGCTGCGGATCTCTCACTGGCCTACACCGCACGGTCCCAAGGGCGAGAGCCCGGCTTTGAGCCGCTGGCCGCCCAGTTCGCCGACTATGTCCTGTGGCGCCAGCGCGTGATGGGCGACGATCGTGATGCCGGCAGCCCGGCGGGTTCGCAGCTCGCCTTCTGGCGGCGGGCGCTGGCCGGACTACCGGATCAGCTGGAACTCCCGACCGATCGGCCCCGCCCGGCCGAGGCGAGTCGGCGCCGCTCGACCGTTCCGATCCGGCTTGACGCCGCGCTCCATGCCCGGCTGACGCAACTGGCGCGATCCACCGACACAAGCTTGTTCATGGTGCTGCAGGCCGGACTCGCCGCGATGCTCACCCGCCTCGGCGCCGGGACCGACATCCCGCTGGGCTGCCAGGTGGCCGGCCGCGGCGACGTAGCCCTGGCGGATATGGTCGGCTGCTTTCTCAACACGCTGGTGCTGCGGACCGACACATCAGGCGACCCGGCATTCACTGAACTGCTCGACCGGGTCCGAATGAGCGATCTGGCGGCCTATGCCAACGCTGACCTGCCCTTTGACCGTGTGGTGGATGCTGTCCACCCGACGCGCTCCCTGGCCAGGCACCCGCTTTTCCAAATCATGCTGGTCCTGCAGAACGCCCCGGTACGGCAATTCACGCTGCCCGGAATCGAAGTCACCCAGCAATACGTCCACACTGCCGACGCCCGCTTCGACATGGTGATCGACTTTCGCAAGGAGCCCTGCGGCGACCTTGGCGGGGTCATCGAATACGCCGACGACCTGTACGACCAGGTCAGCGTCGAGCGCTTCGCGGCGCGGCTGGTTCGCCTGCTGCGCGCTTTCGCCGCGGATCCCAGCCTGCCCATCGGACGGCCGGCGCTGCTGGAACCAGCCGAATTCGAGCACATGGCGACCCAGTGGCACGGCACCGTTGTTGATGCGGAGCCGGTTCCTGTACATCGTCAGTTCGAAGCCCAGGCGCGACGGACGCCAGACGCCCTCGCGGTGGCCTTCCGCGACCGGGAACTCAGCTACGCCGAACTCGACGCGCGAGCAGACGACCTGGCCCGGCGGCTCACCGCGCAGGGTGTCGGCCCGGAAAGGCTGGTGGCGGTGTGCCTACCCCGATCCGAATGGCTGGTCGTCGCGTTGCTCGCGGTGCTCAAGGCCGGCGGTGCGTATCTACCGGTCGACCCGGACTACCCGCCGGATCGCATCGCCTTCATCCTGGACGATGCCGTCCCCGTGCTCGCGCTCGCCACGTCCGTGACGGCTGCCAGGTTCGCAGAGGGCAAGGTGCCGTGCCTGCTCCTGGACGCGGATCTGGCCGGTGACAAGCGGACCGGCGATGGGAAGGTGGCCGAGAGCGGCACGCTGACCCAGGTCCCGTCGGCGGCACCCGCCTACGTGATCTACACCTCCGGCTCCACCGGCCGCCCGAAGGGCGTCGTCGTCCCGCATTCGGCGATCGACAACCGGCTGCGCTGGATGCAGGCCGAGTACCAGCTCGCGCCGGGCGACCGCGTGCTGCAGAAGACGCCGTCCGGGTTCGACGTCTCGGTGTGGGAGTTCTTCTGGCCGCTTCGTGTCGGTGCCACCCTCGTCGTCGCCGACCCCGGCGGCCACCAGGACCCGGACTACCTGGCCCGTACGATCCGCGAACAGGACGTCACCACCTGTCATTTCGTGCCGTCGATGCTGCAGGTCTTCCTTGGCTCGCCGGACGCGGCCGACTGCGGTTCGGCGCTGCGCCGGGTGTTCAGCAGCGGCGAGGCGCTGCCGCGGGAGACGGCGGCGGAATTCAGCCGGGTACTGCCCGGCGCTGTACTGCACAACCTCTACGGCCCGACCGAGGCGGCGGTGGACGTCACGTACCACGAGTGCGTGCCCGGCGACACGGGGCCCGTACCCATCGGCCGCCCGATCTGGAACACTCAGCTGTACGTCCTTGACGCCGGTTTGCGGCCGCTGCCGAGTGGCGTCGTGGGGGAGCTCTACATAGCGGGCGCCGGCCTTGCTCGCGGTTACCTGAACCGTGCCGCACTGACCGCTGGACGCTTCGTGGCTGATCCATTCGGCCCGCCGGGTTCGCGGATGTACCGGACCGGCGACATGGCCCGCTGGCAGGCCGACGGCACCCTCGGCTACATCGGCCGGGCCGACCAGCAGGTGAAGCTCCGGGGTTTCCGTATCGAGCTCGGTGAGGTAGAGCACGCTCTGGCCACTCATGAGGGGGTCGCGCAGGCCGCCGTGGTCGTCCGCGAGGACCGTCCAGGAGACAGGCGGCTGGTCGGCTATGTGGTTCCCGCAGTCCCGGACGGGTCGGCCGCGGCACCTCTCGATCCAGTGGGCCTGCGGGCTTTCGCGGGAGAGATGCTCCCCGCCTACATGGTGCCCGGATCGATCGTTGTGCTGGATGCGCTTCCGCTGACCCCCAACGGCAAGCTGGACCGCGCGGCCATGCCCGCCCCGGAGCTGCCGGAGGCGACTTCCCGTCGGTCTCCCACTTCCGGGACCGAGGAACTCCTGTGCCGGCTGTTCGCGCAGGAGCTCGGCCTTGCCGACGTCGGCGCCGACGTCGGGTTCTTCGACCTCGGCGGGAACAGCATCGCTGCGATCCGGCTGGTCAGTGCCGCTCGCAAGGCTGGGTTGCGGCTGAAGGTGCGAGACGTCTTCGCGCACGAGAGCGCCGAGCGCCTCGCCCGTGCCGTCGCCGGTCGCTCCGGGGAACGGTGATCCGTGCCTCGTGGACGCGATGCGTTCCCAGGAGGTTCGGTCCGGGATGTCGCGTCGAGGCTGCGCAGCCGAGGAGGGGCGGTCATATGAATCTCCGGTCCCGCTTTCCGGTCACCCAAGCCATTTCCGGCATTTGTTTTGGCGATCACTGCGCAACAGGTTGATCACTGGAGGGTTATCGTGGATTTCAGTCTTTTCTACTTCGCTCACGACGGAGCCGGCGGAACCAGACGAATGCCTCACGAACTCCTACTCGAAGGAGCACGTTTCGCGGATCGGCATGGGTTCACGGCGGTGTGGATCCCGGAACGGCACTTCCATCCGTTCGGCGGGATCTATCCCAACCCCGCCCTGACCGGCACAGCGGTCGCGGGCATCACGGACCGGGTCGAGATCAGGGCGGGGAGTGTCGTTGGCCCGCTTCATGACCCGATCAGGATCGCGGAGGAGTGGGCGGTCGTCGACAACTTCTCCGAGGGTCGAGTGGCGTTGTCCTTCGGACCCGGCTGGCCCAGCCCCGGTTCCGTCCTGCCGCCAGAGGACTATTCCCAGCGCCGGGAAGCTCTCCCGCAGACGATCGATACCGTGCGGCGGTTGTGGCGCCAGGAGGAGTTCGAACTGGCAGACGGCACCGCCGAACCGGCGACCAAACGCATTTGCCCAGCCCCGGTGCGGCCCGAAGTGCCGGTCTGGCTCACGAGTGCGGGCAGCGCCGAGACCTTCCGGGCGGCCGGTGAGCTCGGAGCTGGGATTCTCACCCACCTGCTCTGCCACAGCCCGGAGGACCTCGCCAAGTGGATCACTGTCTATCGTGAGGCCTATACCGGGACAGGAGCGCCACGGGTGGCGCTCATGCTTCCCACCTTCCTCGGGCAGGATCGCGAGGTGGTACGGGAGACCGTCCGTGCTCCGTTCCTGCGCACCAAGGCGGGGGAGCTCCTGGCGGCGCCGGGTGACGTCGTCCCAGGGGTGGATCCAGATGACCTCGACCCGGAAGACCTGAACTTCGTCGTCGAACAGGCTTTCGATCGCTATTTCGAAACCGGCGGTCTCTTCGGTCAGGCGGACGTTGCCGCGCCGCTGGTGGACAGGCTCGCCGAGATCGGCGTCGACGAGGTGGCGTGCATGATCGACCTCGACGTGGAGGCCGGCGCCGTACTGGCCGGCCTTGGCCATCTGGCTACGCTCAAGGACGCATGGCAGACCTCGCGACCGGCCGCCCGATAGCCTTGACGGCAGACGATGCAGCAGTGCGCCTCGTGGTGCACCGGTGCGAGTCCCCGTCCGGGTGGGCATCGCAGCGCCCGGTAGCAGGCCCCAGCTCGTCGGAGAGACCCGTCTGTGCATGCCGTGCGTCACGGCCGAGACCGGAGGTGTAAGCGGACAGTGACGTTCTCCGGAGTGCGGCGGGAGTCCGATGAGGTCGTGGTACCGCTGATCGGCGTGCGACACAACGCGCCGGGAGGGAAGGGCCCTCGCGGGCTGTGGGCGGCTGCCAAGCAGTCGCGGGCAGGTACTTGCACGCCCGGTACGGTGCGAGTCGCTCACGGCGGAACTGATGAGAAGAAGAGGCACTGGAGAGCCGGACGCGGGTCACTGCCGCAAGTCCGGTTCAGTGCAGGGGCGTCGGAAAAGGGCCTGGTCACAGGCGCATCGCCGGCGGTCTACCCAACGCACGCACGGATTGAAAGGGGACGGAGGAAGCGGGCCCGCAAGGAGCACCGCACCTCCCACTGCCAATGACCGAGATCCAGACCGAGATCACCGCGGGTCTTATTCGCCACCTGCTGCGGGACCAGCATCCGGACCTGGCCGAGCTGTCCCTCCGCGAGGTGGACGGCGGCTGGGGCAACCAGATGTGGCGCCTCGGGGACGAGCTGGCCGTGCGGATCCAGCGGATGGACACCGACCCCGAACCCCAATTCAAAGAGCGCCGGTGGCTGCCGCTGCTCGCCCCACGCCTGCCGCTGCCGATTCCAGTCCCGGTGCGGAGTGGTGCGCCCTCCGAGCGTTTCCCCAAGGTCTGGACGGTCATGACGTGGGTGCCGGGCCTGCCGCTGGACCACGGGTCGATCACCCGCGGGGAGCACGCGGCCGACACTCTGGCGGCGTTCCTCCGGGCTCTGCATGTGGCAGCGCCCGCCGAGGCACCCGTTGATACGGGCCGCGCCGCGCACCCCAAGGACTGCACGGCCGGCTTCGACCAGTTCTTCGACTCCGTCGACGCCGACGCGATCGGCTCCGACGCGGCCGACGTCCGGGCCGTCTGGGACGACGCCGTCGCGGCCCCCGCGTGGGAGGGCCCGCCGGTGTGGGTGCACGGCGACCTGCATCCCGCGAACGTCGTCGTCGCGGACGGGACGCTGGCGGGCGTTGTCGACTTCGGTGAACTGTCCGCCGGCGACCCGGCGGCGGACCTGGCGGCCGCCTGGGTGCTGCTGCCGGCGGGCACGGCCGCACGCTTCTTCGCCGCGTACGCGGAGGTTGACGAGGCGACGGTCCGGCGCGCCCGCGGGCTTGCCGCGCTGAAGTGCCTCTTCCTGATGCTGATGGGCCAGAACGGCGACCGCGGCCTGCCCGGCGGCAAGCCGGCGTGGGGTCCGGTGGGACGGACGGCGCTCGACCGGGTCCTGAGTGAGCGTCTGACCCGATTCCACGAGTAGATCGGCGGCGCGCACATCGCGCCCGCGTGTCCGCGTCGGGGGGGGGGGGCGGCGGGGGGTCGCCCCCCCCGCAAAAGGGGTTGGTCCCTCCCCTCTAGAAAAAACCACACAACCAGCCCCCACCCAGTCCCTGCCCCTTTTTTTGTAAAAAGAAACACATCCCG
>NZ_JBHVGZ010000050.1:16243-75696 GCF_042800355.1 Streptomyces sp. NPDC057623
GGGGGGGGGTGCGGGACGCCCCCGTTTCCTTCGTTTTTCGGTGGGGGGGCTCGCTCCTTCCTTCTCCCCCCCCCCGACGCGGACGGGTTCGGTCCCGCTCGTCGAGAACACACCGCAAGACCGGCCCTGACCAGGTCCTGGCCTCTGCTGTGGCAAGAAGGCGCGCGTCACGCTGTTACTTCGTCACTTCGCCCTCCTCGTCAAGCAGGTCCAACAGGTACCGGCCGTAACCACTCTTGAGCAACGGCCGGCTCAGGTCCCGCAGTTGGTCGTCCCCGATGAGGCCGGTCCGCCAGGCGACCTCCTCCACGCAGCCAATCTTGAACCCCTGGCGTTCCTCTATCACCCGGACGTATTCCGAAGCCTGCACCAAAGAGGCGAAGGTTCCCGTGTCCAGCCAGGCGGTACCGCGGTCGAGCACGGTCACATGCAATTCGCCCCGGCGCAGATAGGTTTCATTGATCGAGGTGATCTCCAGCTCGCCGCGCGCGCTGGGTTTCAGGTCATGCGCGATCTCCACCACCCGGTTGTCGTAGAAGTACAGCCCTGGGACGACGTACCGGGACTTGGGCTTGGCGGGCTTCTCCTCGATCGACACCGCCAAGCCGTTCTCGTCGAACTCCACGACCCCGTAGGCCGTGGGATCGACCACGGGGTAGGCGAAGACCCGGCCGCCCACCGGATCGGCGTACCCACGCAATCGCGTCCCCAGGCCGCCGCCGTGAAATATGTTGTCACCGAGGATCAGGGCCACCGATTCCTGGCCGATGAACTCCGCGCCCAACACAAATGCCTGGGCGATCCCCTCGGGTCGCTCCTGCGCCATGTACTCCAGCCGCAGGCCGAGTTGTGACCCGTCTCCGAGCAAGCGCTGGAACTGAGGCTGGCCTTCCGGAGTCGTGATGACCAGGATCTCGCGGGCCCCGGCCATCATCAACGTGCTCAGCGGGTAGTAGACCATGGGTTTGTCGAATACTGGCATCAGTTGCTTCGACACAGCCGTTGTAATCGGCCAAAGTCGAGATCCTGTACCGCCAGCAAGAAGAATTCCACGCATTGTCATCGAGGCCCGGCGTCCGGTCGGTCCCCATCCCTCCTTCGCCTCTGGTGGTGCTATGCACTATGTGAAGTCCTCCATGCACAAGTAGAGTTAGTTCCTATGCGGCTCCTTGTAACCGGCGGCGCCGGGTTCATCGGCTCGGAATTCGTGCGATCCCTTTTCTCGTTCCCGGAGGCCATATCGCACGCCTTGCGGGTCACCGTGCTGGACAAGCTCACCTACGCGGGTGTTGCGGCCAATCTCGACCCGGTCGCCGCGCAGCCCGGGTATTCGTTCGTCCACGGCGACATCTGCGACGCCGGCCTGGTGGACCGGGTGATGGCGGGCCATGACGTTGTGGTGCACTTCGCCGCGGAGTCACATGTCGACAGGTCCATCGCCGGGGCAGGACCGTTCGTGATGACCAATGTGGTCGGCACCCAGGTGCTGCTGGACGCGGCCCGCAAGCACCGGGTGGGCCGCTTCGTCCATGTCTCGACGGACGAGGTGTACGGGTCGATCGAGAACGGTTCGTGGACGGAGGAGTGCCCGGTCGCCCCCAACTCGCCGTACGCCGTGTCGAAGGCCGGCTCCGATCTGCTCGCCCTGGCCTATCACCGGACGCACGGCATGAATGTCGTGGTGACCCGCTGCTCCAACAACTACGGCCGCTACCAGTTCCCGGAGAAGGTGATCCCGCTCTTCGTGACGAACCTGCTGGAGGGCAGGCGTGTACCGCTCTACGGCGACGGGCGCAACGTGCGCGACTGGCTGCACGTGTCGGACCACTGCCGCGGCATCGTGCTCGCCCTGCTCAACGGACGGCCGGGCCAGATCTACCACATCGGCGGGGGTACGGAGTTGACCAACGAGGAGCTGACGGGGCTGATCCTCGATGCGACCGGTTCCAGCTGGGACATGGTCGAGCGGGTGCCCGACCGGAAGGGCCATGATCTGCGGTACTCCCTTGACTGCCGCAAAGCCGCCGACGAGTTGGGCTACACCGCTCAAGTGGATCTGGAGCAGGGGCTGGCCGAGACCGTCGCCTGGTACCGGGAACACCGCAGCTGGTGGGAGCCGTTGAAGCCGAAGGCGAGGACCCCGACGGCGAAGTGACCGCGCCTCGCAGAACGGACCTCGCGGTCAGTCGTTCATCGCCTGGTAGGCAGCTGTCCAGAAGTCGACGAAGAGCGGCAGGTCGTGCGCCTCCGTGTACTGGATCATGAGCATCGTCGTCATGTCCTCGGCAGGGTCGTTGAACCAGGCGGTGCCGTACTTGCCGTACCACCCGTAGCTGCCGACGGAGGGTCCGACGTGCATGAACCGGTTGGTGACCCCCATCCCGAAACCCCAGCCGAAGTCGTAGTAGAACCCCGGCGGCCAGACGCGGTACTGGAAGAACTCCCGCTGCGCCGACGCCAGTTGGTCACTCGTCATCAAGGTCACCGACGGCCGCGAGAGGACCCGTACGCCGCGGTGGGTACCGCCGGCGAGCAGGGCCGAGGTGAAGGCGAGCCAGTCGTTGGCGGTCGTCACGAGCCCACTGCCGGCCGCCTTGAACGCCGGCGGCTGCTTCCAGAGCGTCTCGGGGCCGTGTTCGACAACGAGCTCGCCGGTGGCGTCGTCGCGTATGTACGCGGTCGCCAGCCGGCTGAGCCGGTCGCCGTCCACGCTGAGAACAGTGTCCTTCATGCCGAGCGGCTCGCAGATCCGCTCGCGCAGGGTGTCTTCGAGGGACATGCCGGTGGCGCGAGGGATGAGGACGCCCAGCACGATGGGAGCGACGTAGTACATCCAGCGCTCACCCGGCTGGGAGACGAGCGGCAGATTGCCGACGCGGCGGATCCACTCGTCCGGTGACGGTCCGGCGTCGCCCGGGGAATCCCCGAGGTCCACCGCGTTCAGCGCGTCGGCGATCGGGACCGTTCCCGGCTCCGCGCGGACGGCACCGGTCCCCATGCGGCAGGTGAGCAGGTCCCGCAGCGTGATCGCACGCTTCGCCGGGACGGTGTCGTCCAGCGGCCCGTTCGGATCGGCGAGCACGGTCATGTCCGCCAGTTCCGGGAGGAGGTCGTCGACAGGGTCGTCGAGGCGGAGCGTGCCGTCCTCGACGAGCGTCATCACGCAGGCGGCGACGATCTGCTTCGTCCACGATGCGATGCGGCAGATCGTGTCGGGTGCCATCGGCGTCCTGGAGCCTGCGCCCTCGAAGGCGAGATGGCCCGTCGCCTCGATGTGGACCTCACCGCGGCGGGCGATGACGGCGAGCGCGCCCGGGCTGTGCCCGGCATCGACGTGACGTTCGAGCACGTCTCGCACGCGGGTCAGCCGTTTCAACGAGAAGCCACCTGTAGTCACTTACTCCTCCTGACTTGTCCGTGTCTGTGGGTCGATGAATGAGAGAGGACCGCCGGCGTACCAGCGCCGACGACGCGATGAGGGAGTGAGCCGGTCACTCCGCCCGGGCTGCGGCGAGTACGGCGCGGCGCGTCAACACCCGGGCCAGGTGGGCCCGGTACTCGGAGGAGGCGCCCAGGTCGGACGCAGGCGAGGTGCCCTCGGCTGCGGCCTCGGCGGCCCGTACCACGGCCTGCGCGGTGGCGTCCGCACCGGCCAGCGCCGCCTCGACCGCGGACGCCCGAAGCGGCGTGGGGCCCATGTTCGTCAGCCCGATACGCGCCTGTGCGATACCGCCGTTCTCGCGGCGTACCGCCACGGCCACGCCGACCACCGTGGGAGCCTGCGCGGAGCGGTGGAACTTCTCGTAGTGGAAGCCCCAGCCCGCCCCCGGCTTGGGTACCCGGATCTCGACGAGCAGTTCGTCGGGCTCCAGCGCGGTCCTCAGGCGGTCGACGAAGAACTCGGCGGCCGGGATGGTGCGCCGCCCGCGCGGGCCCCGCGCCACCAACTCGCCGTCCAGCGCCAGCACCACCGAGGACAGGTCGCCTGCCGGGTCGGCGTGGGCGACGGACCCGCCGAGGGTGCCGCGGTGGCGTACGGCGGGGTCGCCGACCGTCTCCGTCGCGGTGGCCAGCAGCGGGGCGTGCCGTTGGACCAGCGCGTCGTGGAGGAGGTCGTGGTGGGTGGTCATGGCGCCGATGACGAGCGAGCCGGCCTCCTCCCGGACGCCGCGCAGCCGCGGCACACGGCCCACGTCGACCAGCAACTTCGGGGAGGTGGCCCGCAACCGCAGCATCGGCAGCAGGCTCTGGCCGCCGGCCAGCACCTTCGCCTCCTCGCCGCTCTCGGCCAGCGCACGGACGGCCTCCTCGACGCTCGCCGGGCAGGCGTAGTCGAACGCCACGGGGATCACGCCGAGCCTCCCTGGTCCGCGGAGTCCTGCCTCGGTATCACTGTGCGCCACCTCGACGTGTGCTCGCGGCCCCCTCCCCGTCGGACGCCGCGGCGAGCACGGCCTTGACGATGTTCTGGTAACCGGTGCAGCGGCAGAGGTTGCCTGCCAGCGCGTGCCGGACCTCCCGCGGGCCGGGGTCGGGATGGTGCCGCAGCAGATCACGGGCCGCCATGATCATGCCGGGGGTGCAGTAGCCGCACTGCAGGGCATGCTGCTCGTGGAAAGACCGCTGCAGCGGATGACACTCGCCGTCCCGCGCGAGGCCCTGGGCGGTGGTCACCTCACCCCCGTCCGCCTGGACCGCCAGGACCAGGCAGCTCTTGACGCTCACCCCGTCCAGATCGACGGTGCACGCCCCGCAGTTGCCGGTGTCACAGCCGACCGTGGTGCAGGTCAGGTTCAGCCGGTCCCGCAGATAGTGGACGAGGAGGAGCCGGGGTTCCACCTCGCCCTCGTAGGTCGTGCCGTCCACGTTCATCTTCACCGAGATGCGGTTCATGTGCCCTCCCCCGGCATCCCCGGCCGGTCACGCCCAGGGCTCGACGACCGGAAGATGCCGTCGATCATCAGCATCCGACCGGTCGCGTCGTCGCCGCTGTGGTTCTGCTCCAGGGCGACCACCGAGAAGCCCCGTGCGGTCAGGAAGTTCAGCATGTCGACGAACGTCGGCGCGTCGTGGTGCATGTCGGCCAACGGCAGTTCGAGTTCGAGCAGCGCGATGCGGTCCAGGAGCGGACCCGCGCCCTCCAGGACGGACAGCTCGGCGCCCTCCACATCCAGCTTCAGGTACACCCGGCGGCCGTCGCAGCCCAGTTCATGCCACAGCGATCGCAGCGATCGCATCGGAACCAGCTCCGTACCGGCTTCGACGTCGTTCGGCCACACGCGGGAGGGGAGATCGGTCCGCCGGAAGACCGACGAGCCGAGTGACGTACGGGTGAGATGCAGGAGAACTTCGCCGTCCTCCGGTCCGAGCGCCACGTTGTGGCAGTGCCAGTCGTCGTCCGGCCCGGCGGCTTCGGAGAGCACCTCGAAAGCCGCGGATGCCGGCTCGAAGGAGATGATCTTTCGGCGAAAGCCGCACTGGCGCATCCACTTCGCGTACTGACCGCCGTTCGCCCCGCCGTCGATGACCACATCGATGTCCCGGAGAAGGACGCGTCGTCTCTCCTGTGACGTCATCAGGTTCTTGGAGTAGGCCGGGAGATCCCGTACGTCGCGGGGTGCTGGACCTACCATGACATCCTCGCTCTCGACATGAGGACCGGTGGGTGTGGTACCTCGTGGGGGCCCTGACCAAGGGGTTCGTTCGCCGTTCAGTGCTGAGGCTGGCGTGCATCGCCCGCTTCCTTGATCGCCGCCCAGACGCGGCTCGGCGTCAGCGGCATGTCGATGTGCCGGACGCCGAGGTGAGCGACCGCGTCGATGACCGCGTTGTGCACCGCGGGAGTGGAACCGATCGTCCCCGCTTCGCCGATTCCCTTGACCCCGAGGGGATTCACGTCCGTGGGGGTCTCACCGGCTGCCAGCTCGAAGTCGGGCAGGTCGGCGGCGGCGACGGCCCCGTAGTCCGCGAGCGTCGCGCTGAGCGGGGTGCCGCCTTCGTCGTAGCGCACCTCCTCGAACAACGCCTGGGCGATCCCCTGCGCGATGCCACCGTGACGCTGGCCTTCGGCGAGGACCGGGTTGAGGACCGGCCCCGCGTCGTCCACGGTCACATGGCGGAGCACCGTGGTCATCCCCGTCTCGGTGTCGACCTCGACGACCGAGAGGTGCGCGCCGAACGGAAACGTCGGCTGGTCCGAGACGAACTCGACGTCGGCACTGAGGCCCTCCACTCCGGCGTGCCGGACGACCTGGGCCCAGGTCAGGGATCGGCCGGGGTCGTCTGCCGTGTGCCACGTCCCCGAACCGGTGTTGAGGACGACGTCGGTCACGCGGGCTCCGAGGAGGTCGGCGGCGGGCCGTCGGGCCTGATCCCTGACCGCGGAGGCGGCCTTGTGGACCGCGGAACCGCCGAGTTGCAGGGACCGGCTTGAGTAGGTTCCCACGGCCTTCGGGATGAGGTCGGTGTCCCCGTGCACGACGGTGGTCCGGTCCATCGGGATGCCGAGTTCGGCCTCGACGAGCATCGACCAGGCGGTGTGGTGGCCCTGGCCCTGCGCCGAGCTGCCGGTCAGGACCGTTGCCCGGCCCGTGCCGTCCACCGTCACCTTGGCGGTCTCACCACCGCCACCGGTCATCTCCACGTAGACGCAGATGCCGATGCCGAGCACGTTCCCGCACCCGTTGTCCCTGCGGGCGGTCCGCTCGGCTCGGAGCCGGGGGTAGCCGGCGGCGCCGAGGACCTTGTCGAGGGCCGCCTCGTACGCACCGGAGTCGTAGCGGGCCCCGGTTCTGGTGCGGAACGGGAACGCGTCCGCGGCGACGAGGTTGCGGCGGCGGACCTCGGCCGGATCCATTGCGATCTCGGCGGCGAACAGGTCCACCGCTCGCTCGATGGCGGCCGTGGCCTCCGGCCGGCCCGCGCCGCGGTACTTGTTGACGGGGGTCGCGTTCGTGAGGACGACGCGGTAGCCGGTCTGCACGTGCGGGATGTCGTACACGCCGGGCGCCATCGTGCAGGTCACGGGGGCGAGGGTGCTGGTGCGCGGGTAGGCACCCGCGTCCTGGACGACGTCGAGGCGGTACGCCGTGATCGTACCGTCGCGTTTGCCTCCGATCTTGACGCGGTTGAGCTGGGCACGGCCCTGGGTCATGGCGACGAGGTTCTCGGCGCGGCCCTCCGCCCACCGCACCGCGGTTCTCGACTTCCACGCCGCCCAGGCGACGACGATCGCGTCCCGGTCGATGCCGATCTTGGCGCCGAAGCCGCCGCCGACATCGGGGACGATCACGCGGATGGCGTCGGGCGGGATGCCCAGGCACTCGGCGAGGGTGCTCCGGGAGCGCTGGGCGTTCTGGCTGCTGTGCCAGACGGTGAGCCTCCTGCCGTCGAAGGCCGCCGCGGTGGCGCGGCACTCCATCGGAACGCAGGCCACACGGTGGTTCACGATCTCTCGCTCGACGACCACGTCCGCGTCGGCGAAGACGGCGTCGTCGTAGGTGTCGCGGTCCCGCTGGTCGGCGAGGTTGGTTCCGGCCTCCTCGAACAGGAGCGTGTCGTCGAGGAGCGCCTGAGCGGGACCCACGACGGCGGGGAGCTGCTCGTAGTCCACGTCGACGAGTTCCGCGGCGTCCTGGCCGTCGTACCGCGCGTTGGTGAGCACGACCGCGACCGGCTCGCCCACGAACCGGACCTTCTCCCCGGCGAGCAGGGGCTCGGCGAAGAACTCGCCGCCGTGCCCCGGCCGCCGGAACGGCGGGGGCGCGGGCAGGTCGGTCAGGTCCGCGGCCGTGTAGACGGCCACCACGCCCGGGTGGGCTCGCGCCCGGGACGTGTCGATGTCGGTGATGACCGCATGCGCGACCGGGGAACGTACGAAGGACACGTACGCCGCCCCGACGAGTTCGGGTACCCGCAGGTCGTCCACGTAGACGCCGCCCGAGGTGAGCAGCCGCAGGTCCTCCACCCGGTTCACTCGGGTGCCGAAGGCACTCACGGTGCGGCGTCCGGGTTCCTGGTGGTACGCAGACAGCGGCACGCCATCGGCAACTCGATCTTCCGGTCCCCCGACAGGCCCAGTTCGTCGTCCAGGTACTCGGCCAGCCGCTCGTCCACGGCATGTCGGGCCTCGGCCGACAGCGCGATGGCGCTGGCGTCGGTGCCCATGAGCCCGATGAGCTCCTCGGCGGTGACGGGCATCTGCCAGGGCAGGCGCTGTTCGACGAGAGGGCTGAAGACAGACCCGGTCGGCGGGTCCATGACGTCGCGGCTCGGTGCCGGCGCGGTGCCGCCCTGGCCGCTCTCGCGGGCCCTCAGCGCGCGGGTGAAGCGGACGAGCTCGGCGACCCAGGGGACGGATAGGTCCCGGTAGTTCCACAGGACGCCGAACGTGCCGCCGCCTCGGAGTACGCGTGCGATCTCCGGCATGGCGCGCTGCGGGTCCATCCAGTGCCAGGCCATGGAGATCAGCAGCGCGTCGGCCTGGCCGTCGGGCAGGGGCATCCGCTCGGCGGTGCCGGGCAGCAGCCGCGCCTGCGGGCAGTTGCGGGCGAGGATCTCGCGCATCCGCGGGTCGGGCTCGACGGCGACGACATCCCGCACGCGGTCGACCAGGCGCCGCGTCAGCGCGCCGGTGCCGGCGGCGAGGTCGACCACCGTTTCGCAGCCGTCCGGGAGGAGCCAGTCAAGGGCCGCTGTCGGCACGACGGGCCGAAAGCGGTCGTAACGATCTGCGATCTCACCGAAGGACAGTCCTCGCGTTCCGCTCTCGCCCATGCCCATCACCTTTTCGTCGCCCGTATTCCTCAATCGGAACGTGCCGAGTTCTTTTCGACCTTCACCTTGACCTCGTGCTCCAGATCGAGACCGGTCATCTCGGCGATGCTTGCCGCGTAGAGCACGACGTCGGCCAGTTCTTCCCCGAGCAGCTCCGGCTTCTTCCGCCAGGCGGTGAAGGCCGCGGCCGCCTTTTCCTGGAGCATGCAGAACTCCAGTGGTATGTCGGTGGTGTTGTAGCCCTTGAGTACCTTGTTGTCCCAGACGGTTCGCTGCAGGGAAACCATGTCCACTTTTTCCTCCTGTAGCCGGGCGTGCCCGTGCTGTTGGACTACGGACCCATACTCCTGTCGAGCTGTCGCCGTGCCTACTGGCCCTTCGGCCAGGGGGCACCGGCCGGGTGGCCCTCAGGTGCTGTAGGCCGCCGCCTGGATTCCGTACAGGTCGGCGTAGCGGCCTCCGTCGAGGGCGCTCAGCTCGGCGTGGGTACCGCACTCGACCAGTCGGCCCCGGTCGAGGACGAGGATCAGGTCGGCGCCGGTCACCGTGGAGAAACGGTGCGAGACGATCACGGTGACCGCCCCGGTGTGCTTGGCGAGTTGACGTGCGCGTTCCATCTGGCGCTCGAAGATGGCGTGCTCGCTGGGGGCGTCGAGGGAAGCGGTGGGCTCGTCCAGGATGAACAGCACAGGATCCCGCCGCATGACGGCACGTGCGAGCGCGACCCGCTGCCACTGGCCCTCGGAGAGGTCGACGCCGCCGAGTTCGCGCCCGAGCTGGGTGTCCATGCCCTGGGGCAGCCGCTCCATGAGGGTCGTGGCGTCGGCGTCCCGTGCCGCCCGCGAGATGCGCTCACGGTCGGTCAGGTGCGGCAGGTCGCCGAGGCCGACGCCCTCGGCGAAGGTGGTCTCCAGACGTCCGAAGTCCTGGAACGCGGCGCTGGCGCGCGAGCGCCAGTCGGCGGTGTCGAGGTCGGCGAGGTCCGTGCCGTCGACTCTGATCCGGCCCTCGGTCGGCCGGTAGAACTTGGCGAGGAGCTTGACCAGAGTGGTCTTGCCCGATCCGTACTCGCCGACGATCGCGACCACGGTCCCCGCAGGGATGCGGACGCTGACGTCGTCGAGCGCGAGGCGGTCCGTGCCGGGGTAACGGTAGGAGACGTGCTCGAAGGCGATGCCCTGGTCCAGCCGGGCGGGGGCGGGTGCTGTGCCGACCGTGCGGGCCGTCTCGGCGGCGACGTACTCCCGCAGCCAGAAGTACGACTCGATGGCCGTCCTCGTCGCGAGCGTGCTCGCCGTGCGGCCCACCGCCTGCTGCACGGTCTGCCGCAGGCCGGACGCAACGGTGACGGCCATCACCACATCGCCCGCGGTGCCCCGGCCGTGCGCCGCCTGGTGGGCGACCAGGGCGAGCGCTGCGACGGACCCGCAGGCGAACACCGACCAGCCGCCGAACTTCCACCCCGCGGCACGCACTCGTGCCCGGTAGCGCAGGTGCGCCGCCTCGTCCCAGGCTGCGGCCTGCCGGCGGGCGATCTCCTCGCCGGCGCCCGCCACGCGGATGTCCTTGCCGCTGTCGGCACGGGTGCCGAGTTGGAAGAGGTGGCGCTGCAGCCGGAACACCTCGGCGGTCGCCGTCTCGGCGTTCACCACCGCTTGCTTTCCGCGGTGGTCGAACCACAGCGGGAGCGCGGCGAGCGGCAGGAGGAACAGCAGCCAGGGGCTCACGGTGCCCAGGAGGAGGAGCGTGACGCCCAGTTGCAGTCCCGAGCGGACGGCCAGAAGCAGCTGCCACAGGCTGACGGGGATCTGCCAGCCGTTGTTGCGTACCCCCTCCAGCCTGTCCAGGAAGTCGGTGCGCTCCAGGTGCTCCAGGCCCTCGATCCCGGCGATCCATCCCTGGATCTGCGGACGCAGTTCGAAGTCCGTCTTGTCCGACAGCAGATGGACCAGATCCCAGATCACCTGCTGGAACGTCAGCGTCACGCCGTAGCAGAGGGCCACTGCGCAGGCCGCCGCCACGGCCGTGCCCAGCGTGCCGTGGGCGCTGGCGTCGATCACGGCACGCAGCGACAGGGCGATCCCGGCGGTGGCCGCGATGGTCAACGCGCAGGCACCGATCATCGTGGCCGTGGCGGCCGGAGCCCGCCGCCAGGCGATCCTCAGCAGCTCGGCCCACAGGGCCAGGTAACGCCTCACAGCAGTTCGTCCTCCTCGATCGCGTGCCGGTAGCCCTGCTGGAAGCGCTCCGCCTGGATCGCGAACATCTTGGCGTAGCTGCCGCCCGCCGCGATCAGCTCTTCGTGGGTGCCGGATTCGGTGATCCGGCCACCGTCGAGCAGCACGATCCGATCAGCCTGACGCACCGTCGACAGGCGGTGCGAGATCAGTACGACACCGGTCTCCTCGCGCTGTTCGGCCAGCCGCTGGAAGACTTCGAACTCTGTGCGCACGTCCAGATGGGCGGTCGGCTCGTCGAGCACGAGAAGCTCCGCGCCCGTGCGCAACGCGTACAGCGCCCGGGTCAGCACGATCTGCTGCCACTGACCACCGGACAGATCCACGCCGCCCGTGCGCGAGCGTGCCAGCGGCGTCTGCCAGCCGTCGGGAAGGCGGTCGAGGACCGGTCGCAGTCCTGCGTCCCGGGCCGCCGCCTCCAGTACGGCCGGGTCCGGTACGACGCCAAGGCGGCCGAGAGTGACATTGTCGGCGGCCGATAGTTCGTACTTGACGAAATCCTGGAAGACGACCGAGATCCGCTCCCGCCAGGCATCGACCCCCAGTTCGGACAGGTCCTGGCCGTCGCCCACGAGGATGCGCCCGCTGGTCGGCTCGTACAGTCCGGCGAGCAGTTTGATGAGCGTCGACTTGCCTGCCCCGTTGAGCCCGACGATCGCGAGCAGCTCACCAGGGCGGATCTCCAGGTCGAGTCCGTCGAGCACGGCATGTGCCGTTCCCGGGTAGCGGAAACCGACCTGCTCGAACCGGACAAGGCCGCAGGAGCCGGTCCGGGCCGGGGCCGCGGGAAGTGAACGTCGGTGATCCGTCCCGAAGAGCTCGGCCAGCTCGTCGTACGCCTTGAAGGCTTCGAGCCCCGACAGGCGGGTCAGGGCGCTGTCGCCCGGCCCGACCATCGTGAACAGCGCCGCCGCAGCCGTCACCACCGCGGTCTCCGTGGCGATCGTGCTCTGCCCGTTCACGGTTCCCGCCGCCACAGCCGTGATCGCGATCAGCAAGGGGGGTGCCACCAACAGAACAGACCAGAACTGACCGCGGATATTGCGCCTCCACAAGGCGAACAGGGGCTCGCAGCGGACCTCGTGGTGCCACAGCAGCCTGCGCAGCGCCCAGTCGCCGAAACCGAAGACCCGCAGGTCCTTGCCCACTCCCGGCGAGGCGAGCGTCTCTTGCCAGCGGTCCGCCCGGACAAGCTGATCGAGCTGGGACCGCCAGAGCCGGACGTACTCCAGTCGCTGGCGATAGCGCAGCCAGACCCGGATCAGTGAGGGAACCAGCAGCAACGGCACCAGCCACCAGGCGAACTGAGCGACCACGAGACAGGCCGCGGTGACCCCTACGGCATCCGCCGCCTGATCGAGTTCCGCCAGGGCGGCCTGCCCCGGCGTGCGTTGCGTGAACTCGTCGGGGTCCGCCTTGGCCTGCCGAATCAAGTGCTGTGCCGCGGGCTGTTCCAGGAGGTCGATGGTCGGGCTGCTCGCCACCAGGCGGGTCACCGCGGCGCGGTGTGCCCCGTCGATCCGCTGCTGTGTCAGATAGGCCAACGGCTCCACCACGGCCTCCGCGGCGTGACTCACGATCAGCACCGCACAGAACGCCGCCAGCGGCAACAGAACGGTGCCGAAACCACCCCCGGTGCCGTTCTGCGCCGTCACCCGGCTGACGAGCAGTCCCACCACCATGGCGGTGGCCGCCGGGATCAGCCTTTCTGCCACCCGGATCACGGTGATGACAGCCGCGATGCCCTTTCCCGCCGACCGCAACGCCCGCAGCAGCCGAAGCGTGTCTCCCATACGGTGTCCTCTCGCCGAGAAGAATGGCCCCTGGTCACTTGATGGCGATCGACGAGCAAGGGGCCCTTCCGTCCTGCCGCACCCGTCGGCACGACCTCAGCCGCTGGGCGCGGTGGGGACGTCGGCATAGAGCACTCTGACCAGGTGGCGGCGGGCGTCCGGTTTGTCCTCATAGGGTTGTCGGCCGTGGGAGAGGCGGTCGTTGCGGAAGATCAGAGCCTCGCCGGGGGTCAGGCGAACTGCCAGTCGGTAGCGCGGGTCGTCGGATGCCGTGCGGAGGAAGGCCAGTGCTCTGCGCAGGCCGCCGGGCGGGCCGGCTGAGAAGTTCCACGTGCAGGTCTCGTTGTCCGTGTAGCGGGTGATGAGATCACCCTTCTCGTCCACCGAGAACACTGGACCTGTGGCGTTCACGTCGATGGCGGGGATGGTGGAGCGGCGGTTGAGTGCGCTGGGCGCGAGTAGAGCTTCCGCCGCGTCCGGGTCCTTTTCGCGGAGTTCGGCGAAGGCGGCCAGGGAGTTGAAGAGCAGCGTGTCCCCGCCCTGGTGGGCGGCGCGGACGCAGTAGAGGATGGTGGTCTTGATGTCGCCGATGTCGTCGAGGAGACCGTCCACGTGCCAGGCCTGGCCTGCTGTGGTGCTGAAGCCGGGGTGCCGGTCCTTCGTGTCGCTGCGGATGTCGGTGAAGGAGGCTGAGTAGTCCTTCGTCTCCGCGTAGCGGTAGAGGGCTGGAATGTAGGGATCGCCGAGTCGTAGTGCCGTGGACAGTGATGTGAGTACGGCGTCGGGCGGCCCGGAATCCGCCATCGTGACTACGGCAAAACCGCGTTCTTCGAGGATGCGCACGAGTTGGTTCGGGGCGTCGTGCTCCCTGAAGCCCACGCGCTGTGCGCACCGTGGATCCCTGAAGTCGGCCTGCAACTGCTGCACGCTGTCACCTCCCGCCGACTCGTTCCGGTGTGCTTCTCTTACTGTTCACGGGTTCCTCCATGTCGGGCGTCGGTGTGCCCTCAGAGACCGATGCCGCTCGCGTGAGGCGAGCGAGCGCCCGGGCATCGCTGAGCAGGGAGACGCCGAAGTCCTGTGATCCCCGCTCCGCCGCCGCGAGGACCTCGCACAGGAAGACCCGCATGCTGTCGGCGGGCTCCACGGTGTGCACGCGCACCTGGTCCCCGGCCTGGACCCGCAGGTCGACCGCCATCCCGGGCGGTGCGGAGAAGGGCCGCTCGATCTCGATCCTGAACCCCTCTCCCATGAGCCGGACCATGTTCTGGTAGGCGGTCGTGAAACCGAACTGACCGACGACGGTCCGGCCGCCCGGGTAGCCCGCGAGCATGCCGTACGACGTCTCAAGCGCGTCGGCGGTGCGATCGCCCACGATGACGTCGATGCGCTCGGGCTCCACGCCCCACAGCACCCGGCCCAGGGACACCGCGTAGGGGCCGGTGTCCAGCAGTGCCCCGCCGCCCTTGGCCCGGTCGTACCTCCAGTCGTCGGCCGGCACGGGGGGAGTGAAGACCGCCAGCGCCTGGGTGACCTCCGCGTGGAGGTCCGCGAGGACCGACTCGACCGCCGCGAACACCGGGTGGAACGAGTAGCAGGTGGCCTCGGCGATGACGAGCGATGACGACCGGGCCAGCGACACCATCTCCGCGGCGGTGTCCGGGTCCGGCAGGGCCGGCTTGTCGACCACCACGTGGTGTCCGTGCTCCAGCGCGCGGCGTACCACGCGCGTGTGGTCGCTGTTGACCAGCGAGACGTAGACCAGGCCGGGGCGGGTGGCGGTCAACGCCTCGGCCCAGTCGGTGTACACCGTTGTGAGCTTTGCCACGTGCCCGAGGGCCTTTGCACCGACGTGCGAGCTTACGACGTTGATCTTCTCGATCTCCGGGATGGACGCGGCGGCCGGCAGCACGCGCCGCTGGGCGAACCGCGACGCGCCGATCAGTAGGAGGTCCATGGCGTCGGGGGCTCAGCGGCGAGGGACGAAGGGGACGACGTCGCCCGCGCGCTCGCCGCCGGCCAGCTGGCCGTTGCGGTCGGTGCGGACGTACGCCCGGTGCAGCCAGCGGTCCTTGCCGTCCCAGCGCGCGGTGAACGGAGCACGGCCGTGGGCGATCCGGAAGTTGTCGATGATCAGCAGGTCTCCCCGGGTCAGCAGAACCGGCTCGGTGACTTCTGACAGGGCCGACGACAGCGCGTTGAGGGCTTCGACGTCCTGCGGGGTCTCGGCGGTGAGGAACGACCGGTTGAAGCTGACGTACGGGTCGTCCTTGTCGCCGTACAACGCCTTGACGTGGGCAATGGCCTGCGGGTCGTCGGCGTCGAACCGCCGCGTGAAGACCCGGTCGTACAAGTGCTCCCGCACCTCGTCGCTGAGGAGCGGCAGCGCCTTGCGGATGGAGCCGACGAGGGTCGCGGCCTTGCCCTCGTGGTCGCCGCGCGAGCAGGACAGGAGGATGTAGTTCGGCTGGTGGGCGTGGTGCGAGAGGTCCGTGTGGAACTCGAGCTGGGTCTTGGAGGTTGCCCCGGACAGGGGATGAGGGTCGGGTGTCGGGTAGAGCTCGTGGAGGACCGTGATGGAACGGCGGTTTCCGTAGCCCTGGTCGTAGGCGGTGAGGAGTCCCAGCGCCCCGCCGACGACACAGAGCATGGCCTCCATGTTCAGCAGTCGCCGGTCCTCCGGCGGCGGGCTGGACGTGGGAGTGGCCGGCAGCTCGTCGTCCGGTTCGACGGGAAGACCTCGCAGGAGCAGGTAACCGTCCTGGTTGCCGTTGGCGTTGAACTCGTCCAGACCGTCGCGCAGTCCTTGCGGCAGGTTCTTCGCCAGCCGTATCGCGTCCTCGAAGAACGCGTAGAGGTCGGCCCGCGGCACTGCCGGCAGTGCCGCGGCGAGAGCGAGCAGCTCCGCCTGGTACGGAGCGCAGTCGATGGTGGATGGAGGCACGGTGCGGATCTCCCTTCGATGGTGGGGCGGGTCAGAGCACGCAGGCGATGAGACTGCGGGCCTCGACGTTGACGTAGTAGCCGGAGCGGATCAGGCGGTTGAGCAGGCCCAGGGTCATCCACCGGTAGTTGTCCGGCGCGTCGACCGCGTGCCCTTCCGGGATGTCGATGACGACGTGGGTCGTGTCGGCGCGCAGGAACCGCCCGCCGTCCTCCGACTGCACGGTCTTCAGACGGATCCAGGATTCGGGTGCGTCGAGGTACTCCGCGAGCGGTGGGAAGTCCTCCGGCCCGCGGTAGCTTCCCGGGGTCAGCTGCACCGTCGGGGCGAGCTCCAGACGGTCCGTGAGGCCGGGCTGGATCATGGCTTGGACGAGGAACTGGAGTTCTCCCGACCGGCGTTGGCAGATCAGGGCCACGACGTTGCCGCTCGTCGGTTCGAGCATCGGTTGGGACCACGTGCCGACCTCCCGGCTCGTCGCCGCGACCGACAGCCCGACGATCCGAAAGTGGCGGTCCTCGCGGTGGCGGATGCTGTCCGTGCCGCACACCCACTTGTCCAGGTCGCGCAGGCTGGTCCGCCTGACGTCCAGGCTGAACTTCGCCTTCTGGTCGATGAGCCAGGTCATCGCGGCGGAGACCTCGGCATTCGAGCGGCCTGCCCTGTGCGACTCGACCACCTGGAGGCGAAACGGGTCCTGGATGTCGCCGTAGGAGTCCGGGTCGTCCTCCTCGGCGTACGAGATGCCTGACAGCACCGTGCGCGCGTTCATGTTCACGCGGTTGCCCTGTGCGAGCTGGTGCCGCAGCTGCCCGAGCGTCAGCCACGCGTAGCCGTCCACCACCGCGATGTCCTCGTCTTCGGGAATCTCGACGATCATGTTGCGATTCCGCTTGTGCAGGTACCAGGACGCGTGCTCCGAGAGGAGTTGGTCGAAGCCGATGCGTCGTCCGGCGTGCTCCCGGAAGTACTCCAGGTACGGCGTGGACCGGCCGCCGTGCACACGTTGGTAGTTGCTGGGGGTCGCCTGAACGGTCGCGGCGTACTGGACCAGCTCGCTGTTTCCCGGCTCCATCTTCGCCTGCATCAGGAAGTGGTGGACACCGTTGATGCGCTTGACGATGATCCCGAGGATTCCGACCTCCGGCTGCACGATGATCGGCTGACACCACTGGGGCGTTGTCCCGAAGTCCGTGCGTATCGACAGCCCCTCCACCGCGAAGAACCGGCCGGAAGCGTGCGAGAGGCGGTCGTCGATGCGCCAGTCGGGCAGTGCGTCCAATGGAATTTCTTCGACGCTGTAACTGGAGGATGCCATTCGCTTCTTGAGGAAGACGTCGGGATCCGGTGTCTCCGCGGTGCCCAAGGACAGGGACGATGCCAGGAATCCAGCGGAACGACTTACCTTGGTGGGCATGAAGCAGCTCTCTTCCAGGCTACGTCGAGGTAGTGCGAGGAGACGTCACAGGCTTTCGAGGGACTCGTGGGCCGCGATGTCGCGGGCCATGAGCTTGATCCCGGCATAGAGGCCGACCGGTTCGAAATCGATGATGTTCCGAAGCAGCGAAAGATCGACTGCCAGGTCGCCGGTGTCGGTGTGCGCGTGGGGGCCCGCAGTGGTCGCGATGGTGGAACCCGTGGCGGCGCCGACCGCGTCGATCACATCGGCGATGGAACTTCCCACACCGGTGCCCACATTGATCGTTCCGGGGAGGTCTCGGCCGGATTCGATCAGGTCGAGCGTAGCCGTCACGAAATCGTCGACGTGGATGAAGTCTCTGGTCTGCCGCCCATCGCCGTGGAGCGTGAAGGCAACCCCTGTCAAAGCACTCCAGAATGCCGCCGAAACGACGCCTTGCCCGCGCGACCGCGGCAGGAGACGACCATAGACATTCACGCACCGCAGCGAATGGGTGGACAGGCCGTGCACTCTTCTGTAGTACGCCATATATTCTTCGCCCATACGCCGCGACATCCCGTAGGGAGACGTGGGTTGCCCGGAATCCGATTCGCGCTTCAGCTCGTTGCCAGGGGAGTACACGGCACCGGCGGACGACAGGAAGACAATCTTCGTACTGGGGCTGAGTGAGCGAACCGTCTCACAAAGCCCGATCACCAGTGAGAGCGTACCGATCGCGTCGGCCGCGGGTGCCGCCGCCGAGGGCAGCGGAAAGCGGCCACCGGCGGCGATGACGATCGCGTCCACGTCCTGGTCGAGAGTCTGTGGCAGAAGCTCGACTCCGTCGCCGCTGAGCAACCGGATCTCACCCGGGCCGGGATCGGCGTCCTGGATGGCGAAGGGATCGGAACGGCTGACCACGGTGGTGCTCCAGCCACGGCGCGTCGCGCCCAGGGCGAGTGCGTTGCCGAGGAAACCCGCCCCGATCACCGTGATCCGTGTCATCGCGCCGCCTTGGCGTCGGCCCGTGCGCCACTGTGGTCCGACAACAGTTCCTCCAGCCGCCGGACGACCTCTTCCTCTCCGTCGGCACCGAGCGCGCGCGGGTCGACCTCCAGTTGGCCCAGCTGCAGCTTGAAGTCGCGGAGATAGATGGACGGAACGCCCGCTGTCATCTCCTCCGCGAGACGTGCGGCGCTCCGCCCGGCCAGGGCGGGGTCGATGGTCAGCAGGACGCGGTGGATCAGACGCCCGGAGTCGCACTGGGTGACCTGGGCGGAGAGGCCGGGCAGCGTGTCCAGCCGGGCCGCGAGCTTGGTCATCCGGACCTGTTGTGCCGCGGCACGCTCCTCCTCCGGGACGGCGGTGTACTCCCGGACGGCCTGGAGCAGTCCCAGCAGGTTCTCCTTGCCGACCTTCATGGGCCGGGCGATGCCGGCGTACTGCGCCCGGCACGCCGCGACCAACTCGCTGCTCCCGCAGATGAACCCGGAGGTGGGCGCGCCCAGCATCTTGGGCCCGCTGTAGATCACCAGGTCGGCCCCGCTCGCCACCCAGCGCCGCAGGTCGCTCTCGCCCGCGGCGTCCACGATCACGGGGACGCCGTGCTCACGGCCGATGGCGACCAGCTCGTCGAGTGAGACTCCCTTGCGGTGGACCGCGTGGGTGTGGGAGGTGACGTACACCAGTGCCGCCGTCCTCCGGTTGACGGCACCGGCGACATGGCTCCGCAGTGTCTCGTTCACGGCGCCCACCTCGACGGTCCGGCCGCCGCCCAGCGCGATCATCTGTGTGATGGGCGCACCCCCATAGCTGATGGAGTGGCCCTTCTGCAGCACGATCTCGTGGGGCTGCTCACCGGGGTCGGGCAGGCGTTGGACGCGCAGGGCGTCCGTGCCCGCGACACACGCGGCCACCGCGATCGCCATGCCGGCGGCCGCACCGGTGACCGGGCACGCGTCCTCGCTGCCGGTGGCGTCGGCGAGGAAACTGCCCGCGGCCTGCCAGAGCTGTTCCACGTCGACGTGGAACCGCGCGGCGTTCCCCATCGCCTTGATGACGCCATCACTGAGCGTGCAGCCGCCCAGCGGGGTCGAGTTGGCCTGTGCGCTGACGATGGGCGCGACACCGAGATCCTGGTACTCCATAACGCGGCTCCCTGTTCGTCTGTCGACATTCGGGTGGAGGTTCGACTCATCCACCGCGCAGTTCCTCGTCCAACCAGTCCATGAAGGCGGCCATGCTGTTCTCGTAGAGCCGCTCCATGCGCCGGCCGGGTCTGCCGACCATGCCGGACTTCACCTGCTGCAGCGCGTCGGCCAGACTGTCCGCACCGGGCTCGCGCAGGACGACTCCCAGGCCCTCGCGAGCGACCACGTCGCCGGAGAGTCCGTGGGGGTCGATGATCGTGGGTATGCCGTACAGCCAGGTGTCGCGCAGGCGCAGCCGGGTGCCGGTCTCGTTCTCCGCGCCCGGCCTCGCGATGCACACGGACGCCTGGGCGGCCTTCACGTACTGGTCGCGTTCGGACAGGGCGAGAGGCTTCGTGTGCAGGTGGACGCGATCGCCGAGCTCAAGATCGTCGATCGCCCTGCCGACCTCGCCGATGGTGGCCCGGGTGTCCTCGGTAGGCGCCGCGTGCAGGAAGGCGGCACTGGCGTCCACACCGCGGTCACGGAGGATCTTCATGGCCCGCACCAGCATGAGCGGCTCGAAGAAGCTCCACATGCCGCCGGTCCACAGGAAGTCGGCCATATGGGCCGGCTCGGCGGCGTCTGCCGCCTCCAGACCGCGTCGGCTGAACCCGATCGGCACGGTGGTGATCAGGTGGTCCAGCGTCGAGGACCGCACGATGTCGGCGGGCGTTGTCCGGCCGGACGCGCACAACGTCGACAGGAGCGCCGCCCGCTCGGCCTGGGAGCGGCAGAGGAAGTGGTGCGTCACCTGCAGCAGACGTCGGTAGGTGCCGAGGAAGCGCTCGTGCTCACCGGTCGGGTCGGCACAGGCGAGCACCGAGGGAAAGCTCATGTGCTCGATGGGCGCCCGACATTCGCCGATGATCAGTTTGCGGTGGGCGACGGCGAGTTCGATCCGGTCCCGGTCCGGGGTGTCGAAGAACATGACTGCGTCGGCCGTCGCGATGGCGCGTTCCGCCTCCTCGCCCGGCGCGACCTCCTCCGCCGCACCGAGGTCGACATTGTCTGCGGCGGATGACGTGATCACCCGCACGGTGAACCGCCGGCCGAGGACCTGCGCGATCTCTGCGAGGCGCAGGCCGGCGCCGGCGATGGAGGTCTCGGACAGGGAGTACGAACCCGCGTCGACGACGACGATTGGTTGGTCGGTCATTGCTCTGCGCGCACCATCCAGTCAGGAGAACTCGACGAAGTAGAAGGGCGGGCCGCACTGTTCGCGAACTCGCCGGCTGCCGCCGCCGTCCCTGCGGACGCCGGCCCGCGCGTTGCCGAACTCTCTGGCCAACGCGTGGACGGCGGGCTCGCGTCCTCCCAGGAAGGTGAGTTCGTTGACTCCCAGGCGGAGCACCGGGCCCGGCAGGCCGGGGAGGTCCACCTGGACGTTGACCCGGATCCCGTGCTCGTACAGGGACTCCGAGAAGCGGTCGGTCTGCTCCGCGTCCCCGACCTTCACCCAGACCTGGTGGGTGCTCGTGGTGTGGCCGTCCTCGTCCGTGGCGACGTCGAACCCGTCCGCCGTCAGCAGCTTGCTGAACAGCCGCGCGTTGCCGATCACCTGTCCCGCGTAGGCCTGGCCGAAGTGGCGGAACTCCGCAGCGGCGAGCCCCAGCGCGAGCGTCTCCGCGAAGTGGTGACTGCTGAGCATCGTGAACTGCGCGTCCCGCAACCGCTGGTGCAGTTCCGGGGCCCGAGTGAACAGGACGCCCTTGTGCGGCCCGGGAAAGGTCTTGTGCGTGGAGCCGCCCATCGTGTCGGCGCCGTCGTCGAGCGGGTTGCCCAGGGCACCACCGAGGATCAGCCCCATCGTGTGGCTGCAGTCGACGTGCAGAAGCGTGCGCGGGGAGTGCGCCCTGATGAGGTCCGCGACACGGGAGACTTCGAGCTCGTGGCGGCTGTTCTGGAGGTCCAGATAGATCAGTTCGGGTTCGCGCTCGCGGAGGACCTGTTCGAGCTGTTGCTCGTCGACCTGACCGCGAACGACGGGAACGGTCGCCGACTCGAAGCCGAGCCGGCGAGCCATGTCCGCGGTGGCGTAGTGCCCGCCGGACGCGGCGTCGATGGAGATGACGGTTGCGCCCGGCTTCCCGCCGAGACCGGCCATAGCCATCATCATGGCCGACAGCCCGGATATGGGCCGTTCGTTGACGTGCGGAGCGCGGGCGAGCCGGCTCAGGTGGCCGACGGCCAGCTCCGTCTCGATCTCGGCCACGTCCTGGCCGCCCCGGAACTGCCAGAATCCCGGATCCAAGGCGTCGTTGAAGAAGTATCGGTTGTAGTAATCGGTGCTGAGTGGCAGCTGGGCCAGCGGTGACAGCTTGTTCTCACTCGGCACGAGATTGAGGGCGACATCCGCCTTTCTCTGCTGAGAGCGGAATCGATCTACTATCTTGCGGAGCTCGTTGATGTCAGTCATCCCCTGAATCCCGCGAGTGCGTTCAACTTGTCCCAAATTTACCGGGCGACTCGTGAATATCTGATATCTGTGTGGCGCGGTTGATCTGTGCGCCTTCCCGTGCGGCTGCCTAGTCTTATCAGCGCACAACCGGTTGTCCACCGACTCATCGTCATGGGCGGATCGGCCGACCCCTCGGCGGGCGGGAGCGCTCTCCGGCCTCGGTTGAGCGGGGAGGCGGAGGGAGGCGGCTTGGGCCGGGCTGGGGAGGGAGAGCCGGGGTTGTCCTGGTGCGGACCGGGAACTGCCGTTCCGTGCCACCACCTGCCGCGCCTTCGAGTCGGGCTGTGTGCGGAGGGCGGTCGCCTCACACGGGACCGGCCGGGTGTCGGACAGCGGAATTCGGAATGCGGGCAGCGGGTAGCGGGTAGCGGGTAGCGGGTAGCGGACAGCGGACTGAGGGCAATGGGCAGCGGCCGGCACCGACACACTCCAGGACCGACGGCGGGGCATCGGCGACCCTCTCGCTGATCGTCGGCGGCGAGGTCGCGCCGGTCAGCACCGCGCGAGCCGCCACTGCTCGCGCGTACCCGCAAGAGCGTTGCACATGTGAACCACGTTGGATGAAACCGCTTGCCCGAGTCTCCCGGGGGGACCCTCGGTTCTGTTCGGGTGCGCAAGACACCGTGCCCGGACATGGCTGCAGTGCTGCTCGCTGAACGCACGCGAGGCATAGCAACCGGTTTCCATGTAGACCTTGTCGGGTACTGACCCATGAGGCTACGATCGTTCGCATCGGAAATCCGGTGTGGTCAAGGCATCCCCGACCTCAGCGACTCTGCACCACGACCAGCCGTCGTGAGCCCGGGGGCTGAACCGCCTTTGCCATTGTTCGTTCCACATCAGGTGACACGTGAGAAGGACGGGCTGCATATGTCACAGCGTGCTGCTCGCACCACCGGGGAAAGCTCCGGTGCCGGCCTGGCCACCGCCGTCGAATCGGCCCGCGCCGGAACCGGCGTCTTCTGCGCGGCAGTGCGGAGACCCCAAGCCTTTCCGAAGTCTGGGAACAACTCGACGCTACCCTCACTGCCGCCTCTCTGACCTGCAGTGACGGCATTCCGGTGAGCCCGTCCGGCAGTAGCTTCTTCATGTCCGGATGCCGTCTCCAGCTCAATCGCCTATCTGTCAACCGGCTTGAAAAGGATCCACAGAAAAGAAGGGTTGACGCTGCAGAAAAGATAGATTGACAATGCAGTGGTCGGTTACGGCGTATGGAGAATGTGGCCATGAAGTAAGAAGTGGTCGGCGGTCATCCATACTCCAGGACTGGCAAGGCGCACGAAAGTCCCCTAGCAGGCATCCGTGACACGGTATTTCCGCGATGGAGAAATATGATAGTCAGAAGCGGCATCGGGCTGAGTGACGAGATCGACGAGATTCACTCCAGGATGTCGGCCTTGAGTGCACGGGAGTTCGAGGTTCTCCGCCTGGTCGCCACCGGTATGACCAATTACAGCATTGGTATGGAGCTGGGCATCTCCGAAAGAACGGCGAGAGAGCACATCGCGCGCATCATGCTCAAGCTCCGAGTGAGCTCCCGGGTGGAAATAGCCGTCATCGCCACTAAATGGGACTTGTTCAATCTGGTGCACAGGGGCCAATCCAGCGTTTCCGATGAATTAAGTCCGGAGGAGATCGAAAGGGTGCTGGCCACCCACCCCGACGTCGCCGATGTGCAGGTCCTTCCGGTGCCCGATACCGCCCAGGCCCAGGCCCAGGTGCCGGTCGCGAGGGTCGTGCTCCGGCAGGGGTGCGCGCAGGAATCGCTCGTCCGGTGGTGCCGGGAGCGGATGGCGCTGCACCAGGTCCCGCGGCGCTTCGAGTCCGTCCGGGAGATTCCCCGGTCGGCCACCGACAAGCCGCACGCCCGGACGGACACGGGCCCCTTGGCCACCGTCAGGGAGGAAGGGTGAGCCCGGCAGGGGAGCCGAACCTCACGGATCCGAACCCACCCGAAACCCTTGAGGTGGCCGGACGGCTCGTCCTGACCACCGACGGAGCCGATGCCCCCAGTGGGGTCCCGCCGAAGGTCCCGGCCGGGGCTCGGCTCCTCGCCCCTGCCGCCGACCTGGCCTTCGCACGGTCGGGAACGGTGCACATCCGAGCGCGTTCGGTGGCCGCGCCCAGCACTCTGCCACCGGAACTCCGGCGCGGCCCGCCGCAGCCCGGAGGTCCGATCCGACGGTGTCGTGCCGGCAGCGGGGCGAGACCCTACGGGAGATCTTCACGCACGAGATGGGCAGGCAACGGCAGACCCGAGGGGCCTCCGGTCAGTACCGGGTGTTCATCGGAGGGGCCCCAGCGCTCCTCATCGGTGAGACCTTCTCCGCTTCCTGTCTGCGTTCCTGTCTGCGTTTTCCGTCCGCCGGAAAGGAATGGGCCGCCGTGCCGCCGACACTGAGCGTCGTCGTGCCGATGTTCGACGCCGAGCCGTATATCTCCTCCTGCCTCAGGTCGCTGCTTGACCAGCACATGGCAGACATCGAGATCATCGTTGTCGATGACGGGTCCACGGACGGGAGCCGTGGCATGGCCGAACAGTGGGCGCACAAGGATTCCCGTATCCGGGTGCTGGAGCAGCGGCACGCCGGACCGGGTACTGCTCGCAACTTCGGCGTGCGTGCGGCCCGAGGCCGGTACCTCGCGTTCTGCGACAGCGACGACGTGGTGCCGACCACCGCGTACGCCTCGCTCGTCGGGTCACTGGAGACCACGGGATCCGACATCGTCTCCGGAGACGTGCGCCGGCTCGACAGCGCCGGCGTACGACCGCATGCCGGGTACCAGGACGTGTTCGCGCGTGAACGGCGTCGCACGCACATCCGCCAGCACACCGCGCTGGTCCGCGACCGCATGGTATGGAACAAGGTGTTCCGCCGCTCGTTCTGGGACGCGCGCGATCTCGTGTTCACGTTGCCGGAGTACGAGGACGCGCCGGTGATGATGCGCGCGCACATCGAGGCGTCCGCGGTCGATGTGCTGTCGGAGGTCGTCTACTTCTGGCGCATCCGCGAGCAGGGTGCGCCTTCGATCACACAGCGACGCGATGAACCAGCGAACATCGCGGCCTGTATGCGGATGGTGCTCGATACGTTCGAGGTCATCACGACGCTCGCTCCGGAACTGGTCCCGCCCTACGCCGAAGACATGTGCCGCGGCAATGTCCGGCAGGCGCTCCGCGCGCTGCACCTGCACGACGACGCCACCATGGGCGACGCGCTGGCGCCCGCCCGCATTTTCGTCATGAGTCTTCCGGCCGACCTCCTCCGCGCATTGCCGCCGACGGACCGGCAACTCATGGAAGTGCTGGCCCAAGGTGACCTGGCGCGGATCCGTCAGCTCGTGGAGGAACCCTTCTGGTCTCTTTAGCCGGATCAGCGGGATCAGCGAGATCAGCCGCATCAGCCGGAAACTCAGGAAGTCGCCACAGAAGACGATCCGACAGGCGGAGCCGTGCCCGAACACGATGAGAACGCAGCGGGGGAACACGAAGGGCGTCTGAACTGGCCCCAGGCCGACTGGTTCGCCGAGCGCCCCACCGATCCTCAGGTGCTCAAGGAGCACAACGAAGCGGCATACGAGGACAACATCTGCGCCGTGGCCGACGGAAGAGGAGCCACAGTCCCGCAGGTGCTTCAGGCGCTGACTCATGTGGTCACCCGGCATGAGGCCCTGCGCACGCAGCTGTTGTTCGACAGGAACCGCACGGGCAGACAGCGGATCACCCCCGTCTCCGCCCCGGCCGTGGAGGCCGCCGTCTCCGTGGGAAGCGTCCAGGCAGCCGAGGAGCTCTTCACCAGGGTTCGGCACACGTCCTTCGACCTGGCCTCGAAGTGGCCGTTCCATGCGGTCCTGTCGACCTCGGGGTCGCAGGTCCGGGAAATCGGCCTGGTGGTCGAGCACAGCGCGGTCGACGGGTGGGGGATGAACGTACTGCTGCAAGACCTGGACGGCCTGCTGCGCGGAGCACCTCCGACCGGTCCGGACGTCACCCAGCCGCTGGACGTCGTCCGCTGGGAGGACTCCGAGGCGGGGCAGCGACACCTCGGGCGGGCTCTCAGGTACTGGACCGAGCAGTTCGAGGAGTTGCGGAATGAGGTGGGTTCCGCGGGCGGCGTCGATGCTCGCGAGTCGGTCGTGCCCACGGGCTCGGACCGGTACGCCGCCTGCGTGCTGCGTTCCACGTCTGTGCTTGAGGCGGCCGAGGCCGCGTCGTCCAGGCATCGAGTGCCGGTGGCCACCGTGCTGCTGATGGCGTTCGGAGCAGCACTGTGCCGTTCCACCGGCGTACCCGCGATCGGCGTGCTGAGCCTGTCTCACAACAGGTGGCTGGCGAATGTCCGGTCCAGTGTGAGCAAGATGTTCCTCCAGGCTCCGGTGCTCGTGCCGGACCTGTCGTCGGAGGACGTCTCCCATGTCGCGCGGGACACCTACTTCCGGCACACCCAGGCCAGCAGGTTCGCCCACATCGACCGCGCCGAGGCCGAGGCCGTCAGGGCCCGGGTACTGCCCGGCGCGCACTCGATCCAGGTCGCCGGAGCACTGTTCAACTTCATGGACACGTCGGTGAGCCTGCTCCAGGCGGCGCCACGGGGTCCTCTCGCGTCCTCCCTCGCCCCGCGGCCCGTCCACATCCCCGACGGGGAGATCGTCTTCGAAGAGGAGCGCAGCCACGGTCCTCAGCTGATGCTGCATGTCCAACAGGAGGAGCACAGCATCGTCCTGCGGCTCGCCTGGCGCCTGAACGGCGGACTCCCTCGCCCAGGTGACCTCTTCCTGCGTGATATCGGCGACGCGGTCTCGGATCTGGCTCGGGGGGCGATTTTCACGAAACGGTGAGGCGAAGAGCATTCTCGACGGGGGTCGTCCTGACGGCCAACCCTGGGCCCGAAATGGGAGAATTTCATCTTGGTTACTTACCGCAGCGAAAGCACTCGGAAAAAACCTTATCCTCTCGATAGTATTCCGGGATGGTTTTACAGCCTCGATCAGCTGCTCTTTGATTGGCTGCTCACACGCCAAGAGCAGAGCGGAGAGCGTGGTGACTTACTCGAAATCGGCGCCTACTTGGGCAAGAGTGCAATATTCATGGGGCGTCATGTTCACGCCGGAGAGGCGCTCACGGTGTGCGACCTGTTCGAGTCTTCCATCTCGGACGAGGCCAACGCGACGGAGGTGGCGAACGTATATTCGACGCTCACTAGGCGCGCATTCGAGAAGAATTACCTAGCATTTCATGATGTGTTGCCGACGATACTGCAGATCCCCAGTTCAGAGCTTCCAGGAAAAGTGGCCCCCGGCTCCTGCCGATTCGTTCATATTGATGGCTCTCATCTCTATCGAAACGTGTACCAGGACATCGGAACAGCGTACGAGGTTCTTCTCCCTGGAGGTATCGTCGTCCTGGATGACATCCGCGAAGAGCACACTCTCGGCGTCACCGTCGCCGCGTGGGAGGCTGTACTCAGCAGGGGTCTTCGTCCTATCTGCCTGAGCAGTAAGAAGCTGTACGGCACCTGGGGAGACTGTCAGGCCATTCAAACGGACTTGCTCGATATGCTCGGCAGGCGCGACGACTGTGATTTCATTGTGCAAGAGGCGGCCGGCCATCGCATAATCTGCATCAAATCCGTACGTGGTGACGAGCAGAGTGAATCCGACGGCTGATGTCCCGAACGGAAGTGGCCCCAGGACGGCGCCTGCTCGTAGTCTTCCAGGCGCTCGTCCCAGGTATCTGTGGGACGGCGTTGGGTCTTTGAATTTAGGCGGGGTGGAGGTGTCCGCGGGCGGCGGGTGATGACGCGGCGGGTGCGTAGGCGTTGGTCGGGGGATTGCGGAAGCCGTGGGCGGCGCGGGCGGCGAGATTGATCACGCGGTTGATCCCTTCGCTCTCGGCATTGTTGTGGCAGCGCGTCCTCGCTTGACGGGCCGAGCCTGCGGTGCTGCGAGTCGGTCGCCACGATCACGGCCTTCGCCCGGTGGACCGTATCCGCCGAGTCGGTGACGGCCGAGTCCGCTCGCACCGCCGCCGAGCACAAGAGGGAGTGCCCGTGCCCCCCGCCGAAGCCGCCCCGATCGCGGCGACCACGGACGGCTCCACCCAGTAGTACACCCAAGTGCCGCGGCGTTCGGAGGTGAGCAGTCCGGCCCCTCCTTGAGCCTCAAGCCGTCGAGGCCGGACGCGTGAGCGCGGCCACCGGCTTCCGTGCGCAAGCGGTGGAGCGCGGCGGTGGGCGCCTCGTCCTCGTGGCCGAACGGCCGCCGTCTCGACCCGGTCGACGAGGTCATCGTCCGCACAGGTCTCCGCCCCGACCTGCCCTCCCTCTCCGAGCTCCGCCTCGGCCTCGGCGAGCGCCTCCAGACCCCGGCCGCGCACGCCCCGCTCATCGACCCCGACGTCCACTCCCGCGGCACGGTCCACCCGCACGGCGTGGGTGACTCTCACACCCCGAGCAGGGTGCCCATCTCGTCGGCATGAAGTCGTACGGCCGCGCCCCCATCTTCCTCACCGTGACCGGCTACGAGCAGGTCCGCTCCGTCACCGCCGCGATCGCAGGCGACCAGGAGGCAGCCGAGCGCGTCGAACTCACCCTCTCGGAGACCGGAGTCTGCGGCGGCGCGGGCCTCTTCGACGAGCCGGAGAACGCCGAGCAGTCCGGTGGCGGATGCTGCGCCGCCCCCACCACCCTCCGGATCGGCACCGGCGTCCCGGCCTCCGCATCCGGCGGCTGCTGAACACTCCACTCCTCCAAAGAGGTTCGCCATGGCGTCCCGCGTACGGCTCCCTGCGGGCCGCGTGCCGGGTCTCGGCCGTTGCCGGTGCGCCGGCCGCGACAATCGCGGGGTGCGCGAGACGCCGCGAGACCTGATCACCGCGGCGACAGCCTCCAGCGCGGCGCGCTCTGTGCGGTGGTGACAACGTGACGCCGGAAAACTGAGTTCCTGTCAGCACCCCCTGAGCACGGTCTGTCCGAGTCCCTAGCGTCCGGGGCATGGACATGAACCGCAGCAGAGGAAGTGCATGGCGTGGCGCCGCGCTGGCGGTGCTGTTGACCACGGGGACGCTCACGGCGGCAGCCCCCGGTGCCCGGGCGGACGGGGCGCGCACCGAGGTGCCGGTGGTGTCGACGTCGCCGGTCACCGGGGTGCGCGAGTCGGTGGTGCGGGTGAAGGCGCCGTTGCCGGAGTCGGCCGGCCCCCGGCCCGCCGCGTGCGACTGGCTGTCGTACCTGCGCTACCGCGCCGCCGGCGGGCCGGACGAGGCAGCCGACGCGGACCGGATCCTCGTGGCCCAGCCGGGCATCCTGGAGGGGGCCGGGGCGTTCGACAGTGTCGCCCGGAACGTCGTGGCGGCGGCCGCCGCACGCGGTCGGCACATCGAGTTCTGGGCCCTGGACCGGCGTTCCAACTGCCTGGAGGACCGCACCGGCATCGCCTCCGGCGACCAGCACACGGCCGTCGACTACTACTACCGGGGCCAGGAGGTCGACGGGCGCACCTTCGACGGGTACGTCGGCAACGGGCAGTTGGGGTGGATGGCGCGGCTCGGTATCGAGCAGACCGTCCGGGACCAGTACGACCTGCTCTCCGCCGAGCTGCCCGACCAGGAGGTGCGGGGGCGCAAGGTGCTGTGCGGCGGGCACTCGCTGGGCGGCGTCGTCACCGGCTACTTCGCCACCGCCGACTTCGACGGGAACCCGGCCACCACGGCCGACGCCGGACACCACCAGTGCGCGGGCTACTTCGCCCTCGACACCACCGTCTCCACCTCCCTGGCCGACCTCAGCGGCAGCATCCCGGACGACACCAACCTGCCCGATGTCGGGCTCGGTCACGGCGTCGTACAGGCGGGCCTGGACAGTGGCGTGCTGCCCCGTTCGCTGTCCGCCCCGGTGCTGCTCAACCCCGAGACCATGACCCTGCTCGCCATCGCCGGCCTCGGTGCCCTCCAGGCCCCCGCGGCCGAAGCCGACCTGCCCCGCTACCTGCCCGCCAACCTCAACATCGAGGCCACCAACCGCTTCCTGTTCTCCAAGGACACCGCCACCTTCCTCACCGGCTCACCCGGCGTGAAGGACTTCCGGCTCACCAACGCGGCGGTGCTCGGCGCGCTGCTCGACGACAACTCCGTACCCCTGGCGTTCCTCCAGAGCAGCGTCGGCTTCTTCGACGGCGGGCCGGTCGCCGACAAGAGCTTCCCCGTCGCCAACGGGAGCGAGGAGCAGCCCGGGCTGTACGGCACCGACTACAAGGCGATCCCGGGCCGGCCGCACGGGCTGCTGTACACATGGCGCGATTACGACCGTGTGGGCGACGCCGACGACCCCGGGTACCGGTCGGCCGACGGCACGCCCTTCACCGCCGCGGGGAAGGAGGTCACCGACATCCGGGAGCTGGCCCGCAGTCTGGCCGAGCAGCCGTTGGACTTCACCGAGCAGTACTTCCCCACCAAGCTGGTCACCGATCTCGAACTGGCGACCTCGCCGCAGGTCAAGAAGCTCGTCGTGCACCCCGACGGGCTCACCGCCCACCCCACCCTCACGGTCCTCGCGGGCGACGGACTGCTCGCGGGCCGCGTTCCGGCCGACCTGCACCCGCTGATCGCCCCCGGCTACCAGCACCTCGACGTGCTGACCGCCGCACCCGTGCAGAACAACGGCGCGCCCGAGGTCGTCTCCACCGGGCTCGCACGGTTCGCCGACTCCCCGAACTGACCGTCTCCGGCACGTGCCTGGGGCCCGGGAGGAACTTCTCCTCCCGGGCCCCAGGTGTGCGTGTGCCGCGCGGTCCCGTTCGCCGCCGGTACGGCTCAGACCCTGCCCGCGGCGAACGCGGCCGCCGCGTCGGCGTTCGCCGTGTAGCCGAGGTGCGCTCCCACGTCGTTCCCGCCGCTCTCGCAGACGGGGTCACCCTTGGCGCAGAAGTCGATCGTGCGGCTCTGGTAGACGCCGGTGACGCTCTTGCCGAGGGCCCGGATCGGGTTGCCGAACAGCAGGACCGCGGCGACCTTCGGCTCGACCGCGGCCGGCAGGGTGGCCACTATGGGGCTGCCGACCACCGCGCCCTCGCTGCTGATGCCGATGGAGTTGTCGACGACGTTCGCACCCTGCGAATAGCCGACGAGGACGAAACGCTGGTTCGGGCAGGCGGCAGCCTGCTGTTTGACGTGGTTCACCAGATCCGCGTTGCCCTGGGCGGCCGAGGTCAGGGAAAGGTCCGCGGGATAGTTCACCTTGTAGCTGGAGAGGGTTTTTCCGGTGATTTTCTTCTGCAGCGCGGAATACACGGGGTCGCCGACGATGAAGCCGAGCGTGCCCGGTTCGAACGTGCCTCGGGCCGCGACGACGTCGATGTCCGTGCAGGCCGCGGCCGAGGCCGCGGGTGTGGAGAGGGTGACGAGTCCGGCTCCGCCGATGAGCGAGAGCGCGGCCAAGCACAAACGGATACGCATGGGAACCTCCGCGATGGGGCGCGGGATGCGCCTGCGAAAAGGACTTCCCGAACGTATTCGCTGTACTTGACCAAGTGTTATGGACAGGTTTATGGAAGTGCCGCGATTTTTTGTTGCCGGATGAGTATCAGGAGGGTTCGTTCCGTACGAGTACCGGAAATCAGTCCTGCCGGTTGTGCATCGATTCCGCGCGGAGCGCCAGGATCAACTCCAGCCGGGTGTCCGGATCGTGCAGCGCGTCGCCGAACAGCTTCTCCAGCTGACGCAGCCGGTAGCGGACCGTCTGTGGATGGATGTGCAGCCGGGCGGCGACGTCCGGGACGTTGCTGCCGCTGAGCAGCCAGGCCAGCAGCGTCTCGGCGAGCCGGGGCCGCTGTCCCGCCGACACCGAGTCGAGCGGGGCGAGGGCGCCGGACCGCAGCCGGCCGAGCAGCGGCTCGTCGGCGTGCAGCAGCAGCGTCGAGAGATGGTCGGAACAGTGCACCACGTCCTGCCGGGGCAGGATCCCACGCCCCATCAGCCCCAGAGCCCGGGTGGCCCACCGCAATGACCGCGCCGCCTCGGCGAGCGGCACCGTCGGGCCGATCGCGGCCGGACGTCCCCGCAGCGCGAGCGTGAACCCGCGTCCGGCCCACCGTCCGGAGCCGTCGGGATCGGGCACCAGCATGCGGGGCGGCCGGGACCCCATGTCCACCAGCGCCCCCGCCGTGGCCAGCGGCCGGTCCTCCTCGTGCCGCTCGGCGGCGCCCGCGAGCGCCACGACGGCGACCTGCCGCGGCACCGTCCACCGCGCGCTGTGCGCCAGCTTCCGGACCGCCTCCGGGACCAGCGGGCCCTCACCCAGCAGCAGGTCGAGCAGCTGCCGACGGCGCCGCTCCAGCTCGTCCGAGCTGTGCAGCTGTTCCTCCGCGAACCCGGCCGCGGCGGCCTCCGCGACCTCGTGCACCGTCCGGAACGCGAGTTCGCCCAGCGCGGCCACGACCGTCGAGTCCAGCCCGAGCGCCTCCGCCGTGCGCCCCATGATCCGCCAGGCGTGCATCCCGCCCACGCGCAGGGCCGACTGGAGCACGTCCAGGTTGCGGCCCTCCTGCGCCACGGCACGCCCCAGAGCGTTGTACGTCGCGGCGATCGACTCCCCGTCGTCGCGCGGATCGGCGATGTGGTCCACGAACAGGGTCAGCGCCTGCACCACCCCGGCCCTCAGATTCCTGCCGTACGGGCCGTCGGGCGGCAGCGCGTACTCGGGCACCTGACGGCGGACCTCCGCCTCCACCTGATCGGCGACGGCGGCGAGCTGGGCGCGGAGCAGCTCGGCCAGCTCGGCCGGCACCGGCGTGGCACCGGGACCGCTCGTCGGGCTGTGCGGGGCGGGGAACGCCATCGCGGACACTCCTTTCGCCCGGAATCGGTTCGCCCGCGCGGTGTTGCCCGTGGGGCGGGTGGGGCGTCCCTGGTTGGACGGACGCTCCCTCCGGTCCGTTCCGTGCCCCCACGGCACCGACATCACTCCGGTACGCCCAGGGCACGGGCGAGCATCGGCCACGACGCGGCGAACTCCCCTCTCCAGTAGGCCCAGCTGTGTCCTCCGCCCGCATAGAAGTGACGGTCCACCGGGATGCCGAGACGGGCCAGCGCGTCGGTGAAGCCGTGGGCGGAGGGCCACAGGGCGCTCTCCAGCACCCCGGGCAGCGGATCCCCGCCGCCCCCGAGAAGGCCGCTGCCCTGCGAGACGTACAGGGAGGTACCGCGCAGTCCCCCGGCGCGGGCCCGGGGGTTGAAGTCCTGCCAGGTGAGGAGGTTCAGGACCGGACGGCCCCACAGGGAGGCGGCCGGCAGGTTCTCCCGTGCCACGATCGCGTCCACGATGGCGGGCACGCCCGGCGCGGTGGTGTCCAGGACACCGCTGTAGGAGGCCGCCGCGGCGAACACTCCCGGATGCCGGGCCGCGTGCGCCATCGCCCCGTACCCTCCGGTCGAGACACCGGCGACGGCTCGTACGCCGGAGGCCCGGTAGTCACGGGCGAGCAGCGCCGGAACCTCCTTCACCTGGAAGGCCTCGTAGTCGGAGCCGTCGCGCCAGACGCTGGGAATGCCGGTCGGTCCCGCGTCCGGCATCGCCACGATCAGGTCGCGGCCCTCGGTGAAGGACTCGATGTCCGTCTCCCGTGTCCAGGACGTGTGGTCGTCGTGGGCGCCGTGCAGCAGATACAGGACCGGATACGTCCGGGCCGGCTCCGTGTCGAAGCCCGACGGAAGGATCAGCCGCACCGGTGCGCTGCGGCCCAGGGCGGCGGAGGGGACGGACAGTTCGAACGTGCGCGGTCCCAGCCGGGTCGCCGCCCGGGCGGGACCCGTGCCGGTCGCGGCGCCGAACAGAGCGGCCAGACCGGCGGTGGTCGCCGCCTTGGCGACGGTGCGCCGGGACACTCTTGTGGTGCGGTCGGGCATGGTGGCTCCTCGGGTTCCGGTTCAGGGGGCGGGGGTGCGCTCGGCGAGCGCCCGGTCCAGATGCGAGGCGATCTCGTCGACGTACGGCGGGTCGAGCAGCGCCAGATGGTGTCCGGTCACCCGCACGACCTCCAGACACGGGCACACCTCGTCCCAGCCCAGCGCCTCGTCGTCGCGCTCGTACGCCGGATCGCGCACCGTGTGCGGCGCCGGTCCGGTGGCCCGGTAGAGCAGCACCCGGCCGTCGTACCGGCCCGGCCGGTGGGCCTCGCCGATCCTCAGGTCCAGGTAGGAGGCGCGCTGGTGCTCCACCGCGGCGCGCGGCACGTCGGCGGCCGCCCGCAGAGCCCGGAGCACGGCGTCGATACGGTCCCTGTCGTCGTCCATCGCCACCAGGCCGTCGTACGGCAACTCCAGCCGCACACCGTAGGTTTCGGCGACGTGCCCCGCGAACCCCTCGAAGTGGGCCCGGATCCGGTCGGCCGGCGTCAGACCGGGCCGGGGGAGGGGGCGTACGGAGTCGATGAGCACCACGAGCGGTACGTCCCGTCCGGCGGCGGCCAGCTGCCGTGCCGTCTCCTGGGCGACGAAACCGCCGAACGACCAACCGCCCAGCAGCACGGGCCCGTCGGGGTGCGCGGCACTGATCGCCTCGGCGTAGCGGCGCGCCTTGTCCGGCACCGTGCGGGCCTCGTCGATCCGGTCGAGTCCGAACACCGGCTGCTCGGCGCCCAGCCCTTCGGCGAGCGCCCGGTACACGCTGGTCGGACCCCCGGCCGCGTGCACGAGGAACAGCGGGGGCCGGGAGCCGGTGGCGCGCAAGGGACGCGGGGACGCGCCACCGGCCGACCCGGGGAGGGCCTGCTCGATACGGTCGGCGGCTTCCGCGACGGTGCCGGCGCCGAGCAGGTCGCGCAGGGGCAGTTCGACACCGAACTCGCGCTCGACGGCCGTTCGGACCCGGATCGCCATCAGGGAGTCCAGGCCGAGGTCGGCGAGCGCGGCGGTGGGGGTGAGGCGGGTCGGCGGGTGTCCGGTCACGGCGGCGATGTGGTGCATCAGGCGGGCCAGGAGGGGGGAGTGCTCCGCCGGGCGCGAGTGCGAGTGCGGGTGCGGGTGGCTGTCGGTGGCCGGTACTGCCCCGACCTGCCGTCCGGCCGACGCCGGCTCACCCGTCGCCCGCGACCCGGCGGGCCCGCCCACCGCTCTCGCCCTCCTGTCCGCCCTCCCGTCCGTCCACCAGTGCCGCACATGCCGCCAGCGCGGACCGGGCAGGTCGATGACCCGGCCGGGCGGCAGCGGCAGCCGCTGCCCCGCCGTGTACAGGGCGCCCAACTGCCCGGTGAACGCCGCCGATCCGTCCGCGTCCCGGCGCAGCGTGGCCAGGGCGAGCGCGCCGGGCGCCGAGTCGGTGACGGCTCCGGTGAGCACCGGATGGGGTGAGATCTCGACGAACGCGGTGTGTCCGTCGGCCGCCGCTGCCGCGAGAGCTCGGTCCAGGCGCACCGGCCGCCGCAGGTTGGCGGCCCAGTGGGCGGCGTCGAACGCGCTCTGCCCGCGTGGGTCGTCGAGAACGGTGGAGTACACGGGGACGCGCGCCCGGCGCCCCCGCACACCGGCCAGCGCATCGGTCAGCCGCGGCAGCAGCGCGTCGACCTGCGGGGAGTGCCCGGCGCCCACGACCCGCATCGCCCGGACGGTCCGGCCCTCCTGCTCCAGACGGCTCACCAGACGGTCCACCGCCTGCCCCGCTCCGGTCACGACCTTCTGCCGCGGCGAGGAGTGAACGGCGACCTGCACTCCCGGGAAGTCCCGTGCCAGGCGGTCGAGTTCGGAGTCGTCCAGGTCGGCCACGGCCATCGCACCGCCCCGCAGCCCGCTCAGCAGCCGAGCGCGTACGGCGACGACACGCGCCCCGTCCGCCACGTCCAGGGCACCGGCGCACACGCTCGCCGCCACCTCGCCCATGGAGTGGCCGATCACGGCCGCGGGCTCGACGCCGTAGGAGCGCCACAGTTCGGCGAGCGCCAACTGCACGCCGAACAGCAGGGGTTGGGCGGTCTCCAGACGGTCCAGGCCGGTGCCGGACGCCAGCTGGTCGTACAGCGACAGGCCGCCGCACTCCGCGGCGAGCTGCGGGTCGAGCTTCTCCACGGCGGCGGCGAACGCGGGTTCCTCGGCGAGCAGCCGGCGTCCCATGCCGGGCCACTGCGTGCCGTACCCGGAGAAGACCCACACCGTTCCGGGCCCCACACGATCCCGGTCACCGGTCGTGACCCGCCCGTCCGGGCGACCGGCCGCCAACTCGTCCAGCGCGTCGGCGAGTTCGGCACGGTCCCGGGCCACCACCGCGGCGCGTACGGGCCCGCGGCCGGTGCGCCCGGCGAGCGTGCGCGCCACGTCGGCGGGGTGGGCGGCGTGCCCCTCGGGGGTGCGGAGCCATGCGGAGAGCCGGGCCGCGGTGTCGCGGATCCGCTCGGTGTCGGCGTCGGAGAGGACGTGCAGACGGGCCGCGGGTTCGTCGGTGGGAGGTGAGGGCGGGCCGACGGGCCGCCATTCCTCCAGCACGGCGTGGGCGTTGGTGCCGCCGAACCCGAATCCGGAGACTCCGGCGGTGGCGGTGCCACCGTAGCGGGGCCACGGCTCGGGCTCACTCACGACGCGCAGCCGGTCGTCGCGCAGGGCGCTGCCGTCCTCGCTGTGCAGGGAGGGCGGGATGAGGTCGTGGTGCAGGGCGAGCACCGTCTTCACCAGGCCGGCCACTCCCGCGGCGGACTCCAGGTGACCGAGGTTGCCCTTGACCGAGCCCAGCAGCAGTGGCTGGTCGGGGTCGCGGCCGGGCCCGAGGACCGCGCCGAGCGCGCCCGCCTCGATCGGGTCGCCCAGCGGGGTGCCGGTGCCGTGCGCCTCGACGTGGTCGACGTGCGCCGGGGCGAGCCCGGCCCGCGCGTAGGCCGTCTCCAGCAGGGCTCGCTGGGCTGCCGGGTTGGGGGCCATGAGGCCGTTGGACCGGCCGTCGGAGTTGACGGCCGTGGTACGGATCACCGCCAGCACCCGGTCGCCGTCGCGCTCGGCTTGGGACAGCCGCTTGAGGACCACGGCCGCGCAGCCCTCGCCGCGCCCGATGCCGTCGGCCGCCGCCGAGAACGGTTTGCACCGCCCGTCCGGTGCGAGGGCACCCGCCCGCCGGAAGGCGACCGTGACGGCGGGCGACAGCAGCAGGTTGACGCCGGCGGCGATCGCCGTGTCACTCTCACCCGCCCGCAGGCTGACGCAGGCGTGGTGCACCGCGACCAGCGACGACGAGCAGGCGGTGTCCACGGCGAGGCAGGGCCCGCGCGTGTCCAGGACGTACGCCAGCCGGCCCGCGGTGACGCTCAGGGCCGCGCCGGCGGGGGCCCACGGGTCGACGGCGTCGGGATCGGCGCCGGTCAACTGCCCGTACTCCGGGGCGGAGACCCCGACGAAGACGCCGGTCGCGGTGCCCGCCAGGGTCCCGGCCGGGACGGCGGCGTGGTCGAGCGCCTCGTGGACGACCTCCAGCAGGATCCGCTGCTGGGGGTCCATCACCGCGGCCTCGCGCGGAGTGATGCGGAAGAAGTCCGCGTCGAACCCGGCGATGTCGTCGAGGTAACCGCCGTAGGGATGCGCGTCGGCGGGCGGGAAGGCGGTGAAGTCCCGCCAGCGGTCCTCGGGCACGCGCCGGATGGCGTCCACGCCCTCGCACAGCAGCCGCCAGTAGTCGCCCGGCCCGTGCACGCCGCCGGGCAGCCGGCAGCCGACGCCGATGACCGCGACGGGCTCGCCCGGCGAACCGTCCGAGCCGGGCGCCATGACGAGCGGCGCCGGCCCCGGGGCCGTACCGCACAGCCGCGCCACCAGTGCCTCCCCGGTCGACGCCTCCCACAGCAGGGTCGGCGGAAGTTCGCAGCCCGTGGCGCGGGACAGCTCCCCGGCCAGGGCGACCGCGTCCCGTGAGGACATGCCGAGATCCGCGAGCTGCTGGTCCATCGGGACGTCTTCGGGAGCCGTGCCGTGCCAGGAGGCCACCCGCTCGGCGATCACCCGACGCAGCGCCGCCGCGTCGACGCCCCTCATCCCGCGGCCCTCGACGTGGTACCGGCCGAGGCGTCGGCCGGTGGTGTTCCGGCCGAGGGGTCGCCGTGCGCCGCGTCGCCGCCCCGCGCGTACGCACCGTCCAGGTACCGTGCCCGGGTCAGAGCCCGTGACACCTTGCCGCTGGAGGTGCGGGCGACCGTGCCCGGCGGCACCAGCACGACGTCGGCGAGCCGCAGCCCGTGCCGCCCGGAGACCGCGCCGCGCACGGCCCGCACCACGGCCCGCACATCGAGTTCGGCCAGGGACACGGTCCGTATGTGCTCGGCCACCACGACCACCCGTTCTCCCGTGGCACCGGGCACGGCGAAGGCGGCGAGCCGGTCACGGCGCAGTGCCGCATGGGCTTCCTGGGCCGTGGCCTCCAGGTCCTGCGGGTAGTGGTTGCGGCCGTCGACGATGACGAGGTCCTTCAGCCGCCCGGTGACGATCAACTGCCCGTCCAGCAGCGCGCCCAGGTCGCCGGTACGCAGCCACCGGCCGCACGGCGCGTCCGAGGCGCCGGCGAACCCGGCCCCGAAGACCCGCTCGCTCTCCTCCCGCCGGTTCCAGTAACCGCGGCCGACGTTGGGCCCCTGCACCCAGATCTCCCCGACCTCCCCCTCGGACAGGACGGCACGGGTGACGGGGTCGGCGATCCGGACCCGCTGGCCCGCCGGGCTGCCGCAGCCCGCCAGCAGCACGGCCCTGGGGTCGTCGGGCCGCGCGGGCAGGGCCTTCCCGGCGGCCAGGGCGTCGCGGTCCAGAGCGAACCGGCCGAGCGGCTCACCGGGCCGGGCGGCACTGACGAAGACGGTGGCCTCGGCGAGTCCGTACGAGGGACAGTGGGCCGTGGCGGGCAGGCCCTGGTCGGCGAAGGCGGCGTGGAAGCGGTCGGCCGTGCCCGGGCGGACGGGTTCACTGCCGTTGATCAGCGCGGCGACACCGTCGAGGCGGAGGTCCGCCTTCTGGCCGTCGGACACCGCGCCGACGCAGTAGTCGTACGCGAAGTTGGGCGCGGCGCTCATGGCTCGCGGATGGGCGCCGAGCAGCCGGAGCCAGCGCACGGGCTCGTTCAGGAAGGCGGCCGGGTCCATCAGCACCGTCAGCGCACCGCGCACCACGGGCGCGGCGACACTGAGCACCAGCCCCATGTCGTGGTAGAGCGGCAGCCAGCCCACGAAGGTCACCGGATGCGTGTCGACCCCGTAGGCGGACAGCCCCTGCCGGGCGTTGGCGACGACGTTGGCGTGGGTGATCTCCACACCCGCCGGAGCACGCGTCGAACCGGAGGTGTACTGGAGATAGGCGGTCGCCCCGGCGTCCGGGTCGACCGGCCGCCAGCCCCGGGCGTCGTCGTCCGGCACCTCGTCGGCACAGACGATCCGCGTCCGCGCCTTTGGGCCACCGCCGTCACCGACCGCACGCGCACAGAACTCCCGTACCTCCTCCCGCACCCGACTCGTGGTCACGACGGCCGCGGGGAGGGCGTCGGCCAGGACACCCGAGAGCCGGTCCGCGTGCCCGGGCAGGCCGGGCGGATACAGCGGCACGGCGACCATCCCCGCCGCGAGCGCCGCCAGGAACCCGGTGACGTACTCCGTGCCCTGCGGACACGACAACGCGACCCGCGCGCCCGGTTCGGCCTCCTCGGCGAGGCGGGCGGCGAGCGCACGCACCCGCAGGTCAAGGCGGCGCCAGGTCAGGGTGCGGTGGACGCCGCGTGAGTGGGGCGCGGGGTACTCGACGAAGGTGAACGCCCGGCGGTCGGGGGTGGCCTCGGCCCAGTGCCGCACGTACTCGGGCAGGGTCCGGCACGCGGGCGTGAGTGGGGGGCGGCGGCTGTCCATGGGGTGTGGCTCCTGACGTCGCGGTATGGGGGGACGCGCCTGCGGGGACGGGATCAGAGCGGGATGTTGCCGTGCCGGCGCTGCGGCAGCGGCGCGCGTTTGCCGTGCAGGGTGTTCAGGGCACGGCAGATGTGGTCGCGGGTGTCGCGCGGGGCGATCACGGCGTCGACGTATCCGCGTTCGGCGGCGAGGTAGGGCGTGCCGTGGGTGCGCTCGTACGCGGCGACCAGGCGGGCGCGCAGCGCCTCGGGATCGTCGGCGGCGGCCAGCTCACGCCGGTGCAGGACGCCCACCGCCCCCTCGGCGCCCATGACGGCGATGCGCGCGGTGGGCCAGGCGAGGTTGATGTCGGCCCCGAGGTGCTTGGAGCCCATCACCGCGTACCCGCCGCCGTACGCCTTGCGCACCACGACGGTGACCTTGGGGACGGTGGCCTCGGCGTAGGCGTACAGCAGCTTGGCGCCGCGGCGGATGATGCCGCCCCGCTCCTGCCGTACGCCGGACAGATAGCCCGGGACGTCGGCGAAGGTCAGCAGCGGAATGCCGAACGCGTCGCAGAACCGTACGAAACGCGCGGCCTTCTCGGAGGCGTCGATGTCGAGGACCCCTGCGGCGTGCAGCGGCTGGTTGGCGACGACGCCGACCGACCGGCCCTCGACGCGGGCCAGCGCGCAGATGATGTTCGGCGCGAACAGCTCCTGCACGTCCAGCAGTTCACCGTCGTCCACCACCGCCCGCAGGATCTCCCGCATGTCGTAGGCATGCCCGAGCCGGTCCGGGACGACGGAGTCGAGCAGGTCTCGTTCGAGGGCCTCGCCGGGCGCGTACTCCGGGGGCCGCTCCAGGTTGTTGGCCGGCAGATACGACAGCAGATCGCGTACGACGTCCAGGGCGTCCTCCTCGTCGGCGGCGAGGAAGTGCGCGTTGCCGTTGACGGTGTTGCTGGTGCGGGCGCCGCCCAGTTCCTCGGCGGTGGCGCGCTCGCCGGTGACCGTCTCGATGACGTCGGGGCCGGTGACGAACATGTGCGAGGCGCCGTCGACCATCACCGTGAAGTCGGTGATCGCGGGGGAGTAGGCCGCCCCGCCCGCACACGGCCCCAGGACGACCGAGATCTGCGGAATCACCCCGGACGCCTGCACGTTGCGCCGCACCAGCTCGGCATAGAGGGCGAGTGAGGCGACGCCCTCCTGGATACGGGCGCCGCCGCCGTCGTTGAGCCCGACGACCGGGCAGCCGGTCTTCAGGGCGAGGTCCATGAGGGCGACGGTCTTCTCGCCGAACGCCTCGCCCATGCTGCCGCCGAAGACCGCGGAGTCCTGCGCGAACACGCACACCCGGCGCCCGTCGACCGTGCCGTAGCCGGTGACCACCCCGTCGCCGTAGGGCCGTCGGCCGCCGTCGCCGGCAGGCCGCGCCCGCACGAACAGGCCGGTCTCGGTGAAGGATCCCTGGTCCACCAGCCGCTCGATGCGCTCCCGGGCCCCGAACCTCCCTCGCCTCCTCGCCCCGCCCGGTGCCAGGGCCTGCTCACGGCGGCGGGCCAGGTCGGTGATGCGTTCCACGGTGCCCTGGGGCGCGTGCGCGACGCCCTGCGCCGGACCGGATGTCGTCGCCTCTTTCGTCACAACCACCTCCGAAGTGGTTGTCGAATATGGCAGCGCGGGGGCGAATGTCTGAGCGAATCACCCGCGCCTGTGGGGGAGTTGAGTCCTCCGGAACGGAATTTCATCCCCGTGTGACAAGCGAGCAGGGCTCCGGGCTCAGTCGTTCGTCTTGATCTTCTTCATGGTGAGATGGGATTCCAGGCGCAGGACGGCGGGCAGGCCGCTGAGCCTGCCCGTGAGGAAGGCTTCGTAGGCGGCGTGGTCGGCCACGGCCACGCGGAGGAAGTAGTCGGGGCGGCCGTACATCCGACGGAACTCGATGACCTCTTCGTACGAGGCCACGGTGTTCTCGAAATCCTCGAAGGTCCTACGGTCCGTGGCGCTGACCTCGACGTCGACGAGGACTTCCAGCCCTCGGCCCAGCGCTTCGGGATCGATGACGGCCCGGTAGCCGGCGATGACCCCGGCCTCTTCCAGGCGCTTCACCCGGCGCAGACAGGGCGGCGGGGTCAGGCCGACCCGCTTGGCCAGCTCGACGTTGCTCAGCCGCCCGTCCTTTCGCAGATGAAACAGAATGTCTCGGTCCAAGGCATCCATGCTCACTTTATTACTCATTCAGAGATCATAGAGCCATAATCCGCAACCATATGAGGCGGAGTCTTTCCTAAAATATCTCCATGCCCATAAGTCCTACCGCTGCCGGTGACCCGTCGCGGTCCGCTCCCGCTCCCGCCCCCGCTCCTCGTCCACGGACACCCTCCGAGGTGAGTTCCGCCTTCCGCGACTCGGCATCGGTGGGACTGGGCTTCGTCCCGCTCGGGCTCGCCTTCGGGGCACTGGTCGTCCAGTCGGGCCTCGACTGGTGGTGGGCGGGCCTGTCCGCCGCGCTCGTCTACGGTGGATCGTTCGAGTTCCTGCTGATCGGCATGGTCGCTGCCGCCGCGCCGCCGGCCGCCATCGCGGGGACCGCGTTCATGGTGAACATCCGGCACGTCTTCTACACGCTGTCCTTCCCCTTGCACCGGATGAGGGGACGCCTGGGGAAGGCATACGGCACCTTTGCGCTGAGTGACGAGGCATACGCCCTGACCGCCGGCGAGAAGGCCCAATCCTGGTCCGGTCGGCGCATCTTGTGGCTACAGCTCTTCATGCACCTGTACTGGGCCGGCAGCGCGACCGCCGGAGCTCTGCTCGGCTCTCTCGTTCCGGACAGCGTCACCGGCCTGGACTTCGCCCTGACCGCCCTGTTCACCGTCCTCGCGCTCGACGCCCTCAAGGACCTCCGCGGCGATCTGTCCACCCCCGCGTTCGCCCTGCTCAGCGCTGTGGCCGCCCTGCTCCTGCGCCCCGGGCAGATGCTCCTGGCCGCGTTCGCCCTGTTCACCGCCGGGCTCCTCACCCGCCATGTCACGACCACCAGGAGGCCGAGCCGTGCCTGACACCTTCTACGCCGTCGCCGCTGTCCTCGTGGCCGCCGCCGTCACGTGGGCCCTGCGCGCCCTGCCCTTCGTCGCCCTCGCCCCGCTGCGCGCGAGCGCGGCCGTCCAGTTCCTCGGCAGCCGCATGCCCGCCGGCGTCATGGTGATCCTGGTCGTCTACTGCCTGCGCGATCTGCGCCTCTCCGAGACGCGCGCCCTGGCCCCGCTCACGGCCCTGGCCGTCACCGTCGGCCTGCACCTGTGGCGCCGCAACGCCCTGCTCAGCATCCTCGGCGGCACGGCCGTCCATGTGGCCCTGGCCAGCACGGTGTTCGCCCACTGAGCCCGTCTCGGCGCGCAGGGCCACGGCAGCGTGTCTTGAAGGTCTCTGGCGCGTTTCAGACAGTATGAGTTCGCCTTTGCTCCTCGAAGACCTTGACCAGGCCGTATTCCGGCGGAACGCCTTGTCCGCGGAGCTGATGACATGCAGGACGAAGCCCTCGACCAGGCCGGGCGGGGAGTGACCCTGTCGTGCTCAAAGCCCTTGTCGAACAGTTCGTGGAAAGCCGCCGGCACAAGCGGGACCTGGCAAACCGCCGCTGGCAGCAGGAAGAGCGGTGGCGCGAGGAGGACCGAGCCGTGGACCTCGCCGCACGTGCCGCGAACGAGGTCTCCGCTACCCGGCACGGCGAGGTGATGCGGCGACTGGCGGGCATCTCCTACGTCACGCTGCGCTGCCACGAGGACACCTGGACCTTCATGGCGCGCGCGGCCTTCGGGGTGTGGAAGCCGTTCTGGTCCCAGAGCACGTACGACGCGGGGAACCGGGCCGGTCCTGACGGCAGGCACCTGGCCCTGTTCACCGCCGGTCCGAACCTGCCGAAGGGCCGCATCACCAAGGGTGCCGACGGGATGCAGGACGTGTTCGTCTCGGGGCACAACCTGGTGCGGATCCTGGACGCGCTGCGTACCGTCACCAGGTCCGACGACCCGGCGCGCGCCGCTCAGGGCAGGACGCTGTACGAGAAACTCTCGGCGGTGGCCGGAATGATGGATCCGGCTGAGCCGGCGGGCAGGACCACCGGGTTCATCGTGCGTATCGACGACAGCCTCGGTGAGCGGCACACGCACAAGCCCTCAGGGGCCCTCACGACGGCGGCCGTACGGACGACTGCCCCGGTACGCGCCACCGCTGTGCTCCATCGCGACCTGCCCACGCTGCCGGCGTCCTCGCGGCGGTGCGAGGTGGTGTCTCCGTCCCGCGGAGACGCGTCCTGATCGTTCCGATCGCCCTCGCGGACCAGCCGCCTGCCAGGCGGCCGGTCCGCCTGCCGCACACCATCGGGCAACTGCCGCCGAGGTCAGCGCACGGGGAAGCCGAAGGAGTAGCCCTGTTCCTTCAGCCACGGCAGGACCTCGCGCAGGGCGGCCACGGTCTGGGAGCGGTCTCCCCCCGCGTCGTGGAAAAGGAGGGTCGGGCCGTTGGAGATCTCGTTCTTGACGGTGGCGACCATCGCCTGGGTGCCGGGGCGCTCGAAGTCCTTGGAGTCGATGTTCCAGCCGAGGGGGCGCATTCCACGGGACGCGGCGACGTGGCGGCTGTAGGGGGTGAAGGCACCGCCCGGGGCTCGGTAGTACATCGGGCGGACGCCCCCGGAGGCCTCGGTGATCATGCGCTCGGCGTCCAGGATCTGCTGTGACTGGTAGGACTCGGACTTACGGTCCATGGTGACGTCGTGCGAAACCGTGTGGTCGCACAGCCGGTGCCCGGCCGCCACCACCGCCTTGACCAGGTCCGGGTGTGCCCGGGCCTGCGTGCCCACCATGCAGAACGTGGCCTTCACCCCGTTGTCCCGCAGCACCTCCAGCACCTGCGGTGTCCAGACGGGGTCCGGCCCGTCGTCGATGGTGATGTTGACGCTGTGGGCGCCGCCGTCCGAGGCATGCGCGATCTCCGCCGACACGGGCGCCGTCTTGCGGCCCTGCGGCTGAGCGGGCGACTTGGCGGCAGGCGCCGAGACGGCCGCCTGGGCGGGTTTTTCCTCGGTGGGCCCGAGTCGAGCGCTCCAGAACGAGGTCGCCGCGGCCACCGCGGTCACCCCGAGCGCCGCCGCGAGCACCTTGCCGTACCATCCCCGTCCGCCGCTTCGCACCATGTCTTCTGTTCCTTGCCGTCGCTGTGGAGCCTGTGCATCCGGCAAGAGGGAGGAAGGCGGCCGAAGGATCCGTCTGTTACCGATCACGCACAATCCCGTCCGGCCGGCGTACCGGGCGGACGCTTCTCTCTCCCCCCTCGCACCCAACCTGCCTTGCCTTTCCGCCATCTCAAGGAGGGGCGCACGAGCTGAGGGCACCGTGCGGGGCGTCAGGAATCGGGAGGGACACAGCGTGTCGGCCATCAGCCAGCGGATGCACCTGGTGCTGCTCGCCGCCTGGACCATGGTGTGGTTCGCCGTGGTCCAGCCGAACGGGGGCTTCTCCTGGCACTATCTGCGTACGGGTGGGGAGTTGCTCTACGCGGGCTCGGGCAGGCCGGATGGCGGTCTGAACCTGTACGCCCACCACCCCGAGCTCCAGATGGGTCCGGTCAGCTTCCTCGCCGCGGGACTGTTCCACCCCTTTCCCGAAGCCGTCGGGCAGTTCCTGGCCGCCGCTGTGATGTCCCTGCTCGGCCTGCTGATCCTGGTGGTGGCCGGACGCAGCGCCGCCTGGCACTTCCTGGGGACCGGCACCAATCACCAGCGGCTGCGGCAGCGGGTGCTGATCGCGGGGCTGGCCTTCATCCCGATGTGGATCGAGGTCGCCGTCCGCTTCGGCCACCTCGACGACGTACTGGCCCTCTTCTTCACGACCCTGGCGGTACGCGCCCTCACCCGCGGCAACGCCGCCGCGACGGGCGTCTTCCTGGCCCTGGCCATGGACTCCAAACCGACCGCGCTGGCCTTCCTGCCGCTGCTGCTCGCACTGCCGAGACGGCAGTGGCTGCGCGCGGGTCTGTGGTGCGCCGCCCTGGTCGCGGTCGTCTGGCTGCCGTTCCTCCTCGGCGCCCCGCAGTCGTTCGCCGCGGCCGAGTTCACCATCCCCAACCAGCCCGCGTCCGCGCTGCGCTGGCTCGGCGTCGACGATCCGCAGACCCCTCCCTGGGACCGGCCCGCACAGGCGGCACTGGGGCTGGCGCTGGGCTGCGTCGCGGTCTGGCGAGGCCGCTGGCCGGCCGTCGTCCTGCTCGGTGCCAACGCCCGGATCGCCCTGGACCCCAGCGTCTACACGTACTACACCGCCTCCGTCCTGCTGGGCACACTGCTGTGGGACGTGATCGGGCAGCGGCGCCTGGTGCCCTGGTGGAGCTGGATCGCACTGATCACCCTGTACGGCACCGTGTTCGTCGTCCCCGACGACGCGGCCCGCGGCCTGATCCGGCTGGGCTTCGTCGTCGTATCCACCGCATATGTCCTTTGCTGGCCGGTGCGGGACCGGCGCCGGCGACACCCGGCGCGCCGGAAGGACCCCCTCCCCGACGCCTCAGGGCAGCGCCCCGCCCCCGAGCGCTGCTGACCGCACCGTCAACCCCTGAGGGGCCGGTTCGCGTCGTATCCCCATGAAAGCCATTCCGATAACATGATCGACCTAACGATCACGCCTATTCCATCAATATATAGCAAATCGACCAAATAATTGATAAAGATATCATCGCGGATATTCTCGCGAATAAGACGCATAAGCCCAGTCGCCGCGTGGTGTCAGCCACGGGTGATCCTGTGGGTCGCGGCGGGTGCGGTAACCGTCGGATTCCTCGTCGCGCTGGAGATGGCGGCGCGCCGCTACGGCCTGCCGGGTCCCCTCACCAATCAGCTGCAAGAGGTGATATTCCCGCCTAAATCGGGTTTCCTCCTGTACGCCAGTATGGCGTTGCTGATGGTGGTGTTCACCTGGCGGCAACGGCTGATCGCGATGGGTGCCGCGATCGGTATCGACCTCACCATCCTGTTGGTGCGGTGGGCGGCCGACATCAAGGTGACCGAAGGGCATCCCTTCGGCAACGGCGCCCTGTGGGTGATCCTGGGCTGTGCGGTCATCGCGGTCACCCGCCGCACCGGCGCGGAACGCGCCCTGCTGCTGAAGGGCGTCGGGCTGGCGCTGCTGCTGGTGGCCGGCCGCAAGACCGGTGACACCTGGCTGCTGATCACTTCGAAGACCCGCCCGACAGTGCTCGACCAGTATCTGGCCGTCGCCGATCACGCGCTGGGCAACCCGTCATGGGTGGTGGGCCGGATCGTCAGGGCCACCGCACCGGTCGGCCCTCATGTTCTCGACTTCGTCTACGTCCAGCTCGCGGTGGCCGCGGTCGTCATCGCGCTGTACCAGCTACGGCACGTGGCGGCCGAGCGCCGGTTCCCGGCCCACCATCTCGTGCGCACCTTCCTGGTGATCGGCCTCGTCGGGCCGGCCTTCTACATGATCTTCCCGGTGGTCGGACCCGTCTTCGCCTATGGCACCGGCGCCTTCGGCACCGGCGGTGGGCACTGGGCGGTGGCCAACCTGTGGCCGGAGACGGCACCGCCGCTCAGTGCCCCGCACCCGATGCCGTACGACGGGATCACTCCGCGCAACTGCATGCCCAGCCTGCACACGGCGTGGGCCGTCACGATCTTCGTTCACTCCCGCGGGGGGCCACGGATGCTGCGATTCGCGGGCGCCTTCTGGCTGCTCGCCACGCTCGGCGCCACGCTGGGATTCGGCTACCACTACGGCGTGGATCTGGTGGCCGGCGTGGTGTTCGCGCTCACCATCGAGGCGGCTCTGCGCTCGCAGGCGCGCGGCTGGGATCGATCGGGAATCCAACTGGTCGCCCATGGCGCGACGGTCTTTGCCGCGCTCCTGGTGTCCTATCGCTTTCTGCCGGTGGAAATGGCCGGCCATCCCTGGGTGTTCGGGCCGCTTCTCCTGCTGGCGATGGCTTCGGTGATCCTTGGTTTCGTACGGACCAGCAGAATGTGGGAGCCGAAGGCCGCGCCGGTGTTGCAGCCGGATCCGCAACCCGAACTGGTGTGAATCGTGTCGCGCGAAGCCGGGTCGGTTCCGCGGCCAGATGGGCTTCGAGGGAGCGCCGCCGTGATCTGATCACCGCTCGTGGCGGCCACGCCCTGCTCCCAGAACAGCCGCGCCGCCTCCCGTGAGATCTCCGGTGGGAGCCTCGATCCCGGCCGATCCGCGTCGGCCGTCGGCCGGTTCGTAGGCGGTGATGACGTAACGGGCCTCGTCGTCGATCGCGTTCTCCTCCCAGTCCAGGGAGATCCGCACCGGGTGCCCGTCGGGCGCGTACTCCGCCTCGGCCGTGTCGGCGTCCTCCCGTCGCGCCTGTTCCAGTTCGGCGAGGAGTTCTCCGATGGTCGGCACCGCGTCGGGAAGGTCCGCGACCACGCGCCGCCCGCTGTCGTCGAGGCCCGTCGCCTCGGCCACGGTGCCGTCGCGGACGGTGATCCGGAAGGTGCCGCCCGCTCGCCCTCGCTCGACCGGAGCGTGTAGGTGTACGACGCCGGCTCCCGCCATCGGTCCTGGTGGGAGGCCGGTGCCGGCTCCTCGGTGCCGCAGGCGGCGATCGCGCAGAGCGACCCTGCGATCAGTGCGGCCTTGAACACGGCGCGGGCGGTTGCGGGTGCGGCGGTCACGGCGGTCATGGCGGTCATGGAGGCAGTCCCTTCGCGTTCGGCTACCGCTGTGACGCCGGTCGCCAGGGGAACGTTCGGCCGACCGCCCTTCGACTCTCCGTGATTTGGACGCCTGCTTCTCGTGCGCTGCACCAGCCCTGTACGGGCCTTAACCACCCCTTCGCGACAGTGGAATCACTCGCCCCACCAGGGGGAACAGCAGAAGGGAAGAGCGTCATGGGTAGTGCCACACGACCGCAGCGCCGGGCGTTTCTCACCGGAGGGCTGCTGGCCTCCGCCGCGGTGATCACCGGCTGTTCGTCGAAGTCGGACACCAGCGCGGCGCCGAAGGCGACGGCGGTGGGAGCGCCTGCGACCCCCTCCGCCGCGGCGGGCGCACGGCCGGACTCTCCGTGGGCGGCCTTCGCGCGGCTGATGGACGGCAACAAGCGCTGGGTGAACGAGACGCTTCAGCACCCCGACCGTGACGCCAAGCGGCGGCAGTTCGTCGCCGAGGAGCAGAAGCCCTACGGCGTCATACTCTCGTGCATCGACTCCCGTGTGCCGCCGGAGCTCCTCTTCGACACCGGGATCGGCGACCTCTTCGTGATGCGCACCGGCGGCCAGGTGGTCGCCCCGGTGGTCACCGGTTCCGTCGAGTACGGGCCCATGACCGCGGGGACCCCGCTGATCGTCGTCCTCGGGCACCAGCGTTGCGGCGCCGTCAAGGCGGCCTACACGGCGCTCAAGGACAACAAGCCGCTGCCGGGCAACCTCCAGTCGATCGCCGAAGCCCTGCGCCCGGCGTACGAGGAGGTCTCCAAGCAGAAGCACGCGGACCCGGTGGACGCCATGACCCGCGTCCACATCACGCAGACCTCCGCCGACCTGCGGACCAACGCGGATCTCGCCCCGCTCGTGAAGAAGGGCAACCTGGCCGTGGTCAGCGCCTACTACTCGCTCGACTCGGGCAAGGTGGAGGTCCTCACGGGGGCGCCTACCGCCTGACCGGCAGCGTCACGCCGAGGCGGCGGACGGGAGTGTGGGCCCAAGCCCGCTCCCGCCCCCGCCGCCCTCCCGTCCGGCCGGAACGCGCCCGTACAGCCCGCTACTCCGGAGTGGCCTCGGCCGCGAAGTCGGGCATCAGCGCGCACATCGCCTCGCGCTGGGTGGGGCCCATGAACCGTGCCAGCGCTTCCTTGACCGTCTTGGCGAGAACCCCGGAAGCCTCCTTGAGCAGGCTCCGCGCCTTCTCGGTGAGGACGACCTCGACGCCCCGCTTGTCGCCGCAGACCGACTTGCGGGTGACCAGGCCGGAGTGCTGGAGGCAGGCGATCTGGTAGGTGAGCCGGGTCTTCGGACGACCCAGGAGCTCGGCGATCCGCGTCATGCGCAGCGCCTCACCGGGGTCCCCGGCGAGCAGGCACAGGATCAGGAACTCGTCGTGCGAGATGTCCAGCCGTTCCTTGACGATGCCGCGCAGCTCCTGCTCGACGGCCCCTGTCGCGGCCAGCATCAGCATCCAGGCGTGCAGTTCGACGGGCAGGAGTCCGTCGCCGGAGGCGGAGGGGCATTCGGGGAGGTCGGCCATGATTTCGAGTGTAGCTGTTGTTCAAAATTGGAGTATCAGCTAGCGTGGGGTCATCCAAATTTGGACGACAAATGCGGACCACCCTCGATGACGCCCCGATGCCCAGGAGTGAAAGATCATGACCGTTGCCGTCGAAACCGGAACCTGGCAGCTCGACTCCAGCGCCTCCACCGTCGCCGTCCGGCACAAGACGTTCTGGGGTCTGATGACCGTCAAGGGCACCTTCGACGCCGTCACCGGCCATGGCGAGGTGCGCTCCGACGGCTCCGCCGTCGGCACGATCACCCTTGACGCCACCTCCCTGGACACCCGCAGCGCCAAGCGCGACGAGCACCTGCGCTCCGCCGACTTCTTCGACGCCGCCCACCACCCCGAGATCACCTTCTCGGTCCGCAGCGCCGAGCTGCGCGACGGCGACGGCGTGCACATCGTCGGCCAGCTCACCGTCCGCGGCATCAGCCGCCCCAAGACCTTCACCGCCCGCCTCGTCGGCGCGGACACCGAGTCGCTCACCCTGGACGCCGAGTTCACCGTGGACCGCGACCAGTTCGGCATGGGCTGGAACCAGCTCGGCATGATGCGCGGCCTCACCACGGTCGCCGGCACGCTCCGCTTCACCCGGACCGCGGCAGCCTGACGTCGGCGCTCGACAGCGTCTGCGGTACGGCCGTGAAGGCCCGCAACCGGATCCGTACGCCCGGACGGGGGAGCCTGAACCTCCCCGTGGGCGGCCGGAGTTCATAGCGGGCCGTAGCGTGAGCGGGCAGCGTGGCCGGACCCCGTACGACCGTCCAGTACTGACTCATGCCCTGCCCCGTGGTGAGCGTGAAGTGCGGCGCGAGGGCGGCGGCCCCCGCGTTGCCGACCTCGACGTCGAGGCGACTCACGGCCGTCGGCGCCGCCCATCGCGCGGACACCACCCGCAGGCGCAGCGGAGGCGTCCCCGTCGCCGCCCACGCCGCGCTCGCCAGAGCCGGCGTGAGCAGGAGCACGGCCGCCGCGACACGTGCCGGGCGCCGGGACAGGATCCCCGGACGCGGCTGCCAGGCGGTCGCGAACTCCGCCGCCGGCGCGGTCACCGCCGCCGCCAGCCACAGCGGCGTCATCATCACGTAGTAGCCGTCCTGGGACCGCGTGGCCAGGAAGAACGCACACCACGGCAGAACGGTCGCCGCGGGCCCCAGCCGCCGAACGAACAACACGAACAGCGCCAGCAGCCCCGCCGCCAGCAGCATGCTCGCGTGGGAGTACCAGTCGAGCCGGTCGCTGCCGTCGGTGAAGTACAGCGAGACGCCGACCACGCCCTGTCCGTGGATCACCGCACCCTGCGTCAGCGGCAGCGCGACCCCCCGGATCCAGGTGCCCGGCTCGCTCACCAGGAAGTACGTGTTGACCAGCAGCCAGACCACCCCGGCGGCCCCGGCGAGCCGCGCCACCACCAGCGCCGCCGCCCGCGCCCCGAGCTCCCCGCGCCGCACGGCGTAGACCCCGGCCAGCAGGAACGGCGCCACGAACCACGGCAGTTGCTGCGCCGCGCACGCCGCCCCCAGACACGCCGCCCGCGCCAGCCCGTCCACCCCGAGCCGCCCGCCCCGCCCGAGCCGCGGCCACCGCACCACCACCGGCACCAGCAGGGCCAGCGCCACGATCGCCGGATAGCCGAGGCGGCCGTAGGACGGCAGGAACCCGAAGCCGAGGCAGGCCATGGTGGCCGCCGACCGCCACGGCGTGGGCAGCATCCGCCACAGCGTGACGGCGCCGACGATGAGCGCGGCCGTGCTCACGACCGTCGCGGGCAGGGCACCGTGCCCCAGCCACAGCAGCGGCGCCGTCAGCAGCGGTGTCAGCGGCGGATAGCCGTAGGTGAAGTCGTAGCCGCCCGTGACCGTCGGAGTGAGGGCGACGCCGTGGCCGAAGAGCCACGGCCACGGCTGCCCGTACACCGGGTGCCCGGCGATCAGTTCACGGGCGGCCTGGGTGGTGAGGATCGCCTCGTCGCTGCCGCCGTGGTTCATCGCCCACGCGCAGAGCGTCAGCGTCACGGCGGTCACCAGGACGCAACTGTCGACGCGGGCCAGCGAGCGGGCCCGCCGCACGACCAGTGCCAGCACGCCGCACGCCAGGATCGAGGCGTAGCACGCCGAGACGACGGCGGCCACGACGAGACGGTGACCGGCCGCCTGGGTCCAGATCGCGCGCGTGCCGATGAAGAGGCTGACGTCGGCGAGGAGGGTCAGGACGCGGTGCCACTGCGCCGGGGGTTCCGGGACGGCGGGCGCCGCCGAGCGTGTCCGCCGGACGGGTGTCACCGGCTGCTGTTCTGCCAACTGCACGCCACCGGACCGTAATCAGACCTGGTGAGCGGGGTGCCGCCGGAAGTGAAGAGTCCGGTGTGAGGCCGGTGAGAACAGACCCGCGGGAGCGGTCAGTACACGTCCCGCACATACCGCTTCGCCGCCGCCAGCTGCTTCACGTACGCCGCCGCCTCGGCCTCCTCCAGCCCGCCGTGCGCGACCGCGATGTCCCGCAGCGCCCGGTCCACGTCCTTGGCCATGCGCGAGGCGTCGCCGCAGACGTAGAAGTGGGCGCCGTCCTGCAGCCAGCGCCACAGCTCCGGGCCGTGCTCGCGCATCCGGTCCTGGACGTACACCTTGTTGCGCTGGTCACGGGAGAACGCGGTGTCCAGACGGGCGAGGGTGCCCTCGTCGAGCAGCTCGGTCAGCTCCTCCTCGTAGTAGAAGTCGCTCGCCCGGTGCTGCTCCCCGAAGAACAGCCAGTTGGGCGCCCGGTGCCCGAGCGCGCGCCGCTCCTGGAGGAAGCCGACGAAGGGCGCGACGCCGGTGCCCGGGCCGACCATCACCATCGGCGTCGAGGCGTCCGCGGGCGGCCGGAAGTGCGGGGAGCGCTGGACGAAGACCGGCACCTCGGTGTCCGGCTCGGCATCGGCCAGGAAGGGCGAGCAGACCCCGCCGCGCGGCCGGCCGTGCAGGTTCTCGTACCGCACGACGGAGACCGTCAGCGAGACACTGTGCGGGTCGACGAGCGGGCTGGACGATATGGAGTACAGGCGCGGCTGGAGTTTCCTGAGCACCCCGGCCCAGTCCTCGGCGCCCGCCCGCACCGGATGCTCGGCGACGACGTCCGCGGCCTGCCGTCCCCAACTCCACTGCGCCAGACCGTCCTTGTTGTCGGGCCGCAGCAGCCGGCGCAACTCCCGGTCGTCGCGGACCCGTTCGGCGACGAAGCGGAGCAGGTCCGGGGTGATCCTCGTGATGTCCAGGTGCCGGAGCAGGGCCTCGGCGAAGGTCGTGGAGCCGACGCCGTCCAGCTCCAGGGCCGTCGATCCGTCGACACCGGTGACCGCCAGCCACTCCTCCACCAGCGCGGGCGAGTTGACCGGCCGCACACCGAGCGCGTCGCCCGCCTCGTACGTCAGCGGCGTCCCGCTCGTGTCGAAGGTGAAGCGCCGCACCTCCTTGCCCGCACCGGTCCGGCTGAGCAGCCGGTTGCGGACGAGGCGGGCGGTGGCGAGGGCGGGCCTGGCACTGGCCTTCGGCTTCTCGACCGGTTTCCGGACAGCGGGCGCGTCCGTGCCGCCCAGCGCCGTGACGACCTTCTCGAGCCACGCCCCGGCGGACGGCTCGTAGTCCGGTTCGCAGTCCGTACGAGGCGCCAGGCGCACCCCGCCCAGCTCGTCCAGCCGCGCGTCGAGACGACGCCCATGGCCACAGAAGTCGTCGTACGAGGAGTCGCCGAAGGCAAGCACGGCGTACCGCACCCCGTCCAGCCGTGGGGCCTTGGCGTCGGACAGTGTGTCCCAGAAGCCCGCCCCGTTGTCCGGCGCGTCGCCGTCACCGAACGTGCTGGTGATGAAGAGGAGGTCGGCCGCGCGGGCGAGAGCGCGGACATCGGCCCCGTCCATGTCGACCACGGTGGCCCGGTGCCCCGCCGCGCCCAACCGCTCGGCGGTGGCGCCGGCGAACTCCTCGGCATTGCCGGTCTGCGAGGCCCACAGCACGACGACCTCACGGCCGTCCCGCGTGACGGGTTCCGCCGCGGTCCGTGAGTACATCCCGGCGAGCACACCGTTGACCCACATCGCGTGCTCGGGGCTGAAGGGCGCGTCCGCCGGCAGGACGGGAGTGCCGGGCTCGCCGGTCCGGATGCCGGCGAGGAAGCCGGTCAGATAGAGGCGTTCCTGGGCGGTCAGGACGGGCGGCGGGGTGGGCTCCAGACCGAAGGGACCAGCCGAGCCGGGGGTGACGGCCGTGGGCGTCAGCGCTTCCACCGGCCCCTCCGGCACAGGAGCCGCCACCTTCGTCAAGGACACCGCGCACACCTTGAACTCCGGCTGGAAGGAGATCGGATCCACCGCGTCGCTCGTCACCGCGTTGACGCTCAGATACTCCCCGAACAGGTCGTTCCAGTGGAACGGCGCGAAGGCGCCCCCCGGCCGCACCCGGTCCGTCACCACCGCCGGGAGCACCGCCCGCCCCCGCCGCGAGGCGACCTCCACCCGGTCCCCGTCGGCGATCCCCAGCTCACGCGCGTCCTGCGGGTGCACCTCCACGAACGGCCCCGGGTTCAGCTTGTTGAGCTTGGCGACCCGCCCGGTCTTGGTCAGCGTGTGCCACTGGTGCTGCACCCGCCCGGTGTTCAGGACGAAGGGGTAGTCGTCGTCCGGCATCTCGGCGGCCGGCATGTGCGGCCGCGCGTGGAACGCGGCCCGCCCGCTCGCGGTCGGGAACCGCAGCCCACCGTCCGCGTCGACGTACCGGATCGGATTGCGCTCCGGGCCGTCCGCGTCGGCGGCCGGCCACTGCACGGGCGTGGACCGCAGCCGCTCGTACGTCACCCCGCGCAGATCCCAGCCGGTCACCGGGTTCCAGGCCCGCCGTATCTCCTCGAAGACGTCCTCGGCACTCTCGTACGAGAACCCCTTCTCGTACCCCATCGCGCACGCGACCGCCGCGATGATCCGCCAGTCCGCCATCGCCTCCCCGGGCGGGTCGGTCACCCGCCGGGTCAGCGTCAGATTGCGCTCGCTGTTGACGAAGACGCCCTCGCCCTCGGTCCACATCGCGCCGGGCAGCACGACGTCCGCGTACGCGTTGGTCTCGGTCTCACCGAAGACGTCCTGCGTGACGACGAACTCGGCGGCCTCGAGACCCTCGATGACCGTACGGCGGTTGGCGACCGAGGCGACCGGGTTGGTGCAGATGATCCAGCAGGCCTTGATCTCACGGTCGGCCATCTTCTGGAACATCTCGACGGTGCCCTTGCCGACCCCGTCGGCGCGCAGTGTGCCCGGCGGCAGCTCCCACAGCTCCTCGACGAAGTCCCGCTCGGCCTCGACGAGCACGGACCGCTGCCCCGGCAGCCCTGGCCCCATGTATCCCATCTCGCGTCCGCCCATGGCGTTGGGCTGCCCGGTGAGCGAGAACGGCCCGGAGCCGGGGCGGCAGATGGCACCGGTCGCCAGATGCAGGTTGACCAGGGCGTTCGTGTTCCAGGTGCCGTGCGTGGACTGGTTGAGCCCCATCGTCCAGCAGCTCATCCACTCGCCCGCCTCGCCGATCAGCCGGGCGGCCGTGCGGATGTCGTCCTCGGTGAGGCCGGTGATCTCCGCGACGGCGGCCGGCGCGTAGTCGGCGAGGAAGGCGGGCATCTCGTCCCAGCCGTCGGTGTGGGCCGCGATGAAGTCGGGGTCGGTGTGGCCGTTCTCGACGAGCAGGTGCAGCAGGCCGTTGAGGAGGGCGAGATCGGTGCCCGGCTTGATCTGGAGGAACAGGTCGGCCTTGGCGGCGGTGGCGGTGCGCCGCGGGTCGACCACGATGAGTTTCGCGCCCGCCTTGACCCGCTCCATCATCCGCAGGAAGAGGATGGGGTGGCAGTCGGCCATGTTCGAGCCGGTGACGAGGAACACATCCGCCCGCTCGAAGTCCTCGTACGACCCGGGCGGCCCGTCGGCCCCCAGGGACAGCTTGTAGCCCGCCCCCGCGCTGGCCATGCACAGCCGCGAGTTCGATTCGATCTGGTTGGTGCGAACGAACCCCTTGGCCAGCTTGTTCGCCAGGTACTGGGCCTCCAGGCTCATCTGCCCGGACACATAGAAGGCGACCGCGTCCGGCCCGTGCTCGTCGATGATCGAGCGCAGCCGGCGGGCGGTCTCGGCGATGGCGCCGGCGATCGGGGAGGGCACCGGCTCCTCACCCCGGTCGTCCCTGACCAGCGCGGTGGTCAGCCGTCCGGGCGCGGCGAGCATCTCGGCCGTGGTCGCGCCCTTGGTGCACAACCGGCCGGCGTTCGCCGGGTGCGCCTTGTCGCCGGAGGCCTTCAGGACGGTACGCCGCCCGTCGGGGCCCATCCCGACGTCCAGCAGGATTCCGCAGCCGACCCCGCAGTACGTGCAGACCGTCCGGACCTGAGTCGGGGAGGTGGTCGAGATCACGCGCTGCCCTTCTCCGGCGGTCGGGGTGGTGAGAGAAGCGTACGAATTGCCCGTTACGCCTGTGTCACATCCCTTGATCATGAGGAGTTACGTCGGCCACACAGTCGCCGATGAGGTTGTGTGAGGCGAGGTGAGGGGGTGTGGAACGTCCGTGCAGGAGGGTTCCGTGCGTCGCGCACCGTGTCGCTGTTGGGCCGAACGGGTGACTTGGCGTAAGAATTGGCTGGTGCAGGCATTGAAGGCGAGTCAGGTCGGGGGGAGCCGGTGAACAGCCACGACGTCACCGATGAACAGTGGGAAGGGCTCGCCCAGGTGGTGCCGTTGCGCGGCCGTGACGCCTGGCCGTCCGCGGTGGACCATCGAGTGCCCCCAGAGGCGGTGACGGAGCCGCGCCGCCGGTTCGTCGTCCTGCGGGTCAACGTCTTCGCGGACGCCCGCGATGTCGCCGAGACCCTGATGGCGGGGATTCCGGTGCTGCTGGATCTGACGGGAGCGGAGACCGAGGTCGCCAAGCGGGTGCTGGACTTCAGCACCGGTGTCGTCTTCGGGCTGGCGAGCGGGATGCACCGGGTGGACCGGAACGTGTTTCTGCTGACGCCGCCCGGGACCGAGGTGAGCGGGTTGATGGAAGGGGCGGGGGTGCCGGGCACGTGACGGTGCCGGGCGCCTGACCGTGCCGTGTCCCACGGCGCTGGGAGGGTGCCCGGTGCGGGTGGTCCCTCGATCGTAGGAAGGGCGCCGGGGTGGAACGGTTCGCCTGAGCGCCGGGGCCTACGGTCCGGACATGGCCGTGTCGACGTCGTCCGCATTACATCCCGCCCGCCCCGCCCGCCTCGCCGACGAGGTGTGTCCCGGGCGACCTCAGGTCACCGAGCTGCGGCTTTCCGCGTTCGCCGGGCATCGGCGGGTCGAGCTTCCGCTCGGGGAGCTCACCTTCTTCGCCGGGCCGAGCGGGTGCGGGAAGACGACCGCGCTACGGGCGTACGAGGCGCTGGCCCGGCTCGGTGGGGGTGCCGGGGTGGGGGAGGTGTTCCCCGATCCGGTCGCGTACGTTCCGGAGCGGGCCCGGCCCGATGGGCAGCGGCGGCGTGGCTTCCGGATCGGGTGCACGACCGATGGCCCCGAGGGGCCGGTGCGGCTCGATGTCGCCGTGCAGGCCGAGCCCGGACTGCGGATCGTGGGGGAGCGGCTGAGCGCGGGCGGGCTCGTCCTGCTGGAGACGGCCCTGCGTGACCCGAGCCGGCCCTTCGTACAGGCCGCCTGGCATACGGCCGGTCAGTCGCCGGTGACGCGGGCTCCGCTGCCCGATGACCGCCTCGGAACCGCGCTGCTGCCGCTGCGGGTGGCCGGGAAGACGGACGGGCAGCGACGGGTGCTCGCCGCCGCCGAGCAGATGGTCGTGGCGTTACGGTCGGTCTTCGCCTGTGATCCCCGGCCCGAGCGGATGCGCGGGCCCGTGCCGATCGGTTCCGGGCGGTTGCTCGCCGGCTGCGACAACCTCGCCGAGGTGCTGTGGCGGACCCGTGCCGAGTGCGGGCGCCGGCATGGGCAGCTCGTGGCGGCGGTGCGGGCGGGGTGCGCGGGGGCGGTGGCGGATGTGATCGCCGAGGTGCTGGGGGACGGGACGGTGCGGGGGACGCTCGACCGGGGGGACGGGGTGCGTACGGAGCTCGGTCGGCTGGGGGACGGTGAGCTGAGGTATCTCGCGCTGTCGCTGGTGCTGCTGACGGGGCCCGGGGTGCTGGAGGTCGATCCGGTGGGGGAGGTGCCCGCGGCCATGCAGACGTTGAGTGTGCTGGTCGACGGCTTCGACCGGGGGCTGGATCCGGTGCAGCGGGGGGAGTTGGTGGGGCTGGCGGCGCGGATGTGCGAGCGGGGGCACATCCGCGTGGTCGGGGCCTTGAGTGACGCGGCGGGGGTGGCGGAGGGCGGTCGCGCGACGGTGGTACACCTGGAGGCGTGACCGAACCCCTTGATGTGGCCAAGCTCCAGCGCAGGCTGGCCGAGTTCGCCGCGGCGCGCGACTGGCAGCCGTATCACACGCCGAAGAACCTCGTCGCGGCGCTCAGTGTGGAGGCGTCCGAACTGGTGGAGATCTTCCAGTGGATGACGCCGGAGGAGTCGGCGCGGGTGATGGACGACGCCGGGACCGCGGGGCGGGTGACCGATGAGGTCGCGGATGTGCTGGCGTATCTATTGCAGCTGTGCGAGGTGCTCGGGATCGATCCGTTGGTGGCGTTGGACGCGAAGATCGACCGGAACGAGCGGAGGTTTCCGGCGCCGTAGCGGGGCTGGGGGTGGCGGGGAGGGGCGGGGGGAGCGGGGAGGGGCTTCGTCCACTTTCACTCTGTGTATATGTTCAGCTGGCCGTAGCCGAAAAGTTGTCCGCAGATTTCCGTCTTCCTCTGGCTTTTCGTCTCAGGGGCCTTCACTCTGGGTAGTGAACAAGGGAGTTCGGGCGGACGCGTGGGCAGCGCGTCGGGACAGACGGGGACTGCGGATGGACGCGGTGCGGCTGATCGTGACGGGCAGGCGGGCGCTGGCGAGGAGCAAGGGCGTCCCGGAGATGATGACCGAGGTGTGGCAGGCACAGGCTCTGGCTCAGGCGATCGGCAGTCGGCTGGCGGTCTTCGGCCCGCCTGAACTGCGGGGCGAGGCGCTGGGGTTGACGGAGCTGGCCGGACGCGGGTGCGGGGTCCTTGATACGCCGGAACTGGCGGAGGGGGAGTTACGCGCGGCCCAGCTCACGGAGTTGGGTGATGCGCGGCAGGCGTTGATGCAGTTGGGCAGCCTGCTGGGGGAGGTCGGGATCGCTCTCGTCGGGATGGCCAGTGGGGCGGATGACGAGACCACGTACTGGCAGTGCATGGAAGCGATCGACGCGGCGGACGAGTCTCGGGACCGGGTGCTGGAGATGCTGCGAAGACTTGCGGACCGGGATGAGGTGGTGCCGGAGGCGGGGTAGCTCTGCGGTGGGTGCGGGTTCGGGGGGTGCGCGTTTATGCCTGCGGCGCCTGTGCGGGTTCGGTGGGGGCTCGTGGAGCGCGGGGGCGTGAGGTTGTGGGTCGGGGCCGCGTCGGGGGGTGTCCGTCCTCG
>NZ_JBHVGZ010000051.1:0-74003 GCF_042800355.1 Streptomyces sp. NPDC057623
CCGGCGCCGTTGTCGCCCAGGACACAGGTGACCCGGTTGGGGAACACCTTCAGGTCCACACCGTGCAGGGCACGGATGTTGCCGTAGGACTTGCCCGCCGCGCGCAGTTCGACGATCGGGGCGTCCTTCTCCGGGGCCTTGTCCTGGAGGATGGCACCGTGCGTGCCGGTCTTTTCGGTGGTCATTTCGGTCACCTCCTGGTCGCTGTGCGCTGGACCCACAGATTGATGAGGACGGCGCCGAGGAGCATCACGCCGAGGAACGCCTTGAACCAGTCGGGGTTCCAGCCGGCGTAGACGATGCCCTGCTGCACCAGGCCGAACATGAAGGCGCCGAAGACCGGGCCGATCGCGGAGCCGGCACCACCGGTCAGCAGACAGCCGCCGATGACGGCCGCGGCGATGTAGATGAGCTCCTGCCCCACGCCCTCACCCGACTGCACGGTGTTGAACGAGAACAGCTGGTGCATGCCGACGAACCAGGCGCCGAAGCCGACCAGCATGAACAGCGAGATCTTCGTGAAGTTCACCGGCACACCGACGGCCCGGGAGGACTCCTTGTTGCCGCCGACCGCGAAGATCCAGTTGCCGTACCTGGTCCGCAACAGCACCCACGTGGCCAGCGCCGCGAAGACCAGCCACCAGACGACGGTGATCTTCACGTTGACCCCGCCGACGTCGAAGGACGAAGCGAAGAGCGCCTTGGCCTGGTCGAAGCCGTCCATGTCGCTGATGTCGTCCGTGGCGACATTGCCGGTGATCAGCTTGGTGACCGCCAGGTTCACGCCCTGGAGGATCAGGAAGGTGCCGAGGGTGACCAGGAAGCTGGGCAGCCCGGTCTTGACCAGCACCCAGCCGTTGAACAGACCGACCGCGAGGGACACGACCAGGGCGACGATCACGCCGACCCAGACGTTCATGCTCAGCTGGTAGGCGACCATGCTCGCGGTCAGGGCCGAGGTGATGACGGCGACACCGGCCGAGAGGTCAAACTCGCCGCCGATCATCAGCAGGGCCACGGGCAGGGCCATGATCCCGATGGTCGACGACTGGTACAGGATGTTCGCCATCGAGCTGCCGTCACGCATGGTGGGGGCCGTGATGAGGAAGAAGATCAGTACCGCGACGGCGCCCAGGAAGACACCGACCTCGGGACGGGCGAGGAGGCGCAGCGCCAGCGGCCGCTCCTTGGTCCGCCCGTCGGATTCCTTGCCGGGGCCGGAGGCCGGCGGTGTGGTCACCGCCGGCTCAGCCTGTTGGGTCATGCTCATCACCGAGTGCCCTTCGCGGCGAACGCGTCGATCTTCTCGACGTTCGTCTTGTCGACGAAGGCCGGACCGGTCAGCACCGGGGCCTCGCCGCCGCCCATGTAGTTGCCGTTGTTCTTGTAGAGCCACAGCGAGTCGATGGCCAGGTAGCCCTGGAGGTAGGGCTGCTGATCGACGGCGAACTCGATGTCGCCCTTGCTGATCGCTCCGGTCAGCTGCTTGTTGAGGTCGAAGGTGGCGACCTTCGCCTTGCTGCCCGTCTCGTCCACGGACTGAGCGGCCGTCAGCGCGAACGGGGCGCCGAGGGCGACGACGTAGTCGATGTCGCTGTCCGTCTTGAGCTTGGCGGTGATCGTGGACTTCACGGACGGCATGTCCGTGCCGTTGACGTTCAGGGTCTCGGTCGTGCCCTCGAATGTCTTCTTCACTCCGTCACAGCGCTGGGTGAGGCCGATGTTGCCCTGCTCCTGGATGACGCAGACGGCCTTCTTGGCGCCCTCCTCGTTCAGGCGCTTGCCGAGCGCCTCGCCGGCCACCGTCTCGTCCTGGCCGAAGAACTCCATCAGGCCGAGCTTCTGCCAGTCGCTCACACCGGAGTTGAGGCCGACGACCGGGATGTTCGCCTTCGTCGCCTTGCTGACGACGTCCTTCATGGCGTCCGGCTTGGCAAGGGTGATCGCGATGCCGTCGACCTTCTGGTCGATCGCGTTCTGCACCAGGTTGGCCTGGTTGCCCGCGTTCGGGTCGGCGGAGTAGATCAGCTTGATGTTGTCCTTCGCGGCGGCGGCCTCGGCGCCCTTGCGGACGATGTCCCAGAAGGTGTCACCGGGCGCCTGGTGGGTCACCAGGGCGACGGTCATGCGGGGAGTGTTGGCCTTGCCGGCGGAGGCGTTCTCCCCGCCCTCCTCGGTCTGCTTGCCGCCAGAGCTGCTGGAGCAGCCCGCGAGGGTCAGCGTGACCGCGGCAGCCAGGGCCACCATGGGGGCCAGCTTGCGGGAGCGGGGGGTGTAGCGGTCCATCTTTCCAGCACCTCACTGTGCGACGGGGTGTGCGACGGGGGGAAAGGAATGATCACTGGATCCGTGGCCCGAACCCTTGGGAAAGTCCGGGTCGTGTGCCGTAGAACACTGCGGTTCGCTGACACGGGATCCAATCCCTGGATGCGCCCGCTGTCAATACTTTGTTAAGACATCATTTCACACTCAGGTCCGAATGTAAGTACAAACTATTGACAGCGTCGGCCTCCACGACCTAAACCTGGGAGGCGGCAGGCCCGATGGGACCCACACCCCCTGTCCAGCTCTAGGAGCGTTGCGCATGGCCGAGTCAGCCAAGTCCTTCGACTTGATCACGATGGGAAGGATAGGAGTCGATCTCTACCCCCTGCAGTCTGGCCTACCTCTGGCGCAGGTGGAGACGTTCGGCAAATTCCTCGGCGGCTCCGCCGCGAACGTCGCCGTCGCCGCCGCCCGGCTCGGTCGTGCCACCGCCGTGATCACGCGCACCGGCGACGACCCGTTCGGCGCGTACCTGCACGAGGCCCTGAAGGACTTCGGCGTCGACGACCGCTGGGTGACGCCCGTCGCGGCGTACCCGACGCCGGTGACGTTCTGCGAGATCTTCCCGCCGGACGACTTCCCGCTGTACTTCTACCGGCAGCCTAAGGCCCCTGACCTGGAGATACACTCCGACGAGCTGGACTACTGGGCCATCCGCTCGGCCCGCGTCTTCTGGATCACCGGCACCGGCCTGAGCGAGGAGCCGAGCCGCTCCGCCACCCTCGCCGCCCTCAAGGCGCGCGACAAGGCGGGCACCACGGTCTTCGACCTCGACTGGCGCCCCATGTTCTGGCGCGACCCGGACGAGGCCCGCCCGTACTACGCCGAGGCGCTGCGGCACACCACGGTCGCGGTCGGCAATCTCGACGAGTGCGAGGTCGCCACCGGCGTCCGCGAGCCCCGCGCCTGCGCCGAGGCACTGCTGGCGGCCGGAGTGGAGCTCGCGGTCGTCAAGCAGGGCCCCAAGGGCGTGCTGGCGGTGCACCGCGACGGGACGGAGGCCGAGGTGCCTCCGGTGCCGGTCGAGGTGGCCAACGGCCTCGGCGCGGGCGACGCGTTCGGCGGCTCGCTGGTCCACGGGCTGCTGTCCGGGTGGGAGCTGGAGCAGACCATGCGGTACGCCAACGCCGCCGGCGCCCTCGTCGCCTCCCGCCTGGCCTGCTCGTCCGCGATGCCCACCGAGTCCGAGGTCGAGGGCCTCCTCGCACAGGCGTCGTGAGGGCCTACCGAGCCATCCCTGAACGGAGCTTCCTTTGAGCATCAGCATCACCGACCTCACCGCGGTCAGAGCCCGGCACCCCGAGGCGATCGCCGAGGCCGCGGCCCGCCGGGTGCGCCGCCCGCTGATCGGCGACAGCGGCCGCCTGATGATCGTGGCCGCCGACCACCCGGCACGGGGCGCCCTGGGCGTCGGCGACCGACGGCTGGCCATGGCCAACAGGGCCGATCTGCTGGAACGTCTCTGCGTCGCGCTGTCCCGGCCCGGCGTCGACGGTGTGCTGGCCACCGCCGACATCCTGGAGGACCTGCTGCTCCTCGGCGTCCTCGACGACAAGGTTGTCATGGGCTCCATGAACCGCGGGGGCCTGGCCGGGGCGTCGTTCGAGATGGACGACCGCTTCACCGGCCACCGCGTCGAGGACATCGCCCGGCTGCGCTTCGACGCGGGCAAGCTGCTGGTGCGCATCGACTACCAGGACGCCGGTTCGCTGACCACCCTGGAGACCACGGCCCGCGCCATCGACGACATGGCCGCGCGGCAGCTCCCGCTCTTCGTCGAGCCGTTCATCTCCCGGCGGATCGACGGCCAGGTGCGCAACGACCTGTCCGCCGAGGCCGTCACCAGGTCGATCGCCATCGCGTCCGGACTCGGCGGCACCTCGGCCTACACCTGGCTGAAACTGCCCGTCACCCATGACCCCGACGACATGGCCGAAGTTCTTGAGACGTCCACGCTCCCCGTCGTCCTGCTGGGCGGTGAGGTCGGGGGCGACCAGGAGGGCGCGTACGAGCGCTGGCGCAAGGCGCTCAGGCTCCCCACCGTCCAGGGCCTGGTCGTCGGCCGCTCGCTGCTCTACCCGGCGGAGGGCAGCGTGGAGACGGCGGTGGACACGGCCGTCGGCCTGTTGTGACCCGGATTGTGAGGCGGAGAGACACGATGACGTACCACCTTCCCGCGGGAAAGGCGCTCGGCGGCCCCTACGTCGTGGACGTCACGCCCGAGAAGGCCGGCTGGGGCTACTCCAGCCTGCGGATCCTGGAGCTGCCGCCCGGCGGCTCGCACAGCTTCGACACCGGCGACAGCGAGTGGATCGTCCTGCCGCTGAACGGCGGCTGCACGGTCGAGTCCACCGACGACTTCGGCCATGACACCTTCCGGCTCACCGGCCGCGACAGCGTGTTCGGCGCCGTCACCGACTTCGCCTACGTGCCGCGCGATGCCCGTGCGACCGTCTCGTCGAGCGGCGGCGGGCGGTTCGCGCTGACCGGCGCCCGGTGCGGACGGCGGCTGCCCGCCCGGTACGGTCCGGCGTCGTCGGTGCCGGTGGAGCTGCGCGGCACCGGCAACAGCAGCCGTCAGGTGAACAACTTCGGCGCGGCCGGGGTCTTCGAGTGCGACAAGCTCATCGCGGTCGAGGTCATCACCCCGGGCGGCAACTGGTCGTCGTTCCCGCCGCACAAGCACGACGAGCACCGCCCCGGCGAGGAGTCGGTGCTGGAGGAGATCTACTACTTCGAGTTCGCCGACCACGAGGGCACCCCCGGCCTCGGCTACCAGCGTGTCTCCCCGTCCGGCCAGGGCCGGAACACCGACGTCCTGGCCGAGGTGCGCGGCGGCGACGTCGTGCTGATCCCCGACGGCTGGCACGGGCCCTCCATGGCCGTGCCCGGGCACCACATGTACTACCTCAACGTGATGGCGGGCCCCGAGGCCGACCGCGCCTGGCTGATCTGCGACCACCCCGACCACGCCTGGGTCCGCGGCACCTGGCCGGACCAGCCCGTCGACCCCCGTCTGCCCCTCTACACCGCTCCGTCCCAGTGAGGTCCCCGATGAGCCCATCCACCGTCCGCCTGACCGTCGCCCAGGCGCTGGTGCGGTTCCTGTCCGTCCAGTACACCGAGCGCGACGGCGTACGGCACCGGCTGGTCGCCGGCACCTGGGGCATCTTCGGCCACGGCAACGTCGCCGGCATCGGTCAGGCCCTCGTCCAGGCGGGCGAGGAGGTCATGCCGTACCACCAGGGCCGCAACGAGCAGTCCATGGTGCACGCGGCCGTCGGCTACGCCCGCCAGCTCAACCGCCTCTCCGCGCAGGCGGTGACGACGTCGATCGGTCCGGGCGCCACCAACCTGGTCACCGGCGCGGCCCTGGCGACGATCAACCGCCTGCCGGTCCTCCTGCTCCCCGGCGACTACTTCGCCTCGCACGCCCCCGACCCGCTGCTCCAGCAGCTGGAGCACCCGACCGAGGCGGACGTGTCGGTCAACGACACCCTGCGCCCCGTGTCCCGCTACTTCGACCGGATCACCCGCCCCGAGGCCCTGATCCCGTCCGCGCTGAACGCCATGCGCGTACTCGCCGACCCGGCCGAGACCGGCGCGGTGACGCTGGCCCTCCCCCAGGACGTCCAGGCGGAGGCGTACGACTGGCCGCGGGAGTTCTTCGCCGAGCGCGTCTGGTACGTACGGCGTCCCGCGCCCGACCCGGTCGAGCTGGCGGCGGCCGTCGAGGCGATCCGGGCCGCCGAGCGCCCGCTGATCGTCGCGGGCGGCGGTGTCCACCACAGCGAGGCCGAGGACGCGTTGCAGGCGTTCGTCGAGGCCACCGGCATCCCGGTCTCCTCCACCCAGGCCGGCAAGGGATCGCTGCGGTACGACCACCCCCGCGACCTCGGCGGCATCGGCCACACCGGCACCTCGGTCAGCGACGACATCGCCCGCGCCGCCGACCTGGTGATCGGCGTGGGCACGAGGTACACCGACTTCACCACCGCCTCCGGCACGCTCTTCCAGAACCCGGACGTGCGCTTCGTCAACCTCAACATCACCGGGTTCGACGCGCACAAGCTGGCCGCCCGGACGCTGGTCTGCGACGCGCGGGCAGGGCTCACGGCCCTGACGGAGGCACTTTCCGGCCACCGGGTCGACGCGGCGTACGAGGCCGAGTACGGCGCCGGCAAGGAGCGCTGGGACGCGGTCGTCGAGGCCGCCTACCGTGCCGACGACGAGAGTGCCGTACCGACGCAGACCCAGGTGCTCGGCGCCCTGGACGCGGTCGTCGGCGACGACGACGTGGTGATCAACGCGGCCGGTTCTCTCCCGGGCGACCTGCACAAGCTGTGGCGGTCCCGCTCGCCGCGCCAGTACCACCTGGAGTACGGCTACTCCTGCATGGGCTACGAGATCCCGGCCGGGATCGGCATCCAGCAGGCCGCCCCGGACACGGCCGTGTGGTCGCTGGTCGGCGACGGCACCTATCTGATGATGCCGACGGAGATCGTCACCGCGGTCCAGGAGGGCCTGCCGGTCAACGTCGTCCTGATCCAGAACCACGGCTACGCCTCCATCGGCGGACTGTCGTCCGAGGTCGGCGGCGAGCGCTTCGGCACCGACTACCGCTACCGGGCCGCCGACGGCACCTTCACCGGCGCCCCGCTCCCCGTCGACCTCGCCGCCAACGCGGCCAGCCTCGGCATGGACGTGCTGCGCGCCAAGACGGTGGGCGAGCTGCGCGAGGCGCTGGCCGCAGCCCGTGCCTCCGACCGGCCGACCTGCGTGTACGTCGAGACCGACCTCACGAACCCGAACGCGCCGGGCGCCGAGGCATGGTGGGACGTGCCCGTGGCCGAGGTCGCCTCCCGCGAGGCCGCCGTCGAAGCCCGCGAACGGTACGACCAGCACGTCACCGACCGTCGCCACCACCTCTGAACTCCCCGCACCCGACCCGCAGCTGAAAGGCCCTTGCGCACCATGAAGACCATCACCCACTGGATCGACGGCAAGCCCGTGGAGGGCGGCTCCGGCCGCTTCGCCCCCGTCTACAACCCGGCCACCGGCGCCCAGGAGAAGCAGGTCGCCTTCGCGACCGTCGACGAGGTGGACGCCGCCGTCGCCTCCGCCAAGGCCGCGTTCGAGAGCTGGGGCCAGTCGTCCCTGGCCAAGCGGACCGCGATCCTGTTCAAGTACCGGGAGCTGCTGGACGCGCACCGCGACGAGATCGCCGAGCTGATCACCGCCGAGCACGGCAAGGTGCACTCCGACGCGCTCGGTGAGGTCGCGCGCGGCATGGAGATCGTGGAGCTGGCCTGCGGGATCAGCGTGCAGCTGAAGGGCGAGCTGTCGACCCAGGTCTCGACCCGCGTCGACGTGGCCTCGATCCGGCAGCCGCTGGGTGTGGTCGCCGGCATCACGCCGTTCAACTTCCCGGCCATGGTGCCGATGTGGATGTTCCCGATCGCCATCGCGTGCGGCAACACCTTCGTGCTCAAGCCGAGCGAGAAGGACCCGTCGGCGTCGTACCGGCTGGCCGAGCTGGCCACCGAGGCGGGTCTGCCCGAGGGTGTGCTGAACGTCGTGCAGGGCGACAAGGTGGCCGTGGACCGGCTCCTGGAACACCCGGACGTCGAGGCGGTGTCCTTCGTCGGCTCGACGCCGATCGCGAAGTACATCCAGCTCAAGGCGGTCGAGCACGGCAAGCGAGTGCAGGCCCTGGGCGGCGCCAAGAACCACATGCTGGTCCTGCCGGACGCCGATCTGGACTTCGCCGCCGACCAGGCGATCAACGCCGCGTACGGCTCGGCGGGCGAGCGCTGCATGGCCGTCTCGGTCGTGGTCGCGGTCGGCGACACGGGCGACGAGCTGGTCGGCAAGATCGCCGAGCGCGCGAAGAACCTGCGCATCGGTCCCGGCAACGACCCGGCCTCCGAGATGGGCCCGCTGATCACGCGCGAGCACCGCGACAAGGTCGCCTCGTACGTGGCGAGCGCCGCCGAGCAGGGCGCCGAGGTCGTCGTCGACGGCACCGGCTACTCGGTCGAGGGACACCCCGAGTGCGCCGACGGCTTCTTCCTCGGTGTCTCGCTGCTGGACCGGGTGCCGCTGACGGCGGACGCGTACCGGGAGGAGATCTTCGGCCCGGTGCTGGCCGTGGTCCGCGCGGAGACGTACGAGGAGGCCATCAAGCTCATCAACGACTCCCGCTGGGGCAACGGCACCGCGATCTTCACCCGGGACGGCGGCGCCGCCCGCCGCTTCCAGCTGGAGGTCAAGGCGGGCATGGTCGGCGTGAACGTGCCGATCCCGGTGCCCGTCGGCTACCACTCCTTCGGCGGCTGGAAGGACTCGCTCTTCGGTGACCTGCACGTCTACGGCAACGACGGCATCGCCTTCTACACCCAGGGCAAGGTGATCACCACGCGCTGGCCGGACCCGTCCGACGGTGGCATCAACCTCGGGTTCCCCAGCAACTCCTGACACCTGACAGGGAGGTCGTCCCATGGCGAGGACCCGCGGCTCGACACGTGCCGTGTCCGCCTCCGCGCTGGACTCGGTGGACTTCGCCCTGGACCGGGGCAGTCCCGTGCCGCTGTACTACCAGCTCGCCCAGCAGCTGGAGGCGGCGATCGAGCACGGGGTGCTCGCTCCGGGCAACCTCCTGGGCAACGAGGTCGACCTGTCGGTGCGGCTGGGTCTGTCCCGGCCCACCGTCCGGCAGGCCATCCAGTCGCTCGTCGACAAGGGGCTGCTGGTCCGGCGGCGCGGCGTGGGCACCCAGGTGGTGCACAGCCAGGTGAAGCGCCCGCTGGAGCTCAGCAGTCTCTACGACGACCTGGAGGCGGCCGGGCAGGGCCCGACCACGGAGGTCGTCCGCAACGAGCGTGTCCCGGCGACCGCCGACGTCGCGGCCGCGCTCGGCATCGCGGAGGGCAGCGAGGTCACCCTGCTGGAGCGGCTGCGCTGCACGCACGGACAGCCCGTGGCCATCCTCTGCAACTACCTGCCCGCGAGCCTGCTCGACCTGGACACCGCCCGGCTGGAGTCGACGGGCCTGTACCGGATGCTGCGCGCGGTCGGCATCACCCTGCACAGCGCCCGCCAGACCGTCGGCGCCCGCAGCGCCACCGCGGAGGAGGCCGAGCGGCTCGACGAGAAGGAGGGCGCGGCGCTGCTGACCATGCAGCGCACGGCGTACGACGACACGGGCCGGCCGGTCGAGTACGGGACGCACATCTACCGCGCGTCCCGGTACGCGTTCGACTTCCAGCTGCTGGTCAGACCTTGAGGCTCGCGGTGAAGGGCGTGACCGGCCGCTCCAGGCGTTCCCCGTCCACGGTGATCTCGACCGCCTCGTTGTAGAAGGCCACGAGCCCCTGGACGGGGGCCACCGCGGCCAGCGGCTCGGCATAGCTCCAGACGATGTTCCGCGGGACCTCGCCCGCGCCGTGCCAGTTCCAGTACTGGGCCGTGCCCTTGTAGGGGCACCCGGTGCGATGGTCGGTGGGCTCGAACAGGTCCAGGCGGACGTCCTCGCGGGGCATGTAGTAGCGGGTCGGCAGCCCGGTCTCGAACAGGAGCACCGGCCGGAGCGTGTCCGCGACGACCGTGCCCTCGATCTCGACCTGTACATGGCGGCTGCTCGGCATGGCGTCCACCCGTTTGTGCGGGTCGCGCGGGTGGATGAAGATCTCTTCCTCCTCCTCGTACCAGTGGTCGAGGCCGCTCCCCCAGCGCCGGAACCACTCGAAGGAGACGTGCCCGGCGAGGTCGGCGGCGGGGAAGGTCCACGCCGCGTTCTCCACGTGTTGTCCGTCGACTTCGAGGTCGTAGAAGATCTGCGAGCCGGTGTGCTTGCCCGGGGACGGATTCCTGGCCGGGCGCAGGAGGTCCGTGCGGACCTCCTCGCGCGGGAACGTGTAGCACGGCACGGGCAGATCGGGTTCCCAGACCAGGACGGGGTGCCGGCTGTCGACGACGGTGACGTCGCCCTTGCGGCCGCGCACCCAGCGCTCGCTGGGCTCCCACAGGAGCCCTTCGGGGGTCGTACGGACGGACCGCTCGTTGGGGAACAGAGGCATGGCCACTCTCCTTCGACTCCTCTTCGGAGCGTACTCCCGGAGCGTTCGGTCGGCCGGGCGGTCAGTGGGCCGCGTCGAGCCGGGCCCGCTGGTCGGCGGTCAGCTCCAGGTCGACGGCGGCCAGGCTCTCCTCCAGCTGGGCCACGGACGACGCGCCGACCAGCGGGACGATCGGCAGCTCGGCGCCGATCTGCCAGGCCAGGACGACCTGGTTGACGGTGGCCCCGGTCTCCTGGGCGACCTCGCGCAGCACCTTCAGCCGGGCCGGGGTTCCCGGGTGGTCGAAGTCGCCGGGCAGCTCGACGTCCGAGCGGGTGTACGCGCCCTTCAGCAGCGGCGAGTACGCGACGAGGGTCAGCCCGGGCTCGGCCCGCAGATAGCTCAGCAGGTCGGGGCCGGCGTGGCCGAGGCTGCCGTCGGGGAACAGCCCGTCGGGGACGTCGAGGCGGGGCCGCAGATGGCTGTGGGCGTACTGGAGGACCTCGTAGCCTGGCAGGCCCGCCGCGGTGGCGAGGGCGCGGGCCCGCTCGACCCGCCAGGTCGCGTGGTTGCTGACGCCGAGGAGGCCGACCGTGCCTTCGGCGACCAGCTCGGCGAATCCCTCGACGGTCTCCCGCAACGGAACCCGCTGGTCCTCGATGTGGGCGTAGAGCAGGTCCAGCTTGGCCACGCCGAGCCGGTCGCGGCTGCGCTCGGCGGACTCACGGATCACCTTCGCCGAGAGCCCCTCCGGGTTGTCGACATAGCTGGTTCCGGGAGCCAGCGGGCGGGCGCCGAGCTTGGTGGCGATGACGATCTCGTCGCCGACGCCTCGGCTGCGGCGCCAGCGGCCGAGCAGTTCCTCGCTCTGTCCGCCCTGGCCGCCGTCGGTCCAGAAGGCGTAGTTGTCGGACGTGTCGACGAAGGTTCCGCCGGCCTCGGCATAGCGGTCGAGTACGGCGAAGGAGGTCTCCTCGTCGGTCCGTGAGCCGAACAGCATCGCGCCGAGCGCGAGGACGCTGACCTCGCGGCGGGTGTTCGGGTCGGTGCCGATGGTGCGGTACTTCATGGGTGCGTCCCCTCCCGTTCGTGCGCCCGGTCCGGGGCACGAACGGGAGTCTTCATCTTCAAGCGCACTTGAAGTCAAGGGTGTTCGCGGCGGATCGGCCCGACCGGTCCGTCCGCTCAGCTCGCGAACGGCCCCTCCAGCGCCGCCCACTGCAGCAGCATGATGGTCTTGGCGTCGGCGATCTCCCCGCTGCGGATCATCTCCAGGGCCCGGCGGAAGGGCAGTTCGACGATCTCGATGTCCTCGCCCTCCTCGTCCAGGCCGCCGCCCTCGTGGGTGCGGGTCGAGGGGCCGTAGGCGGCGGCGTAGAAGCTGACGCGTTCGGTGACCGAGCCCGGGCTCATATAGACGTCGAAGACGTGCCGCACGTCGCCGATGGTGTGCCCGGTCTCCTCCACCACCTCGCGCCGCACCGCGATCTCCGGGTGCTCGTCATCGTCGTCGAGCAGCCCGCCCGGCGTCTCGACGAGCATCCCGTCGGGGTGGCCGTTGACGTACACCGGGAAGCGGAACTGACGGGTGAGCAGGACGGTTTCGCGTTCGGCGTCGTACAGCAGCATGGTGGCCCCGTTGCCGCGGTCGTGCGTCTCGCGCTGCTGGGTGCTCCAGGTGCCGTCGGCGTGCTGGAAGTCGAAGGTCGTCGCGCGCTCGACGTACCAGTGGCTGGACAGCAGCTGTACGTCCCGCACCCTGACCCGCGCATTGCCCGTCAGGTCCCGGCCGACCCGGTCGAGTCCGGTGCGGCCACGGCGGTCGGGGGTGTCGATGCCGGCGGTCATCGGGCGCCGGCCGGCTGGATGAGCGAGTTGGTCATGGCCCGCTTCTACCATCCTTCAGTCCTCGACGTCCGCCTTGTCCACCACCTGCGCCGACGCGGGCGGCCGGACGTCCACCGGCTCGTCGAAGGCGCTGAACGACGTGGTGGTGACGTTCCCGCCGCCCTTGTAGACGGTCCTCAGCAGGTACGGCTTGCCCTCGGTGGCCACATAGAAGGTGTACGTCCCTTTGGCCTTGTCCGCCTTGTCCTTCACGTGCAAGGCGATCGCCTCCCGGTCGCCGACACGGGCGGCCGCACCCTTCTTCGGGGTGCCGAACGACTCGAACGTCCAGGTGCACGCGGCCAGTCCGGTACCGGGCCGCGCGTCCGCGGCGGGCACCTTCGCCCATTGCTTGGGCCGGACGTCGGCGACCGGCTTGCCGCTCCAGTTCTTCAGGTACGTCTCGTCCGGGCGGACGTAGTCGGTCTCGCCGATCCTGATCTGTTCGATGCTGCCGTTCGTGGCCCAGGTGGTCTTCGCCGTGCAGCGGTCCTCGAGGTCGGTCCTCAGGCGCATCGTGATGCCGCCGGTGCCGTTGTCCGGGGTGTTGCTCATGTCGACGGTCACGGAACGCAGGGCGCTCATCGTGTCGTTGGCTTCGTCGAGCAGGTCCGCCGCGGACTTCTCCGCGCCGCCGTCACCTGCCCCGCACCCGGTGAGCGCGGCTGCCGTGAGCAGACACACCAGCGCCGTCTTCATGGGTATCGCTCGCATCGAGGCCCCCGCCCGTCCCCACTATCAAGGGCCTCGTCCCACCACCTGGGAACAAGGCCCTGACCTGCTACGACATGCTATGCCTGTGGAGAACCACCCTCCACATACTCGTACAAGAATGAATCATAGAACTCCGCGTCGGGAGACGGCACGATCTCGATCAGATTCCACTGGGCCCGCGTCTCGGCGGCCGAAGCCGCCACCGGGGTCGTCTCGGCCTCGCTGCCCTGCCCATCCGGCTGGCCCCTGCCGGTGAAGCAGAGAACCACGCCGCGCGGGTGCCGTCGGATCGAATCCTCGATTCTTTCCAGAACAGCCAGCGACACGTCCACGGAGAACGGTTCGTAGAAATAGAAGAGCCCCGCATCGTCCGGAATGTCGAATTTCGTGGCATCCGCGTGCACCACGTCAATACGGTCGAAGCCGTCGCGGGTCCCCGCGGCTTTCTCCACATTGCTCCGAGCAATGTCGCAGAGAGCCTTCGACGCCTCCACTCCGACAATGCGGCGAAACGGAAGCTCAGCCGCCAGCAACAGGACCCGACCTTTGCCGCAACCGACGTCGACAAACGTCACCTCCTCATGCCGGACGTCGCATTTGCCGAGTGCGTTACGCACGGTGCGAACCGGCGTTGGTGAGTACCTGGCGTTTCGCCCTACCCACAGTTGATCCGCGTCAGGGAGTTCCCACAGTTCGACCGATTCCGAGGTGTCGACCTCATGAACCGAGTCGAACGGCGTTTGCCGCTCGATCCGGCCGAGCCGCTCGTCGAACTCCTGACGGTACTCCATCGCACGCAACAGCCTTGCCCGAGGATCGTTGTCCGACATCCCGCCACCCTTTCTCGATGAAATATCAAAGAAGTCGTCGTCGCGGCCGACGCTCGAGTCAGCAGACCGAGCAGTTCTTCCCCACAGGCCGGCCGGCATCCGCTCGGTCTCCCGTCGCCTTGCTGATGCCGGCGCCTTGCTCAATCGGTCAACTCCGCTGCCTGCTCCTGTAGCGCGAGCCGGTCGACTTTCCGGTTGGAATTCAACGGGAAACCGACCAGGTGCACGTACCGGCGGGGCAGAACGCTGTCCGGCAGCACGGCGCGCACGCCGTCGGCCAACACCGTCTCCGGCACTTCGTCGCCGGTGTAGAACACGACCAGCTCCGTCCCGTGCGGCGCGGGCCTGGTGACGGTGACCGCGTCGCGCACCCCGTCGCATTCGCGCACCACGTGGTCGACCTCCGCCAGCTCGACGCGCCACCCGTGCACCTTCACCTGCGAGTCCAGGCGGCCGATGTAGACGAGTTCGCCGTCGGGACGCGCCCGCACCCGGTCGCCCGTGCGATACCAGCGCCGGCCGTCAAGGGCGACGAACCGGCCTTCGTCGTCCGCCGGGTCGAGGTACCCGGTTGCCATCTGCGGACCGCTGACCCACAACTCGCCCTCCACCGAGGACTGTTGCCCCTGCTCGGTCACCAGGCGGAAGTCGTGGGCCTCATGCACCCGCCCGATCGGCACCGTGCCGTTGACGCCACGCCTTTCCGACTCCTCGCCCGACCAACGGTGCCAGCAGACGGTGATCGTGAGCTCGGTCGGCCCGTAGAGGTTCTCCACCTTCGCTCCCGGTGCGGCAGCCTGCCAGTCCGCGGCATCCTGACAGCGCAGCGCTTCCCCCGCGAAGAACGACCATCTCAAGCCGCCGAGTGCGCCCTTTTCCAGTCCGCCCATCTCCCGGGCCATCCAGATACCACTGGGCGTGGAGTACCACACGGTAATCCCGTGCTCGGCGAGAAATGCGGGCAGATCCCGGTACGCCGACGGCGGCACGGCCTGCACCGTCGCGCCCGCACCCCACGCGGAGAACACGACGTGTATGCCACAGTCGAAGTTCAGATCGAATGTCTGGGAGATCACGTCATCCGGACCGAAGTCGCACCTCTTGTCGAGCAGGTCGAAGTAGTGGGTGAAACTTCCGTGCGATATCGGAACCCCCTTCGGGATCCCGGTAGAACCCGACGTGAAGAGAATGTACGCCCGATCCGAAGGCGACACCTGGACCGGTGCCGCGATCTCCGGATGTGAAGTCACCGGGATCGTGGGAAACCGGTCGGAAAAGCCGCCGGTGTCGAGGACGCGAACGGCGGTTTCCTGATCGACGACCTCCGGAAGGACCGCCAGACCACGTTCGTCGACGATCAGTGTGTCCACCCCGGCCAGCTTGATCATCCAACGGGTGAGGGCGGCGGGGAAGTTCGGCAGCAGCGGAACAACGGTGGCGCCCGCGTACAGCACCGCCAATAGACCCACGTAGGAGGTCGCGCTTTTGCTCGCCAGCACTCCGACCGCGCGGGGTGCCCCGTCCGCGATGAGCGACCCCGCCCAGCGCAAGGCCGTTTCGTGCGCCTCTCGATAGGTGACGACGTCCGGTCCGATTCGCACGGCGGGACGTTCCGGGGACAGCTCCAGTCCGCGCAGGAATCGCTCGGTCAGTGTGAGAGACATGAACCTTGCGACCCCCCAATAGATTACCGATCGACAAAATCGCCGCACCTGCCGACGGCGGTTCAGCTCGCCTCGCGCACCACGTCCGCCACGATCGCCACCGCGGCACTGACGTCTGCCGAGCTGAGGCCGCGATGTGTGACGGCTCTGATCCGGCCGTGGCCGAACTCGCCCATCACCAGCCCGCGTTGCCTGACGGCGTGCAGGAAGCGGTTGTCGTCCAGCCCGTCGGCCGTGACCCGGAACAGGACGATGTTCGTGGTGACCGAGTTCGGGTCGACGTCGATCCCGTCCAGCTCCGCCAGGCCCGCCGCCAGCTGTGCCGCGCGCTGATGGTCCTCGGCGAGCCGGTCGATCATGGAGGTCAGCGCGACCAGCCCGGCCGCCGCGAAGACACCGGCCTGCCGCATGCCGCCACCGAGCAGCTTCCGGACGCGCCGGGCCTTCTCGATGAAGTCGGCCTCACCCGCCAGGATCGAGCCGATGGGTGCCGACAGGCCCTTGGACAGGCAGAACTGGATCGAGTCGGCGTGGGCGGCGATCTGCTCCGCGGCCACGCCCGTCGCCACCGCGGCGTTGAAGATCCTGGCGCCGTCCATGTGCACCGGGATGCCGCGCCCGGTGGCGAAGCGTTTGAGTTCGGCCAGATACGTCTGACTCAGCACCCGGCCGCCCATCCGGTTGTGGGTGTTCTCCACACAGATGAGCCCCGGCAGGGCGAACTGGGGGTCGTCCGGGTCGGGCGGAAAGGCCGCGGCCAGGTCGTCCAGCGCGAGGGTGCCGTCCGGCTGGGTGGGTACCGGCTCGTACACGATGCCGCCGCACACGCTCGCCCCGCCGGCCTCGTACAGGTAGATGTCGCTCTCGTTGCCGACGAGGACCTTCCCGCCCCGCGGCACGTGCACCAGGAGGGCGGCGAGGTTCGCCATCGTTCCGCTGGGCATCAGACACGCGGCGGGCTTGCCGACGCTTTTCGCGGCGAGCTCCTCCAGCCGGTTGGCGGTCGGGTCCTCGCCGTACACGTCGTCACCGAGTACGGCCCGGGTCATCGCCGACACCATCTGCTCGGTGGGCAGCGTGAACGTGTCGCTTCTCATCTCGATCATGTCAGCCATGTCAGCTCGCCCTCGCTCAGTCGTTGGTCAACCGGACCGTGATGCGGGCCAGCGCCGAGTCGAGCGACCGGTCGAGCTGCGAGACCGAGTCGCCCGTGGCGATGACGTAACCGATCCGGTCGTAGGCGTCGGTGGCCGGACGTACCGGATCACCCGGCCGACGCGCGATCCGTACGTCGGCGACACCGGCCGGCAGCCGGGCCGACTCGACGCCGTCCAGGCTCGCCAGCCGTCCCTCCTCGGAGCTCGTGATGAAGGCGACTCCGGTCGGGGTCAGCGCCCCCCGCGGTAGCTCGACGGCCATCCCGGCCGCCGCGCGCAGCTGCTGGGTCAGCAGGTCGGGCCCGCCGGCCAGCCTGATCAGCTCGGGAATCATGCCGCCCGCGAGCCGGGCGTTGATCTCGATGACCGTCGGCCCCGCCGCGGTCAGGCGCAACTCGGTGTGGCAGGCGCCGTGACGCAGCCCCATCGCCGTGATGGCCGCCCGGACCACCTGCTCGATCTCTCGGGACTCCGCCTCGTCCAGCGGCGCCGGGAAAGCGTGCCGCAGCTCGACGAACGAGGGAGGGGGCGACACCGACTTCCGGGTGATGCCCACCAGGTGGAGCGCGCCGTCGACGAAGATCGTCTCCACGCTGAACTCCGGTCCCTGGACGAACTCCTCGACCAGCACCTCCGGCGGGACGGCCTGCTCGCGCACGTTGTGCGTGATCGTGAGCAGCTTCGCGGCGTGCTCCCGGGCCTGCTCGACGGAGGTGCACAGCAGCACTCCCGTCGACGCCGAGTCCGAGGCCGGCTTGACCACGCACGGCAGGCCCGTGGCCGCGACCGCCTCGGGCACCTCGGCCGCCCGCGTCACGGGCACCGAGACCGGCTGGGGCAGTCCCGCGTCCGCCAGCAGCCGGCGGGTCGCGGACTTGCGGCGGCACGCGCCCACGGCCGCGGGCGGGTTGCCGGGCAGATCGAGTGATGCGGCCAGCGAAGCGGCGGCCTCCAGGTAGAACTCGCTGGTGGTCGTGACGCCGGCCACCTCGTCGGGGGCGAAGTGGGCACGCAGGGCGGCCGCAGGCGCGTCCGCGCTGTTGGTGTCGCAGCGGATGATCTCGCAGTCGGCTTCGCCGACGCCGGGATACCGGCTGGGCCGGCCGGTCAGCAGCACAGGTGCCAGGCCGAGGTCCCTGGCGCGCGCGAGCGCGAGCATGCCGGTGCCCGTGGTGTTCGACTCGACGAACACCAGGCGCCCGCGCGGCGTGGACGGCACCTCGGCCCGCGCCCAGCTGCTGACCTCGGTGCCGTAACGCACCAGCAACGGCTCGGTGCGGACGGGGAGTTCGGCCAGACCGGCCCGCTCCCAGTAGCCGTCGTCGTAGATCGAGTCCACGTACCGGTCGCCCCGGTCCGGGAAGATGCCGACGACGCGCGTACCCGGTGCGACGGTGCCGGCCAGGTGGGTCAGCACCCGGTAGACCGATCCCGAGGAGTTCCCGGCGAAGATGCCTTCGTCGCGGGCGAGTTCACGGGTCGCGACGAAGGCCTCCCGGTCGTTCAGCCAGTGGATCTCGTCGATGTGCGCGTAGTCCAGGTTGCCCGGGATCAGGCTGTTGCCGATTCCGCTCTGCCTGCGTCCCGGCTGGTCCGGCTGGCCGAAGAGGACGCTGCCGACGGCGTCGACGCCGATCACCCGCAGCGGACCGGACTCCCCCGCGGCCTTCAGTGCCCGGCGCAGCGCGCGGGCGGTGCCGCACAGCGAGCCGCCGCTGCCGACCGCGCCGACGAGCACGTCGATCCCGCCCAGGTCCGCCACCAGTTCCTCGGCCAGTGCGGCGTAGGCGAGCGGGTTCTGGGGGTTGGAGTACTGGCGCGGCCAGAACGCCCCCGGGTACTCCTCCCGCAGGCCGGCCAGCCGCTCCAGCCGGGCGCTCTGCCACCCGTTCGAGGTCATTCCGTCGACCACGTGCACCGAGCAGCCGAGTGCCTTGAGCTTCGCGAGGGTGATCGCGTCGATGCGGGGGTCCGTCACGATGTGCACCGGATGGCCGAGTGCCTGGCCCGCCAGCGCGAGCCCCAGCGCCATGGTGCCCGAGGAGCTCTCGATGATCGGCGCGCCGGGGGCCAGCACTCCGTTCTCGCGGGCCTCGCGGACGACCTGGCGGGCGACCCGGTCCTTCATCGCGAACAGGTTCTGCAGTTCGAGCTTGGCCGCCACCGTGACGTCCGCGGGCGCCGCCCGCAGCCGCACGACGGGCGTGTGCCCGACGGCGTCGACAAGGTCATTGAAGATCATTGCTTGTTCCGCTTCCTGTCCGCTCGAAACCCAGGGTCTGGTAGCAGAGCACCCGTTCGCGGTGGACGAGCTGGCCACACCGGTTGATGGCCTCGGCCAGTCGGCTCCGATAGCCCGGGACGTCATGCGGGAGCAGCAGCCCGATCGTCGACCCGCTGTGCGCGGTGACGACACCGACCCCGCCGATCTCGGCGCTGAGGGCGGTCATCGCGTTCAGCGTCCGCTTGCGGCACAGGCGCTGGTTGAGGTGGGCGCTGCGGGTCGCCACCCGGCCGATCGCCGCCGGGTCACCGGCCCGCACCGCCGTCCGGACCTCGTCCAGCAGCCGGGCGTACTCCTCCCGCTCCGCTGCCGTGAAGTTCTTGGGGATCCGGTTGAACGCGACGGTGTCCACGGTGCCGCCCTCGTCGATGCCCACGATGGTCATCGGCGGCAGGACGCCGCACCGGGCCAGCAGCGCCACATTGCGGTGCTCGAACGCGACGACTCCCGGATACATGACGCCGTCCGTCGGCTCGATCTGCCGCAGCAGGTTCTCGATGTCCCGCGGCGGCAGGTCGACGCCGACCGCACTCGCCACCGCCCGCGCCGTCGCCACGAGATCGGCCGAGGAGCTCGCCAGGCCCTTGCCCTCCGGGAGCGAGCCGCTCAGTCTCAGGGACCCGCCGCCGCCGGAGTGACGGGCGAGCACGGCCTCGGCGACCTTGCGGGCCTTCGTCTTCGTGGGCGGAAACACCTCGACGCCGTCGTGTGCGCTCTCGTATGCGAACGTCGCGGTGGCCCATCGGGCGATGGGCAGGGTGACGAGGAAGTCGGGCCCGTCGTCGGGCAACGCGCCCTGCAACAGCTCCCCGAAGGTGCCGAAGGCGGAGCTGACGGCGACGGCACGGGCGGGGGACCCGTGCTCCCTGGCCGGTGGCTGGATGAGCTGTCGGCTCGTCATACGACTCCCCCGGCCGTGGGCCGCACGGCGGCGTCGGTGGCCGCGATCGCGTCCCGCACGGTGGCCCGGCGCGCGTTCCACTGCGCTGTCAGCGCGTCGAGTCGCTCCCGCTGCTCGGCCAGCAGCGCCACCACGGAGTCGGGGCTGGCCGAGCCCGCGGACACCTTCGCACGCAGCTGGGCGTCCACGTCCACGGAGTTCGTCAGGAAGGAGGCGGGGTCGTCCAGCGGATGGCCCGCCTCGCGGGCCGCCGAGCCGAGTGCGGCCGGGCTGCTGTGCCCGGCGCGGCCGTCGCCTTCGGCCAGTACGGCGGTGACGTACCGGCCGGCGATGACCTGAGCGGTGCGCCACGGTACGCCGGCCCGCAGGGTCAGTTCGTTGGCCAGGCTGAAGCCGCCGAAGTGGTCCTCTTCGCAGACCGCGCGCATCCGGTCGGTGCGCCACTGGAGCCTGTCGACGACCAGGGTGAATCCGGTCAGCACCGCGCGGATCGCACCGAACATGTTGCTCGCGTGCAGGCCCGCCTCCTTGGAGACCTCCACCATGTTGCTGTAGGGCGTGTTCCGCTGGCCGGTGGCGAAGTCGACGTAGAAGGCGGTCAGGTGGCCGGTGCGGCCGCGCAGGCGTTCCAGCAGCGGGTAGTTCTTCTTCTGGGGCATGGCCGCGGAGATGCCGGCCAGTTCGTCCGGCAGCTCGACCAACCCGTAGGCGCTCGACGACCAGGCCATGAGGTCGGTCAGGAAGCGGCTGAATCCCACGCCCGCGGAGGCGATGTCGGCTGCGACGTCGAGCAGCCACTCCCGCGAGGCGACCGCGGCCAGTGCGTGCGGAACCGGGCCGGCACAGCCGATCGCCTGCGCCAACCAGTCCCGGTCCCATGCCAGTTCCTGGCCGGCCATGGGTCCGGCACCGAGCTGCGAGAAGTTGATCCGGTCGTAGGTGCCGAGCAGCCTGGACGAGGCGCGCAGCGCGTGCTCCACCACGGCGCTGAGATAGAACCCCGGAGTGATGATCTGCGCCGACTGCAGGTGCGTGTACCCGGGCATCGGGGAGGTGACGTCATGGGCCGCCCGCTCGTGCGCGACCTCGGCCAGCTCGCCGAGCATGGCCGCGATCCCGCTCACCTGTTCACGGCCGTAGAGGAGTTGGGCGCAGGCCTGTAGGTCGTTGCGGCTCCGGTCGACGTGCCAGGCCGGCACGGGCTCGGGGAGGGCCTTGGCGACGCGGGTCTCCATCGCCAGCGCGATGTCGGAGAGCGCGGCGCCGGCGTCGGCGGTGAGCTCCTGCGAGGTCAGCCCGTCGAGCGCTTCGGCGAGGTGCCCCACCTGACGGGCCGACAGGACGCCGAGCCGGTGGTACTCGCGCAGGAGCGCCTTCTCGATCAGCACGTACCAGGGCAGCAGGTGGGCGACTTCGTGCCGGAACTGCGGCTCGAGAAACTCCTGCCTGATGAAATCGTCCGGCGCTGCCGCAAGCCGACCGGTCAGCTTCAACGGGTGCCGCCCTTCTCTGCCTTGATGGTCGCGGTGACGAGGTCCGCCGCCGCGGTGGGGTGACTGCGGACCAGATAGCGGTCCGCGTCCTCGAACCGGGTGATCCGCGCCGTGGGAAGCAGGGCCGCGCAGCGTGCCGCGACATCGCTCTCGCCCGGTGCGCGCGGGATCGTGACGATGGTGGCGGGCAGGTCGAGGGTTCCGGCGAAAGCGCCGAGACTGCGTTCCGCCTCGCCGAGATCATGCAGGAAGGCGCGTTCGATCAGCTTGCCGCGGGTCGAGCGCCCCTGGTCTACGTCGGTGAGCGCGCCGGCGTCGCGCAGCCAGGCGCCGATGTCGGCGGAGTCGGCGTCGGCCGGTTCGCGGTCGGCGGGTTCCCGCTGTTCGGCCGCGGCCAGGAACAGGTGCCGGGGAGGCGTTCCGGCGGCTTGCAGCGATCGGCCGGTCTCCAGCGCGAGTGCCACGCCGGCGCCATGCCCCCAGAGCGCCACGGGGATCTCGACGCGGTCGAGGATCTCCTGGCTCAACCGGTCGGCGATCCGGTCGATTCCGACCAGCTCGTCGTCCGGCCGGGCGATGTCGTGGCCGGGCAGCTCCACCGCGTACACCGCCACGTCCGACGCGGACAGCGCCCGTGCCATGGCCTCGAAGTTGAGCGCGTTGCCCGCCTCGTACGGCACGCACACCAGCGCCACGGTCGCGTGGTCCGGCACCGAGAGTGCCTGCAGCAGCGGGGAATCTCCCGCGTCTGCTCCGTCGGCCGCCGCCGCCAGGTCGGCCAGCACCGGGTGCGCCATGAGATCGACGAGCGAGATGAGTCCGCCGAGCTGCACGACCAGCCGGACTCCCGCGAGCGAGCCGCCGCCGTGTGCGAAGAAGTCGTCGTTGCGGCCGACCTCGTCGAGCGGCAGGCCCAGCACCTCCGCCCACGCGGTGGCGATCCGCCGTTCGGTGGCGGTCCGTGGCGGCGTCGGGCTGTTGCCGCTCGCGCTGTTGGTCTCGAGATCCGCCAGTCCCCGCTTGTCGACCTTGGCGTTGTCGGTGAGGGGGAGTTCGGGCAGCCAGCGCAGCGTCCGCGGGACCAGCTGGAGTGGCAGCAGCTCGGCCAGCAGGTCACGGACGGCCGGGATCGGCCCCGTGGCGGTGTAGAAGCCCGCCAGGCGCTTGCTCGCGCCGTCCGGCATCACGATCACACACGCGGACCGGACCCCCGGCACCCGCAGGAGCTGGGCCTCGACTTCGCCGACCTCGACCCGGACCCCGCTGATCTTCACCTGCTCGTCCCGCCGGCCGACGAACCGCAGCCGTCCGTCGGGCAGCCAGTGCCCGTAGTCCCCGGTGCGGTAGCGACGCAGGCCGGGCCGGACCGGGTCCTCGCCGAACGCCTCCGCCGTGCGCTCGGGATCGTTGATGTAGCCCCGGCCGACGCAGACACCGGAGAACGTGATCTCCCCGATCGTGTCGTCCGGCACCGGCAGTCCGTCCGCGCCGATGACGTCCACGAGGACGTTGGCGATCGGTACACCCACGGTGACCTGGTCGCCGTCCGCCATGGTGCGGATGACCTCGTGCGTGGTGTCGTCCGACGCCTCGGTGGCGCCGTAGGCGTTGACCACGGGCACCCCGGGGCATTGCTTGAACCAGCGGGTGAGTACCTGCCGGCTCACTGCCTCGCCGGTGACGCCGAGCATCCGCAGTGAGCCGGGCGCGCGGTCCCCCCGCTCCAGCCTGGTGACGATCACGTCCAGGTAGCTCGGGACGAGTTGGAGGACGCCGACGTTCTCCGCGGCCAGCAGCCGCAGGAGCGCGGGGACGTCGAGCATCACTTCCGGATCGATGATCACGGTGCTGCCACCGACGATGAGCGGCGCGATCGCCTGCCACAGCGAGATGTCGAAGCACTGGGACGCGGTCTGTGCGACGACCGTGCCCGGTTCGAGGCCGAACGTGTCCACCTTCGCCAGCAAGTGGTTGATCATGCCTGCATGCTCGCAGGCGGCTCCCTTCGGCGCGCCCGTGGAGCCGGAGGTGAAGTAGATGTAGGCGAGCGCCTGCTCCGGGACGCGGCTCGGCCGTGCTGCGGCGGCCGCCACCGGCACCAGGGGGAGCGCGTGGACGGCCGCGGCCTCGATGGGGTGCGCCGACACCTCGTCCTCGACCAGTGCCAGTTGGCTCCCACTGCGGCGCAGCAGGTCGGCGATGCGCTCGTCGGGGTACGCCGGGTCGATGGGCAGGTAGACGCCACCCGCCTTGAAGATGCCGAGGATCGCGGCCAGCCAGTCGAGCGAGCGATGGCTGATGACCGCCACGACGCCCTCGGGCCGGAGTCCGGCCGTAAGGAGCGCCCCGGCCACGCGGTCCGCGGCTGCGTCGAGTTCCGCGTAGGTCCAGCGAGTGCCGCGGTGCACGGCGGCGGTGGCCGACGGCGCGTTGCGTGCGCACTCCTCGAAGAGCTCGTGCGCACGGCGATCAGGGAGTGGCCGCAGCGGCCCGACTCCGCGCGACTGCTGATCGCGGGCTGCCTCGATCTGCTCCGTCACAGTGCCAGCCTTTCCGGCCGAACGTAGTGGCGGCCTGGATTCCAGAACGTAACTGACCCGAACAATGAAACGTGTTGTGGAGTGTTATGGAAGTCCGGTGAGAGGGGCCGCCGGACTTCGGAGGTGCCCGCTGTCGGGGCGACCTTTCCATAAGCCTCGTAGTCGATCGGAATCGATGCCCGGCGGCAATTGGCCTCTCATGTGAAACAGGCTAGTGAGCTGCGGGGTTCACCCGTACTGACATCGGTCAGGGCTCGGCCGCGGGCGGTGTGCCGGCGCCCCGATCGAGACCGGCGCGGGCGCCGAGGGCCACTGTCGCACAGCGGCTCCAGCGGGCGGCCGCCAGTGCCGCCGGTCTCCGCGTTCCGGTCGAAGTACTGCCGGGTTTCAAGGGCGCCGAGTTCGGCGCGGAGTCGCCATGTCTTGTACGGCACGGCGGTCCACCTTTCCTGATCCCGTCAACGGCAGCTCAGGAACGAACTGATAGCGATCCGGCACCATGAAAGGCGGTACGGATTCGAGCATGTGCTGTCGCAGCTCCGCCTCGGGCTTTTCCGGGGCCTGGTCCGCGAGCACCATGCATGCGACGAGGAACTGGGCGCCGGCCGCGGTGGTGACGACCGTGGCGGCAGCGTCCTTGACCAGTTCGTGGGCGCGCAGGAATGCCTCCACCTCACCTAGTTCGACTCGGACGCCACGTACTTTGACCTGCTGGTCGTTGCGGCCGAGGTATTCGAAGGAGCCGTCCGGCAGCCGCCTGGACAGGTCCCCGGTGCGGTAGTAGCGCACTGGTCCGGTCGGGGTGTCGAGGACGACGAAGCGTTCGGCTGTCAGTTCGGGCCGCCCCAGATACCCCACCGCTACCGCCGGACCGGCGATCACTAGTTCTCCGACCTCGCCGTCCGGGAGGAGTTCCATCCCCTCGCCGCGCACCTCGACGAGCAGGTGCGGCAGCGCAGTGCCGATCGGCGTGCGCACGGGGCCGTCGAGGTCGGCTTGGGTCAGCACCTGGCATGTGGCGTAGCACGTGGCTTCGGTGGGGCCGTAGACGTTGACGACCCTCGGCCGGGTGCCCTGGTAAGCCTTCAGGAAGGCGGAGATCACGTTGAGTTCCACGGCCTCTCCGCCGACCACGACATAGCGCAGGGCGAGTTGCGGCCGGTCGGCCTCGTGGTAGGCGTAGGCGAGTGCTCGAAGGGACGTGGGGACCTGGCTGATCACGGTCACGGCTTCCCGGTGGAGCAGGGCGAGAAGGTCGGACGCGGACTGCGCCATCCGCAGTGGAACGACGACCGATGTGGCCCCGGCGGCCATCGAGAGCCAGAACTCGGAGACGGACAGGTCGAAGATGTACGGGTGGAAGAGCGTGACGCGGTCCTCGGTGCCTACGTCGAATATCGACACCGCGCTGCGCAGCAGTTCAAGCACGCTGTGGTGCGTGATCATGCAGCCTTTGGGGGTGCCGGTCGAACCGGAGGTGTAGAGGATGTGCGCCAGTTCGCTGCCATCGAGGTCGATGTGCGGCAGCGGCGGAACGTCCTCTCCGTCGCCGTCCGGTGAGACCACGCGGATATCGGTGAGCCCGGCGGAGGTGATCTGCTCCCGGTCGCCGATGACCAGCTTCATCCCGGCGTCGCGAACCAAATAGCGCAGCCGCTCGGCCGGGTAGGCGGGATCGAGCGGCACATAGGCGGCTCCCGCCTTCAGGGCGGCGAGGATGGAGATCGGAATTGCGGCTGAACGGTGCAGGAGCAGCCCGACTCGGTCGCCCGGCCGAACTCCGTCCCTCGCTAGTCGGGCGGCCAGCCGGTCCGAGACGAGGTCGAGTTCGTGGTAGCTCAGCGTCTGCCCGTTGTCGCGCAGCGCCGGACCGGAGCCACGAATCGCCGCGACCTTGCGGAACAGATCAGGCAGGGAGACGGCCTCATCGAGATAGGACCGCTGCTGAGCAGTGGTTACCGCATCGCGCATAGGTTTGCCTCTCAGAGTTTCAGGATGGCCCGACGCTCCCGGCGCCGCTTGTGGGCCGCCGTCGGACAGGCGGAGGAGCCTCGCGGCCTGACCGGGGCACTGGGCAGCGCCCTCCTCGGCTGGCGTGCAATCTTCGGGCGCGATGACTACGACGCTCTTATCAAGCGCCAGATTACGTAGCGCGAAGCTGCGCTCGTCCTGACAGTGGTGAGGAGACCGGGGCCTCGCGTTGGTGTTGGATCGGGTAGCACTGCCCGCTGACGTACTGACAGGTACCAGTACCGGATTACCACCTGTGCGCCTGCATACTCGACGCCAGTCGTATCAAAAAGGAGACCCGGTGTGTTCCCGCTGAGCGCCTCACAACAAATCGTTTGGCTACAGCAGAAGGTGGTTCCTGATAGTCGCGCCTATCACGCCACCGCGGTGATTGACTTTCACGGTGAAATCAACCCCACGGTGCTCGGCCAGTGCATTGCCGACGCGGTCGGACGACATGACGCGATGCGGGTTCAGATATGCGATGAGGACTCCGCGGTCGCCCGCCAGGAAGTCGCGGAGAACCTCCGCGTGGAAGTTCCTGAGCACGACCTGCGAGGCGCTGATGATCTCGCAGGGAAAAGGGCGGATCTCCTCCGGGAACATGTGCACGCCGAATTCGACCTGCGGACCGCTCCACTGGCTCGCTGGACGCTGGTTCGCCTGGCGGAGAGCCATTGGCAGCTCTTCGTCACCGAACACCATCTGGTGCATGACGGCAGGTCCACCGTAGAGTTTCTCAGCGACGTACTCGGGCAGTATTCGGCGGAGGTGTCCGGCAGGCAATACTCCCCGGACGCCGCCCCTTCGTATGAGGACTACGTGGCGTATACCGCTTCCAGCGAGTACCGCGCGACTATTGCCGCCGACGTCGAATGGTGGAAGGAACAGCTCGACGGAGCCGACTTCAGCGTTGACTTTCCCGGGCTGGGTTCTCGACGGTCAGCGTTGTTCGACCACCGCGGAGGGCAGTACCGACAGGCGCTCTCGGTCGAGCTCATGGATTCGGTGCGCGCACTCGCCCGGGAGAGCGGCCAGACCGTCTTCTCCGCGCTGCTGGCCGTCCACGCCGAGCTCTGTCGACGGCACTCCGGCCAGAACGACCTGGTCATCGGCTTGCCGGTCGCCAACCGTCCGGCGGGATTCGAGCGCACGGTCGGCATGATGGTCAGCGCTGTTCCGCTCCGGTTGGTGATCGATCCCCGCAGCCCGGGCCATGAGGTCGCCGCGGGCGCCATGACGGCGATCTTCGACGCGATCGATCACGAGTCGGCGCCGACCCAGGACCTGGTGAAGGCTCTCAAGCTCAGCAGCAGGGGGCTGGTCAACCCCCTGTTCAACATGATGTTCGGCATGCATGACGGGCCGTGCCCGACGGTGGACGTACCCGGCCTGTCGGTCGACATGCAGGTTGCCCTGAGCGCCAACAGCACCAAGTTCGACCTCAGCGTCGTCGTCATGCCCGACAAGGTCCTTCACGGGGACAGCGGTGACCGCGCCTACGAACTGGTCTGGGAATACTCCACCCAGTTGTTCGGCCCAGAGGACGTGGAACTGCTCGCCACGCAGTTCGAGGACCTTCTCCGGGCTTTTGTCGCGCACCCGTCCGCGCCGATCGGCACCCTGGCGCCGGCCGTGGTCGCGCCGGCGGTGCCTGCCACCCGTGACGAGCACGAGGTTGTCCCGACGGCCGACGAGGCCCCCTCGGCCGCCGACGCGGCCGACCGCGGAGAGTATGCGGAGTCGCTGTGGCTCCAGGCGTTTCGCGACATCCTGGAGCGCGACGACATCGACGACGACACCGACTTCTTCCGGGCCGGGGGCTACTCGCTGCTCGTACCGGTGCTGTTGGCGCACTACGAGTCGCTCTCGGGCTGGCGGCCCCCGACGAGCCTGCTCTTCGAGTTCTCGTCGCCGCTCCAGCTCGAGGCGGCGTCGGCGGCGCGCCGTGAGCTGACCCCCGACCTCCAGCGTTGACGACGAGCCGACTGTCCGTGGCGATCACGCCGGGCGCCACGACGTGAGCAGCACCGCGCTGCCCGCGCCCGTGGCGCCCGAGCTGTCGAGGGATGCACCGAGCGGCCCGGAGGAGTTCCACGATGACCAGGTACAAATACACGGTCGAAGAAGCGGAGAGATTCAACAAGCATGGCATCGACCTGACTGTTTACGGTCAGGATGATCCGTCGGCGACAGTCGTTCGCGTGAATGTCGAGCGCGGGCACTTTCAGGAATTCTGCAACGTGAGAAGTTCCTATGTCTATTACGTCGTCAGCGGTCAGGGAGTGTTCTACCTGAACGGCGAGGCGGTCACCGTCGGCGCCACTGATCTGATCACGGCCCCGCCGAACACCCGAATACACTACTTCGGGTCGATGGAGATGGTTCTGACCGTGGCACCTGCATTCCATGAAGAAGATGAACGGCATGTCAGGTTCATCAGTGAAAGCGAGAGCCCTTACTAATGCCCTATTCCTCATGGGGCGGGCATCATCACCAGCTGGATGGAGGATGGCATGTCGACCACGGATGACACCGCACCGCTCACTGAACAGTGCTCGCGCACTCTGGCCTCGCTGCCGAACGAACTGGCACTGCCGACGGACCGTCCGAGGCCGGCTCACGCCTCGTCGGGCACGGAGCTGCACCGGTTCGAAGTCGCTCCCGAGACCCACCTGGCCGTCCTCACGGCCGCCGAGAAGGCCCGGGCGTCGATGTCGACGGTGGTCAGCGCCGCCGTGGCCGCCCTGCTGACCCGGCTGGGGGCCGGTGCCGACATCCCGATCGCAGCTCCGGCAGCAGCGCGGCCGGGCGATCCGCAGGGCGAGGCGGCGGACTTCTTCGCGCATCACCACGTACTCCGGATCGACACTTCGGGCGATCCGAGCCTGCGCGAGTTGGTGGAGCGGACGCGCGAGGCCGATCGTTCGGCTCGCGCGCTGCACGACCTGTCCGTGGAGCGGTTGGCCGAGGTCGTCGACCTGGCGCAGTACGCCGGGCGGAGCTCGTTGGTCCAGGTGAGCGTTCTCGTGAACGACGAGGCCACACCCGGGACCGGCTCGACGGGCACCTCCAGGTTTGACATTTCCATCACCCTGACGGAGCGTCAGCAGAGCGGTCGTGAACCAGCGGGGGTCGTCGGTGAGATCGCGTACGACGCCGATCTGTTCGACCGTGCGACGGTCGCGTCGCTGGCGGATCGTCTGGTCCGGCTGCTGACGGCGTTCGCCACCGAACCGGACACCGCGCTGTCCCGTGTGGAGTTGCTGTCCGGCCAGGAACTCAGGGACCTGCTGGAAACCTCCAGCGGCGCGGAGTACGCGCTCGGCGAGCACTCGCTGGTCGAGCTCTTCGAGGCACGGGTCCGGGCGACGCCGGACGCGGTGGCGGTGGTGTGCGGCGAGGTCTCGCTGACTTTCGCCGAACTGAACTCCCGGGCCAACGAGCTGGCCGGCCGGCTGGTCGGGGCCGGTATCCGGCTCGAAGAGCCGGTGGCCCTCGTGATGCACCGCTCCGCGCAGCTCATCGTCGCGGTCCTGGCAACGCTCAAGGCAGGCGGCTGCTACCTTCCGCTGCACCTGGCACATCCTGCGGAACGCATGCTCGGCATCATGGCGGCCGCAGACGTCCGGCTACTGCTGACCGACGCCGCGCATGCCGACCACGAAGCCGTGCGAGGGGCCACGGAGGCGTTCCTCGTGACGGTGGACAGCGCGGACGGCGTGGCCACGGGCAACCTCGACCGCAAGCCGCTGCCCGAGCAGGCCGCCTACATCCTGTACACGTCGGGCTCGACCGGAGTCCCCAAGGGAATTCAGGTGTCCCACCGGAGCGCGGTGTGCCTGGCTCTCGACACCTCCATGAAGGACTCGGCGCTGGAACGGATGCTGGTGCAGTCGCCCCTGGCGTTCGACCCGTCGACGGGTGAGATCTGGTCTCCGCTGCTCAGGAAGGGGCAGCTGGTGATCGCCCCGCCGTGCGACCTGGATGCGCAGGGCATGAAGGAGCTCATCGCGCGCCACGGCGTGACCGGTGCCATCTTCTCCGGCGGTCTGTTCCGGATGCTCGTCGATGATTCGGCAGACGTGTTCGCCGGGATGAACGATGTGTACACGGGCGGGGAGGTGCTCTCGCCGGTCGCCCTGCGCAAGGCGCTCGACGCGGCTCCCGGTCTTGTCGTGCGTCCCCAGTACGGGCCTACCGAGGCCACGTTGGCCGTCACCTACCACTGCCTGGAGCGGGCAGAGCAGGTGCCGGGAGATGTCCCCATCGGCAGGCCGATGGACAACAGGCGGGTCTACGTGCTGGACGAGCACCTGAATCCGGTACCGCCGGGCGTGGTCGGTGAGTTGTACCTCGGCGGCGCGGGCCTGGCCCGCGGCTACTTCGGCAACCCGGCCCTGACCGCGGAGCGGTTCGTCCCGGATCCGTTCCACGGTGTGGGTGCGCGGATGTACCGGTCGGGCGACCTGGGCCGCTGGACGCGGGACGGCCTGCTGATGTTCGTGGGCCGGACCGACGACCAGGTCAAGGTGCGGGGGTACCGCATCGAGCTGGGCGAGATCGAGACCGTCCTGGCCCGGCAGGAAGGCGTCCGGAAGGTCGCGGTGATCGTCAGGCAGGACCAGCCGGGCGACGAGCGCCTGGTGGCGTACGTGGTGCCGGACGCGGGGCGGGCACTGGACCCGGCAGCGCTGGCCGAACAGATGGGGAGGACGCTGCCCGAGTACATGGTGCCCTCCGCTTTCGTCACGCTGGCCGGCATTCCGCTGACGGCCAACGGGAAGCTGGACCGTTCGGCCTTGCCGGCGCCGGACTACGGCGGCGGTGCCGGCCGCGGCCCCCGCACGGCCGGTGAGGAACGGCTGTGCGACATGTTCGCCGAGATTCTGGGCCTCGATCGAGTCAGCGTTGACGAAGGGTTCTTCACGCTGGGCGGGGACTCGCTGCTGGCGGCCCGGCTGAGGAGCAGGATCCGTACGGACCTCGGGGTGCACCTCAAGGCGCAGGTACTGGTCCGGAATCCGACCGTCGCTGAGCTCGCGGCGATGCTCTGACCTCGTGCCGCGCCCGTGACGGCCTCCTCCCCTCACGGTTCGGCGCGGAGGGCGACCGCGTTCAAGTGCGGTCGCCCTCCTGGCGTTTGACGTGCAGAAGGCGCCGCCCGGTCGGGGCGGCGCCTTGGGCGGTACGGTCCTGGTGGGACCGTGACCGCACATGAGGGAAGCAGCAGAACCTTGGCGGCGGGCGCGCCCTACTGCACGGGGTCGCCGAGGTAGCCGGGGAAGCGGCCTTCGGGGTCACGGGCGGTGCGGATCTGCTGGAACCTCGCCCAGGCCGCGTCGGACATGATCCGGTCGGGCCGGACGGTGAAGTCGCTGTCGCCCAGGTAGCAACCGGCCGAGTACGGTGCCGCGCCATCCATGGTCCCCTCCAGCCAGGAGCGGCACCGGGCGTCCTCCTCCGGGGTCTCGCCGATCACGTACGCGGCGAAGTACAGGTCGGTCTGCACCGACAGGGCCATGTCCGGCGGGCGGCGGAACACCAGGGGCGTGAAGTCGCCCAGGACCGTGAACGTCCTGGACGTGGGCAGGTCGGTGAAGGCGGGCACCAGCGCCGGGACCAGTTCGGAGGCGGAACCGGCGAGGAAGGCGTTGTCCGCGAAGTAGCGGTGGTAGTCGGGGTTGGACCGCAGCTGCGCGGCCTGGAGGTCGGCGAACGCCACCGGCTGCGCGACCTTGGCCGCCAGGGCCTTGCCGGCCACCGGGCAGGTGTCGAGCGCGGCCAGCGAGGCCGGGCCGCCGTCGAACGAGACCGCGTCGATGATCAGCACCGGTGAGTCGGACCCGGGCGGGGTGCAGCCGACGGCGGCGAGTTCGACGGACGGCGGCGGTTCGTGACGCGCCGAGTGGTACCAGGTCAGGACCTCCGGGGCGAACTCGGCGGGGTAGACGTAGGTGGACTGGGTCAGCTCCCGGAAGCGGGGGCGGGTGCGCAGCCGGAACTCGGTGACCACACCGAAGAAGCCGGGGCCCGACCCACGCGCCGCCCAGAACAGGTCGGCGTTCTCCGTCTCGGAGCACCGGACCAGCTCACCGGCGGCGGTCACCACGTCCATGGACTCGATGGACTCCGCGGCCCAGCCCCATCCGCGGCAGTTCCAGCCGATGCCGCCCTGCAGCAGGAAGCCGCCCATGCCCACGGTGGGTGCGTGCCCCACGGCGAAGAACCGGCCGTGCCCGGCGAGATACGGGTCCAGGTCCAGGCCGCCACGCACCGCCGGACCGACCGCCACGGTCGCGTCGGCGGGGTCGTAGGACATGCCGGTGAACAGGGCCAGGTCGATGAGCAGGGTGTCCTCGCGCAGCGACCAGGCAGCCCAACTGTGCCCGCCGGAGCGGACGGCGACCTGCCGGCCCTCCGCCGCCGCCAGCTTCACTCCTGCCGCCACGTCGGCGGCGTTCGCGGCACGCAGCACCGCCGCCGGCCGGCGAGACGGTCGCCGGTGGTTGAAGACGCGCGAGGTCGAGGCGTCGGCGAACCCGGTGTCGCCGCTTCGCCAGAAGGCCCCGGTGAAAGCAGTCATCAGTACGCGATCCCCAAGTCGGTCTGCACGCCGTGCAGATCAGTAGGCACACCTTCGGGCTGCTCCAGGGCGCGACCGATAGGCAGTTCAGACCGTCAGACGGCGGCTGATCCCTCGTCGGCGGACAGGCTTCGGCGCAGGCTCGCGGGCCTCATGTCCGTCCAGGTACGGTCGAGGTGGGCGAGGCATTCGGCCCTGGGGCCCCGCGTCCCGGCCTCGACCCAGCCGGCGGGCAGCTCCCGCCCGACCGGCCAGATCGAGTACTGTTCCTCGCCGTTCCGCACTACGCGGAACTCGCGCCCCTCGTCATCGAACATGCCACTCCTTAAGCTTCCCGTGGCCGGCACCGGTACCTGCGAGCGGTTCTCGCGGCCCCGTCGGCCCCGGTCCGATGGCTTCTCTAGCTGTCTGCCGACAGCGCGAACCGTTCGGCCGCCTCGAGAAGCTTTTCCACGGCGGCGCCGGGGAAGTAGTTCTCGTTGCAGTGCGCGACGAGTTCCGGCCCCGTCTCGTACAGGTTCCACGCGACGACCACGGTCTCCACAAAACGCTTCCCGCCGGGGAAGTCCAGCTCGACGTACTCCCCCTCGGTTCCGGTGAAGGCCCGCAGGTTGTACGTGGACGGCGGCTGGTCGTTGAGACTGACGTACAGTCCCGCTTGCCGGTCCACCGCCATCAAAGTCTCGTTCCAGTGCCTTCCGGCGACGAGAAGCGGAACGCTGTACTCGAAGACGTCATGGGTGCGGAGGAACACCTCCCGAACCGTTTCTAGCGGGCTCCTGGTCTGCCGTCCGAGGTGCAGCGGGACGGTCTGGACGAACAGCCCGGCTGTCTCCGACGTGCCCGGCAGCATACGGCCGTGCTGGTTCACGGAGATGCCCGCCGGCGAAGCGCCGGTGACCTCCCGCATGGCGGCGAGCACACTGGAGGTGACCACTGCGAACGGGGTCGCCCGAGCCTCCAGCGAGAACTTGTGCACTCGCGACTTCGCGTCCGCCGGAAGTTCACGGGTGACTCGCCTGGGTCGATACGCGCCCGTGTGCTCGGCGCCGACCGAGAAGGGCGGAGGAGCCGTCCCGAACTCCCCGACGTAGGAGCGCCAGAACGCTCTGCGCTCCTCCCCCCACCTGCCGGAGAACAACCGGCGCTCCTCCGAGGCGAAACTCTGGTAGCTGCTGACGTTCGCGACGTCGCCGGCGTCGTCGACATCTCCGGAATCGCCGGCCAGAGCACGATCGTAGAATTCGGTGAAATCCGCCCGGATGCGGGCCCAGGATGCCTGATCGCTGATGATGTGGTCCATCGCGATCCCGAAGAGATGCCGTCGCTCCCCACGCTGCACGATGGCGATGCGCGAGAACCCGGGGCCGTCCAGGCTGAAGGGGGTGCCGAGGAACCGGCGCATCAGCTCGACAGCATCCGCGTCCGTTTCGGCGGTGTGGAATTCCACCTCGCTCAGCGCGTCGCCATGCGTGCATGCTTCATCCGCCGAAACGTAGGTCCGGCGCAGGACGTCGTGCCGCAGGCAGACCCGCCGCCAGGCATCGCGGACCGCGGAAATATTCAGTTCACCGGTGAGCCACATCGCCATGTAATGCAGGTTGTGCCAGTCGGCGAACTCTCCGGTCAGCCGGGCCATTTCCGTGAGCGAAGTCGGACCCCGGGAGGTCTTGACCTGGGATGCTGTCATTTACTGCCTCCGGGCACGCGACACTTACCGGGTTCAGCGATTGGCGCCTTCCGCACCGGTGCCCACCTGCCCCAGCTCACCTTCCAGGAAATCCGAGAGGCTTCGCGGCGAAGTGTAGGAAAAAACGTGACGCAGCTTCACATCGACACCGAGAGCATCATGAATCATGCCGGTGATCTGAAGGACGTGCAACGACGACCCGTCGTTCTCAAAGAGATCAGAGTTCTCGTCGAGGTCCGGTTTGCCAAGAACCTTCCGCCAGATATCGGTCAGGACCTCAACACGATCCGGCGCCTTTTGATCCTGTAGGTTCATGTCGGGATCTCCTCACGACTTCTTCGCGTTTTTCCGGTACGACAACGTGCAGGTTGCGGCGGAAACTTAAGCTACCGATCGACACGACGCGCCTGTACTGACATCGGTCAGGATCATGCCGACATGCCCGCGCCCGCTGCGGCCACGGCACAGCGTGGGGCAGTGGGACGTGTGGCCGGCCCTCGCGTGACGCGCTCCTGCCCCTCGCCGACACCGGCGGAATTACACCAGAACACTCACCTGGCAATAGGAGTGGTCGGACTCGGTCGCCGCCACCGTCGTGGTGATCAGCCGCATCGAGTGCCCGTAGAGGATGTGGTCCTTCTGAACACCCCTGGGCGTCGTGGGAGTTCCCTCGAACGCACTCAGATAACTACCGGTGAGCAGGACTTCTTTGAGTACCTCTTCTATCCGCCCGTGGTTCGCGTCAAGGGCAGCACATGCTGTACCGGCGCCGCCGATTTCCAACAGATCTGCCGTGAGCATGTCCCACATCCGTGCGAATACCGGTTCGGTGGGGCTCGCTCCGAAGTGATGCAGGGGGAAGCAGTGCCCGTTTATGAGACCGAGCTTCTGATCACCCAGATCTATCGATGCGACCACATAGCCCTTGTCGTGGAGGTTCCAGGGCTCACCACTCGGGCTGACCCCCTCCAGCCGGGGATTGGGAAACTGCCTGTAGACCATGTCCTCGATGGGAAAACGGGACAGGATGCCGAGCGACAGGGAAGCGTTCTCGGCCATATGTGACTCACTGGTGGGGAATGACCCCACATACGGATACCCGGCACATCGCGCCAGATATTCCGACTGGCCCTCCCGGTGTCCGTGATAATCATGAGCCTCTTGCAGACATACCACGTCGGGCGCGTGCTCTTTCAGTAGCGAGGCATAGTATTCGAGCGACGGACTTCGGCCGCGCTGATGAGACTCCCCGAGGATCCCGCCTCCGATGTTCCAGGTGGCGAGCTTCAGGAGTGTAGGGCTCATGAATGCATCCTGTGGAGAGAGGGAGGTCATTTATCGCTTCCCGGACGTCTTGGCTGAACGCAACGATCGCTCTGCCTCACGGAATCGACTGCTGAGCCGCTGATGAGAAAGGGTCGCCAGCACAAAGTCCCCAGGCGTGCGCTCACCCGTGCTCAGGTCGAGTGCCAATCGATGGTGAACGCGGTTGTACCGGCTCTCAAGACGCCGGATCGCGTCCCGGACCGGACCAGGATCGTCATGCAGCTGAATCAGCCCCTGGGACTGTAGCCAAACACTCCCGCTGCGGTACTTTGCCGCGGACATCGCAGCGGTCGGGTTCCTCTGGAGCACATCACAGTCGCGCCTGTCGACAAGAAACGAAATTCTGGCCTCTCCCTTGATGTCGATCACATCGAACCCGATCTGGCGACAGCGCAGGAGACCTTGGTGGCCGAAGCAGGCGACGTGTCCGTAGGTGGCAGTCACAGAGCGATATCCGCTCCTCGTGGCCTGCCGCGCCATGCCGAGGATCACCAGCTCGTCACGGGCCTCGCGCAGCTCCGGCTCGTCTTCCGTGTACTTCTCGTCCGGCCCCCAGAAGCCGTCGTGCGCGTTTCGTCCGGACGGCTGAGGCAGGTCGTCACTGCTGTACCTCGGTGCCAGCTCCTGGACGTAGGAAGCCGATCGGGATACGGGCTCATCCCCGAGTTCGTTACGAATGTGGTAGGCCAGGACCTCCAGTCGAATCCGCTCGTTCCGTTCGCGCTGGTCCCAGCTCGTATAGTTGCCGTCTGTCTGTTCCCCGGTCTTTCGCGTGCTGTACATCTCGGCCAGAGTACGGATCAGTTTGCGCTCGGGGTCCGGCGACTGTTTTACGAAGCCGCCCACTTCGAAGGATATTTGGCTTCCGATCCCGGCCGGCACGGAGAGCGCGACCATCGGATCAAGAGCTGTGGCCCTTGCCTTGATCCTGTTCTCCACCGTGCTCATGACCACGTTCCCGCCGACCGCGGCCGCCCAGACCGGCGTGACGCTCACGCCACCGTGTCCGGTGTGAACGGCCAGATGGACATACGGTCGATCGGGACTGGGAAGGTGCTTGGCGCGACCGTAGGGTGGTTGCAGGATGGAACACTCGTCTGCGGTGAGCGAGAGGCATTCCACCCTCTCGATCAGTGCGGCCACGCCGCGTGCGCGCTGCTTGATTTCTTCTCGCGCCGCACGGACCAGAGCGAGATCGTCTCCGGGGAGGTTCCGTCGCTGCGCGGCATTCTTGAACAATCGAGCTGATTCAACGGTAGGCGCCCGTCCGAGCTCCTCTATCGCACCCCGATCGTTTTCGCTGGTACTCGCACGAACCGGGACCGCGGATCCACCGGCAGCAAGCGCGCGTGGAAGGGGTGAAACCTCATGAGATTGCCGCACCTGCGCACTCTCCTAGACACCTGTCCTTGGCTGTGAGGCCGACCGGAATCAGTCGAGCCAGGTCAGGAAGTGCTCCAGCTCTTCCCGCAGTTGAGCGACGGACGGCCGCTGCACCTCGATCTCGGTCTTGGCCCGCTCACCGACAGGGGCCGTCCGGTAGACATTCGTGAAGTCCTCCACGGCGGGCTGCTGCAGGACGAGCGACGCCGCCGCCTTGCCGGCGGATCGGGAGATGCAGTGCAGCACCTCGTGATCGATGTGGTAGACCGTTCCGGCCGGCAGAAGCGCCTCGAACACGCTGGCCAGTTGCTCCTTGCCCTGCGCTTCCAGGGAGAAGGTCTTCCCCTGCCCGATCGGCAGGTACTTGAAGTGGTGGTACTCGGTGCCAGGGCCGATCTTGAACTCCTGGGCAAAGTACTCGCCGACCACGAGCGCGGTCGTGAAGTCCCAGCGATGCGAGTGGATGTCCTCCGTGATGGTCCCCGAAGCGTTCGGCTGCGGGTGCCACATGTGCAGGCGCAGCCGCCAGGGCTTCTTGTCACCGGCGAGCAGCACGAGCTTCAGGAAGTTGTTGGCGTGGTAGTACGAGCGGGCGGCTATGTCGGCGAGGGCGGCCTCGTCAGAGATGATCTGGCCGATCAGGGACCGGAGTTCCTTCGGTTCGGCAAGATTGCGGACCACCGACTCCGACCCCTGGAAAGTCGTGCCGCGCCCGCTGTCCATGACCACTTCCAGGTGGTCCTTGATTTCTTGCAGGGTCGCCTCTGTTAGAACCTGCGCCATGACCTGAGTCTCCCTTTCTGGGTGCTGGCGATCCAGCGACTTGGTGGGTGTGGAAAGGCAGGACCCTGTGCGACGGTCGCCTTCTGCTTCGGGGGCCTGCGAACCGATCCGGGGCTACTCCCCGCCGAGGGCGATCAGGAATTCAGGGGAGCCTTCGAACTTCGATCGGCCTTGGGCCATGATGATGTTGTCGGTGATCAGCAGATCGCCGCGATCCCAGGGGACACCGGTCCGCACCGAGTCGTAGGCGTGCTGAATGGCGGTCAAGTCCTCCTCGGACAGCGGCGATCCGTCACCGAAGAAGGTGTTCATCGGCAGGTACTCACCGAACGCGTCGGTCATGATGTCCCGCTCGACCGGATCCAGATTGCCGGCGTTGAGGAAGGAGATCTGGTTGAACCAGCACTCCTCCCCGGTCGCCGGATGATCGATGAAGCCGGGCCGGTGGCGCACCGTGTACAGCGTTCCGTCGGGGAGCCATTCGGGTTCGATTCCCGTGGCCTCGAAAAGCTCGTCGAGTGCCGCGCGGTCCGCCACGGAGAACGCTTCCTGCCAGGTGATGCCGAACCCCTCGTGGAAGGACCGGGCCATGGTCCAGCCGCCCGCCCGGACACGATCGGCGAGGTGCGCCGGCAGATGGTCGGCAATCCGGCGGGTATCACTGAGGTACGACTGCCCGGCGCCGTCCGGCGGGGTGATGCACGCGGTGAGTACCACCGAGGGGAACGTCCTGCTGAACGAGCTCTCCTGGAAAGGGCAGATGACCCGGTCGTTCGGCCAGTTGATCGGCGAGAGGATGCCGTTTCCGAAGTCGCTGCGGTTGTTGAACGCCTCGGTGGGTGTGTGGCCGGCGATACCCAGGGCCTCTCGCGCCTTGGCGAGACTGTCCGGTCCGTCCAGGGGGAGGCCGTGGACGAGAACCGCTCCCCGGACCAGCATGTGGTCACGAAGGGTCGCCGCCATGTCGTGCAGCCACGAGAACGGCGCGTCGCCCGGGGCATCGAAGGAAGAGACGACCGCTTCCTGCCGCATGGGGACGGTCTCGCTCACTTGATCTCCTCCTGTTTGACTTGACTGTCGGGACCCCGGTGAGGCGACCGTCGGCCGATGTCCGAACGCGCCGGAAGATCCCGCTCGACACCACAGGTCCGCCGGCCCCTGCGGCCCGCCGCTTCAGCCGTTCGGTTCAGCGATGTGCCGCGGCGGCGATCTCGACGGCGTCGCTGAACTTCTGGAGCGCTTCCGCGGTGTCCTCGTCGGTGATCGTCAGCGGGGGCGCGATCCGGATCACCCCGCGCTCGTGACGCGTCATCACTCCCGCCTGGGCCGCGGCCGTCGCGACGGCGGCTGCGGACTCCGGGCTGTCGGCCTCGACGGCGACCACCAGTCCGAGACCGCGGACATCGGTGATCAGCGGGCTCGACTCGAGTTTGCGCAGACCCTCCAGCAGCGTGGCGCCCTGGGTCGCGGAGTTCTCGACGAGCTTCTCGTCGGCCATGACGTCGAGCACGGCGTTCGCCACATTGCTCGCGACGGCGTGGCCGCCCGTGGTGTGCCCGTAGCGCAGGCCCTGGGCGATGGGCTCCCGGACGAACGTCTCCTTGATCGACGAGGTGACCGTCACCGCGGCCAGCGGAAGGTACCCGCCACTGATTCCCTTGCTCATGGTGACGATGTCCGGCGTGATCCCGTCATGGTCGAATCCGAACATCCGGCCGGTGCGGCCGAATCCGCAGAACACCTCGTCGAGGATGAGCAGCGCTCCGTGCCGGTCGCACAGCTGACGGAGCCTGGCGAGGAATCCTGCCGGAAGCACGACGCAGCCGCCGAGGCCGAGGAGCGGCTCGACCATGACCGCCGCGGCGGGCGGTCCGGTCTCAAGTGCCTTCGCGAACAGCGCGATCAACGCGTCCGCGCTCTCCTCGGTCCGCATCGCGCGCGGTGCGGCGGGCAGGGCGATGTGCTCGATCGGGAAGGGCGGGGCCCATTCGCTGGCGGTGAACGGCAGGCCCGAGAGCTGCTGAGCCAGGTAGGTCGTACCGTGGTAGGCCGCTTCGAAGGTGATGACCCGGTTGCGGTCCTCACCGATGTTGCGCCAGTACTGGAGCGCGATCCTGAGGGCCGCCTCGGTGGCCTCCGAGCCACTGTTGAGCAGGCAGGTCTCGTTCAGCTCGCCCGGCAGGAGCTCGGCCAGCCGCGTTGCCAGCGTCTCAGCGGGATCGTGGCTCGACACCATGGGGTCGTAGTGGACCAGTTGCTCGAACTGTCGGGTCGCGGCTTCTATCAGCCGCGGATGCCCGTGCCCGCAGGACGCGTTCAGAACACCGGAGATTCCGTCCAGGTACCAGTTGCCTTCCGCGTCGCGGACGCGGTTGCCCCGTGCCTCGACGATCCGCAGCGAGCCCGCCTGCTGGGTGATCGGCGTCCAAGGTCGCCACAGTGAACTCGTTGAAGTGGAACTGTGCATGTGTCAACTCTCCAGGGACCAGTCGTCGGGTCTTCAAAATTTCCGCTCGGGAAAGCTCGAGATTGCCGTGGTGAGCCAGTGGCGCCAGCGGGTGCCGAATTCCTGGGCTCCGTAGCCGGCGGTCTTCTCGTCGAGGAGGAGCCGGAGTTGAAGTTCCTCGTCGCGGACCTGTGCGGCGGCCATGAACGAGCACACCTCAGGGGGGCGGCTGTGGGTCGACGTGACTTCGACGGCCGGGACCCCCGCGATGCGCACCGTGCGCTCCGCGGCGTGCGTGTAGCTGAGCAGCGCCGTGACCGAGCCGGAGAACGTGGAGCCGAGAGCGGTGACCGCGGGGAACGGCACGTCCGCGTGGTCGATCTCCCGGTACCAGCTCCTGACGAAGTCGTCCGCGGCGTCCGGTGCCCGCCGCGCCCCGGGCGGGTCGAGCGAGATGACGGTGTTCATGAAACACCCGACAACGTCGGCGTACGCGGCGTTCCTTCCGCCCCACGGGTAGCCGATGACGCTGGGACCCGGCTCCGCGACGTCTCGCAGGGCGCGATGGATCGAGAAGAGAACGTAGGGGAACAAGGAGCCGCGAAAGGAACGTGGGACAGCGACGCCCGGGAGCGTATCGATGGGAATGACCCGGGTGGACCTCCCAGGCGGCCGGGGGAATTCACCGGCGGCTTCCAGACGGGCGGCCCAGAATTTGATTCCGGGTCCGTTCGCGGCCGCGTCCTCGAATGCTTTCCGGTCGTGGATGGCGGCTTGATAACGCGCCGGCTGGCTGTCGTCAGGGGCCGACGGGGCGGCCAGTTGCCGCTTGATGAGCAGCATCGACTGTTCGTCGACCAACGCGTGATCGAGAACCAGCAGCAGGTTGTCACTCTCGGGCGAGCGTATGAGACGCGCCGCCATTGCCGCACCGTCCAGGGAGGTCTCGAATTCCTCGATCACCTCCGCCACGCAGCCCGGCACGGCATCCCCGCTCGCTGCGTGGAGTTCGGCGAAGTCGCATTCGCCCGGGTACCACTCCTGGTAGGCGGCGCCGCGGGAGAACCTGATCCGGTAGGACAGTGCCGGGTTGCTGAGCAGCACGGATTGCAGGACCTGACGTACGTCTGCCGTCGACAGCTGAGCCGGCGACGCACGGAACATCAAGGTGACGGTGCCTCTCCGACCCGCGCGCTGCGCGTCCAGGCCGAAGGTCAGTTGTGCGCTCAGCAAGGGAAGCCTGTCGGTCATACGGTCTCCCCCCGTTTCGGCCGTGAGTCGTGTTCTGCGGCCTCGTACTGGCTCGATGCTGAGAATCCAGAAAGGCGGCCGACTACTACCGGCCGGTCAGCGGGCCTGTCGTTATACGACGGGAGGTGGAATAACCGCAGCACCACACTCCTGCCCGCTGCAACTTGAACTCAGTTTGCACGGACCTTGGCTCTCCGAAGTCCTAACAAGTAACAGGACCGGAGGTCTGACTCGGTTGAACCGGCCCTGCTAGGTTGGCGCCGTGACTGAAGTAGCGAGGGATTTAGCGGATGTAGAGTCGAAGACAGATGGTCCGAGCCTATGGCGGCAGCGGGATTTCCTCCTGCTGTGGAGTGGTCAGACCGTCAGTGAGATTGGATCGGCTGTCACGCGGGTGGCTTTGCCGCTGGTCGCGGTCGTCGCACTCAAGGCGAGCACGTTCCAGGTCGGGTTGCTGACCGCCGCCACCACTCTGGCGTTCGCGGTGATCGCGCTGCCGGCCGGCGCGATCGTGGACCGCCGCCCCAAGCGGTCCATCATGATCGTCTGTGATCTGCTGCGCCTGCTGATCCTCGGCTCGATCCCGGTGGCGGGCGCGTTCGACGTCCTGACGATGAGTCAGCTGTATCTGGTGGCGATCGCGGCCGGTGTGTGCACCGTGTTCTTCGACGTCGCCTACCAGAGCTACCTTCCCTCCCTGGTCCGCACCGAGGACCTGATGGCCGCCAACGGCAAGCTCGGCACCACCCAGGCGTTCGCGCAGCTCGGCGGACCGAGCCTGGGCGGCGGCCTGGTCGGGCTGGTGGGCGCCGCCGGTGCGGTGATCGCCGACGCCCTGTCGTACGCCGTCTCGATGCTGGCGATCCTCGGCATCCGGCGCCGGGAGGAGCCACCGCCCCCGCCGCCGGCGGACGAGCCGCTGCGCCGCCGGATCACCGAGGGCCTGCGCTTCGTCTTCGGGCACTCGATCCTACGGCGGGTCGTGATCTGCACCGGCGCCGGGAACCTGTTCTCCGGTATGACCTCGGCGCTGGCCATGGTGTTCCTGATCCGTGTCCTGCACGTGAGTCCCGCGCTGACCGGCCTGATCATGGCGGGCTCCGCGATCGGCGCGATGGCCGGCGGACTGTTCGCCGGCCAGCTCGCCAGGAAGATCGGCTCGGCGCGCGTCATCTGGATGTCGATGCTGGTCTTCAGCGCGCCGCAGGTCATCGCGGCGGCCGCCTGGCAGGGCTGGGGAGTGCTGCTGTTCCCGCTGGGCTGGGGCGTCACGGGCTTCGCCTTCATGGTCTACAACGTCGCCCAGGTCAGCTACCGGCAATCGGTCACGCCGCCCGAGCTGATGGGCCGGATGAACGCGGCAGTCCGCTGGGTCGTGTGGGGCACGCTGCCGCTCGGCAGCGTCCTCGGCGGCACACTCGGCACGCTGATCGGCGTACGCCCCGCCCTCCTGGTGGCCTTCATCGGCTCCTGGGCGGCCGGCTGGTTCGTGTTCTTCTCCCCGCTCCGCCACATGCGCGACATCCCCCCGACCACCGCGGGTTGACGATGAGCACGTGATCTCGCACGGTCACGATCGGCGCTGAGTCTCTGTCACCGACAGGAGTCGTCGACTGACCTGCGGCGCGCCTTCTGACGAGCGCGCCGCTGCCTTCGGAGCGAGCAGGACCACCTCGGCTGCCCCGAACCCCGCTCCGGCGAACGGCTCGTGGCCGACGGCCTGCGAGTCGGGGCGGCGCCGACAGCTTCAGCGACCGTCTGGCGCTCCTCGGCACTCGCTGGTTCGACACTAGATCATGAGGGCTGATACATGGCTATGGGTTTCACCTCGGGCATCGCGGACTTCGACCAGAAGCAGTTCGACGCTCTCGACACAACGGCCGGTGCCGCGTCCTCCTACAGCCGACTGCGTCAGCTTGAACAGGACGCCAGGTGGACCGGTCGTTACCTCGGACAATTCGACGGCGACGAGGTCAGGGCGGCCATTCCGGTCTATCGGTACCGCATGCGATCGTGGCCCGACCCGTCATATGACCCCCGTTCATGGGGTCTTCCGGGCGGCATCGCTGACGAGTGTTCCCCCAGGGCCTCGTTGATGGTCGGCGGATGCATCGACCGACGCACCGGATTCCACGTCGACGCGGAAACAAGGACGCCCGGCAAGTTGCGGAAGCTTCTCGTCGAAATAGCCAGGTACGCCGCCGACGAGGATATGTGTCTGACGTTCCCCTACATGTACGCCGACGCGAAGAGCGCGCTGGCCGCCGCGACCGATGACCGCGTCATCTGGGCCGAACTGGCGCGTGAAGCCCACCTTCTCGGTTTGTCCGACCCTGGGTGGGAGAGCACTCTGTCATCCAAGACCCGGTACAGGCTCCGCCAGGATCAGCGCAGGATCGCAGCGGTACCGATGACGGTGGGCGAAGAATCCTGGGACGAAGTCGACGCCTGGGCCTCCGGGTTGATCGCCGAGCACAACTCCGGAAAGGGAGCACACGAACACCCCGAGTTCGTGAGTTTCCGGTACTCCGGCTGGCAGGACAATCCCGATATCGGCCTGATGGCGTTCACGGCCCGGACGGCCGACTTGCGCGGTGTGGAGACGATCCTGCTCTGGGGCAACGAGTTGGAGGTCTACGAGATCGCCTTGACCGGCGAAGAGAGCGACGAGCGCTTTGCGCTGTACCTCAACCTGCTCTTCCACCTGCCCATCCAGTACGCGCGGGCTCGAGGGATCGACCACATTCGTCTCGGCTCCAAGACGGAGACACCGAAGGCGTTGCGGGGAGCGGTGTTCGAGAACCTGTACGGCGGGGTCCTCAGCAGGGCCGAGACGAAGCGGCTCGCCCACAGCGGATCATAGGACCGGGGCGGCTGGTACCCGCCGGCAGCCATGGAGAAGGGGCCGCACGGCGGGATGCCATCGCGTCACGAAGGCTGCGGCCTCGAACGCTTGAGGTCGGGAAGCAGACCGAGGTGTTCCTCCCGCACCAGGTCGAACCGGAGCGAGAACGCCACCAGGGCCTCGCGCTTGGAGTGCATGCGGCCTTCGTCCACGTACTTGGCCCACTGACTGACCGGAAGCTTCTGATCCGTCAGGTAGTCGATGTGGTAATTGATGCTGCTGCGGTTCGCACCCCTGAACTGCTTGATCCCCTTGAGCCGTTCGACCACCTCCTGCACGGAGGGCACGGCGGCCATGGAGGAACCGCGCAGACGCGGCTCGCACAACGCGACGAGAACGGCGAAGTATTTGCTCGCCGGGTCCAGCCTCGACATTGCGGACTCGGCCACCGTGGCGGCCTCGTCGGGCCCGAGCAGGCGCGGCGGCGGAGTGAAGACGGTGAGTTCGCTGATGCTCGCGCCGGACGGGATCAGAACGCGCGACATCTCGAACGGGATCACCATGCCCAGCTGACGGGGGCGTGCCTTGACCAGTTCGGTGCCGCCCTCCAAGTTCTCGATGACGAAAGTGGTACTCGTCGTGAAGTTCGAGAAGAGGAGATGATGGTCGGAAACCTCGAATGCGCCGATGCTGGGCGTAGCGCCGGGCTGGAATTCTCCGGTGTAGCTTGATATGCCGAAGTCCAGTCGATCGCCGACCTTCAGATTGATCCTTTCCTTGGCGCTGGGTCCGCCAGGATGGCGGGTCTTGTTCCGCCAGGTCACGATCACTTCTACATCGGCTTCGATCTTGGTGTGCATGAAGAGCGTCTTCCTGTCTTCCTCGACCACTTGTGGGGGTTTCAAGGCGGACCCGGTGCCGATCAGCATGTCCGTTGACACTGCAAAGAGGAAAAAGAGGAGATGGAGCCCTTCAGGAGGATCTGGATACCCTCCTGCGGATTCGCATCCGGCGAGTAGCCGGGAAATACCGGATCTCCAGCCAGCCTTTTGCCTCGCTGCGAAATCGGTCGCCTCCCTCGACCGTCCATTTCACTCGCGGTGCACGAGCGCACGGTCGATCACGCGCGCCCCCTGGGCGGGCTCGATCGAGCCCGCGTCGTCCCGGCTCCGGATACGCGGCCACCCACCGCTCACCTCAGGCACACTGCCTGCCGAGACGATCTTGAAACGCCGGCGTCTGCTGACTGCTACGCGTTCATCCCGAGCAGTCGACGCGACGGCGTCACTGAGAAATCCCTGATTGGATCACCGGCTCGGGCGATCTATCGGGCTGTCCGAAACAGGACATGTCAGTTGGCTGAAAAGGCGGCTGGTCGACTGAGCGATCCGGCGGCGAGGTCCAACACCTCGCGATGGCCACGCTCATCGAGCGTGCCTTGGTCCCGGACGGCGACCACAGCCCGAGCGGTAGCCACCGGGTCAGGGATGGCTACCACTGGCTGAAGAGACTTTCTTGCGCTCTTCATCTTAATTTTTCACCCCGTGTGTTCATTGCCCTTGCCGAAGGCGCCATTCCGGCGGTCTCCGGCGGTAGGTCGACGCGCCATTTGCGCGGCGAACCAGATGCGTCGACCAAATGGATCTCAACGGAGAAACCCTGGTCGATTTTCGCATTTTGGAAAAATTCAAAAAAGTAGTCACTTGCACCCTTGAAGGGGCATCGGCAACGTAGTGGACAACTCTCGTCATCCGCACGTCATCGCAGCTCACCCCCTTGAGCAAAAGGTGCCCGGCAGGGCACCGCCAGACCGGCCCATCACGCCGATCACGCCGAAGGCCAGTTCGATCGGGCGAATTTTCCTCTGTCTCGATACTGGACGCGATGGAGCGATGTCGGTTATCCATCCATGGTCAGGTCGGTGCACATCCGCGGGCAAGGGCGGTTTTCAGTCATTCGACTGATCGAGCCTTTTCCACGTTGCCACTCCAGGGTGAGGTTCACCGCAGAGATCGGCCCCATTCGATTACGTGTTCTGCGCGCAGCCGATCCCGACTACGTCCCGCCGGACGGCGTTCCCGGACGTGCCGGAGGCGAGCGCTTGACGGCGGCCGTCGCTCAGGCGCGGGAAGCCCCGACGGAGGTGCCGAAGCCGGCCGCGATCGGCACGGCGGGGACGAGTCGGCGCAGGTAGAGCGGCCGAACAGGCGCACGCGGGCGTGATCGGAGCCTGGACGACGGTCGCCCGCCGAGGCGACGATGCGCCCCCGTTCGACCGGCGCGCGAGGCAGGTCGAGTGCGCCAGGACGAGTGCGGCATGACGAGAAGTCAACAGCCCTTCCACGCGCAGGAGTTGAGAGCTCAATCATTTTTCGCAACAGCCCGCGAGCTTTGTCCGTTACGGGCACCGATCCCTCACCCGGACAGCGCTCACGCTGGAATGCTCCGCTTTTCCGCCTCCCGGGCTCAGCCGCCTTTGCCCACGCCTGGTACGCAGCAAAGGGACTTGCCACTCATCTGCACACAGACGCCTCGGCCCTGAGTCGCCGACACTCCGTTGAGCCGCCTCTCGGACCGCCCTTCGCCTCCGTCACCGAGCGCGTCGTCATGAACAGAGCGCACAACGCCGAAGAATGACTGCGCAGCCGCCGCGTCACTCCTGGGCAGGCGTTCTGACGGCCCGGGCAGAAGCCGTACCGCCGGCGTGCGCCGGTCCGCGAACATCGAATACAGGCCCACTTCAGCGCATCCGTACCGCACCGGGTCCGCTGGTTCGATGCAACAGCCACGCACCGGAAATCGCTTTCTACGGGTTCGGGCGGCGAGGAGAAACGCAGGTGTGGATTCGGACACGCTGCGGGCTTGAACTGAGGACACGCGATTCCTGCCTGCGGGACGCCACTCGCGCGTGGACCCGGCTCCGGGGCGCCTCCCGGTCCGCGTGATCACCAGTGGCGCGGCCGTCCGCGCGGTAAGGCGCGGCCCCGCGCGTGCTGTTCAGGGTCGCGAGCACCGCGTGGCCCCAGGGCAGGTCGCGCACCCGTCGTTCGTCCTCGGCGGCGGCGTGAAACTCACGACGACTGCTCTGCGCCCCCAGGACGGGCACCCCCGGCTGTACGGCGGTGGGACGACGAGGCCCACATCACCTCCAGCGGGGGCCGTCCAAATGATCACCGCTCGCCGCCGAATGTGAGTAGGCACGCTGCCGCGCCGTGCTGATCACCAAGGACGTGCACATTCCGGCGGCGTGAACGCCTGGTGGGTGGTGCGGATCTGCCCCAGACCGGCTGGGGCGAGGGGGCAGCCGCCCGGTACGGCTTCAGGCGTGTCCGGTGGCTGCCGCCAGGGCCGGGATGTCGTCCTCGTAGGTCAGGTAGCGGCCGGTGAGGTGGTCGGCGTCTCCTCGGATCAGGCGCAGCAGGTTGGCGATGGCCTCGTCGAGCGGGACGTAGCGGCCGGCCTCGCGCTGTGCGTCGAACCAGGACGAGAGGCGGCGCTGCCAGAGGTCGTCACTGTCCCGCATCTCGGGTGCGGGTGCTCCGAGGCCGACGTTCACGATCCCCGGGTGGTAGCTGAACGCGGTGATCCCGTGCGGCAGCAGCTCGATGGCAAGGTTCTCGGTGAGCTTGTTCACCGCCGACTTGGAGACGGAGTAGGCGCTGACGTACGGCCAGCGCGTGTGCCCGGCGTGGCTGGAGATCGTGACGACCCGCCCGTGGCCGCGCTCGATCATGCCGGGCAGCACCGCCCGGCAGGCGGCCAGCGGGCCCTCCAGGTTGACCTCCAGGGTGTGCCGCCACTCGGCCGGGGCATTCTCCCAGGCCGGTCCGACCGGTCCCGGCACACCGGCGTTGTTGACCAGGACGTCGATGCCGCCGAGCCGTTCGGTGGCCAGCTTGACGGCAGCGGCCAGTTCGGCGTCGTTGGTGACGTCGGCGACGGCCGTGACAACCTCGGGTGCCCCGTCGAGACCCGCGGCGGCGCCGGGCAGTGAGTCGGCGGTCCGCGTGGTGAGCACGAGGTGCGCGCCCGCCGCGTGCACGGCCTCGGCGAGGGCCCGGCCGAGGCCGCCGGCCGCCCCGGTCACCAGGACCCGCAGGCCGCTCAGGTCCATCGTGTCTTGAGACATCACAACCTCCATGGAGAGTTTCTGGGGGTTTGGCCGAGGCATCGCCGGTCGGTGGGGTGGTGGGGGTAGCCCCGCGCCTGGGGGACCGCACCCGTCGCCCCTGCCTTCAGGCGCCCGGCTCCGCCGGGGCCGTCAGCACCTGGTGGAGGTGATCGGCCAGGGCCTGCGGCGCGGGGTGGTCGAACACCAGCCTGGCGGGCAGCCGTAGACCGGTCAGCGCGCCCAGCCGGTTGCGCAGTTCGACCGCGGTCAGGGAGTCCAGACCGACCTCGTGCAGGCTCCGGTCCGCAGGCACGGCCTCGGCGCCCTGGTGGCCGAGGAGTTCGGCGGCTGCCGCGCGCACTTCGGCCAGCAGCCGCTCGGCCCGGTCGGCCGGCGGCAGGTCGCGCAGGCGCAGGGCTGGTGCGGAGGGGGCCGGTCCGGCGGGTACGAGGCCGCGCAGCAGCGGGGGCGCCCCGCGGGTGCGCAGCCTGGCGACGTCGAACCGGGTGAGGGCGAGGGCGGCGTCGTCCTGCCGCAGCGCCTCGTCGAAGAGGGCCAGGGCGAACGTGGTGGGCATGGGCACGGTGGAGTCCGGAAGGGTGCCGTCCTGGTCGCGCTCGCGCAGCACGGAGGTCATGCCGGACGCCTCCTCCCACAAGCCCCACGCCTGCGACTGTGCGGGCAGCCCGCTTGCCCTGCGGTGCGCGGCGAAGGCGTCCAGGAACCCGTTCGCGGCGGCGTAGTTGCCCTGTCCCGGGCTGCCCAGCACACCGGCCAGTGAGGAGAACAGCACGAAGGCGGCCAGCTCGGTGCCCTTCGTCAGCTCGTGCAGGTGCAGCGTGCCGTCGAGTTTGGGGCGCAGCACCTCTTCCACCTGGTCGGGGGTCATCCCGGTGACCACCCCGTCCGCGAGCACCCCGGCCGCGTGCACGACGGCGACCAGGGGGTGCGCGTCGGGCACCAGGTCGAGGGCGTCGGCGAGGCTGCCGCGGTCGGCGACGTCACAGGCGGCGACGGTGACCTCGGCGCCCAGCCCGGTCAGCTCCGCGATGAGCGGCTCGGCGCCGCGGGCGCCCCTGCGGCTGGTGAGCAGGAGGCTGCGGACGCCGTATTCGGTCACCAGGTGCCGTGCCAGGAGCGAGCCGAGCGTGCCGGTGCCGCCGGTGATCAGGACTGTGCCGCAGCTGAGGTCCGGCCGGGCGCCGCGCCCCGGGGTGACCCGCTCCAGTTCCGGTGCCTGGAGCCGCCCCGCGCTGATCCGCACGTACGGCCGTCCGGCTGCCAGCGCGTCGGCGAGCCGTGCCGAGGAGCGGGGGTCGTCGTCCGTCTCGATCTGGAGGAGTCGTCCGGGGTGTTCGGACTGCGCCGACCGCACCAGGCCGCGGGCCGCCGCGTGCGCCAGGTCGTCGCTGCGGGTCAGCACGACGAGGGGGACGTCGGCCGGATGATCGGCCGCCAGCCAGTGCTGGACGTGGGACAGCGCGTCCAGCGTCGCCTCCCGGACGTCGCCGGGCGCGGGGGTGCACAGGACGGCGTCGGCGTCGGCGAGGTCGACCAGGTCGGCGGTGACCCCCAGATGGTCGGTGCCCAGCAGGGCCCACTCCGGTGCGGATGCCGCCGTGGCGGAAATGTCACTCCACCGTGTCCGGTACACCGAGTCCGTCGGCAGTGTGCCCGACAGCTCGCGCAGGGCCACCGTGCGGGTGCCCAGCGTTCCCCGGAACAGCGGTTCGCCCTCGGCCGTGGTGAGGGTCACGGTGAACTCGTCCTGGCCGGCGGGTGCCAGGTGGGCGTGGGCGTGGGTGGCGTGACGGTCGCCGGCCCACACGTCGCGCCACACGAACGGCAGCGCTGTGTGGCCCTCCGGGACCGGTTGGGTCAGGGCGAGGGCGTGCAGGGCGGCGTCGCCGAGCACGGGGTGCAGTCCGGGGCCGGCGAACCTGCCCGGTGCCTCCTCGGGCAGACGCAGTTCGGCGAAGAGTTCACCGTCTCGCCGCCACAGCCTGCGCAGGGCCTGGAACGCCGGACCGTACTCGTTGCCGCGCCCGGCCAGGGACGCGTAGTCGACGGCGATCTCCTCGGCGTCGGCCGGGCGCGGTGCCGCGGCGGACGGCTCGTCGCACGTGTCGTCGATCGTGCCCTGTGCGTGCCGTCGCCACGGGCTGCCGGCCCGCTCGGGCCTGCTGAAAACCTCCACGGTGCGCCGGGCCGGGTCCGCCACGACCTGGAGCTGCGTCGTGCCCTGCCGGGACAGGGCCAGGGGTGCCTCGATGACCAGTTCGGCGAGTCCGGTGCCGCCGCCCGCGTGCGCGGCGCGCACCGCGAGGTCCAGCAGGGCGGTGCCGGGCAGGATGCAGGTGCCGTTCACCGCGTGGTCGGCCAGCCACGGCTGGTCGGCCGGCGAGATGCGGCTGCCGGCCACGAGTTCGCCGCTGCGGGCGGAGTCGACCACCGTGCCGAGGAGCGGGTGGCCGGTGCCCGCCGTGGGTGTGGCGGTGGACGTGAACCAGAACCGCCGCCGCTGGAACGGGGTGGTCGGCAGGGGCATCGGCCGCCCGCTGCCGGTGGTGAGGCGCACGCCGTGTGTACCGCGCGTGTACAGCTCCGCGGCGGACATCAGGAGTCGTGCGGGGCCGCCGTCGTGGCGGCGCAGGGTTCCGGTGACGGCCCCGACCCTGCCGCTCTCCTCCAGCGTCTGTTCGATCCCCGAGGTCAGCACCGGGTGCGGGCTGGGCTCCACGAAGACCCGGACACCCTGCTCGACGAGGTGCTCGACGGCCGGCTGGAAGAGCACGGGCTGGCGGAGGTTGCGGAACCAGTACTCGCCGGTCAGCGTGGAGTCGCCGACCCAGTCCAGGTCCACGGTGGAGTACATCGGCACCGACGGCGCGCCGGTGCGCACCTCTCCGAGGCGGGCCACCAGCTCCTCGCGCAGCGGCTCCATCATCGGGCAGTGCGAGGCGACGTCGACGCGGATGCGGCGGGCGTGCAGACCGTCCAGCGCGCACTCGGTGAGCAGTCCCCTGACCGCCAGGTCGTCACCGGAGACCACGCTGGACGACGGACCGTTGAGCGCGGAGATCCAGAGCCGGTCCGGCCAGCGCTCCAGCAGCCACTCCAGCTGTGCGCGCGACGCGGACACCGACGCCATGCCAGCCCCGGGGGCGAGTTCGGCGATGACCTGGCTGCGCACCACGACGACGCGGGCGGCCTCCTCCAGCGACAGCGCGCCCGCGACGTACGCGGCGGCCACCTCGCCCATGGAGTGGCCGAGTACCACGTCGGGTTCGACGCCGCGGGAGCGCCACAGGGCGGCCAGCGACACCATCACCGAGAACAGCGCGGGATGGATGCGGTCCGGCCCTTCCAGCGGGTCGTCACCGGCCAGCAGCTCGGTGAGTGACCAGTCCACGTGGGGTTTGAGCGCTCGTTCGCAGGCCTGGACGGATTCGGCGAACACGGGTTCGCCCATCAGCTGAGCGGCCATACCCACCCACTGCGTGCCCTGCCCGGGGAAGACGAACGCCACTTTCCCGTCCACCTCGGACATTCCAGCGACGACGTTCTGCGCGGGCTTCCCCTCGGCGACGGCCCGCAGCCCGGCGAGCAGTTCGTCGCGGTCGCCGCCGACCACGACGGCACGGTGGGCGAAGTGGCCGCGGGTGGTCGCGAGCGCGTGCGCGAGGTCCGCGGGTGCCGCGTCCTGGGCGACCGGGAGCAGCCGGGCCGCCCAGTCCCGCAGCCGCTCGGGGGTCTTGCCGGACAGCGTCCAGGCGACGGCGGGCGATGCGGTGGCGGGCGCCGGTGCGGGTTCCTCCGGCGGCGCCTCCAGGATCAGGTGGGCGTTGGTGCCGCTGACCCCGAAGGAGGAGACGGCCGCGCGCCGCGGCCGTCTCAGCTCCGGCCACGGCATGCTCTCGGTGAGCAGCCGGACGTCTCCCGACGCCCAGTCGACGTGCGGCGACGGCTCGTCCACGTGCAGGGTCTTCGGCAGGGTGCGGTGCCGCATGGCCTGGACGATCTTGATGACGCCACCGACCCCGGCGGCGGCCTGGGTGTGTCCGATGTTGGACTTCAGCGAGCCGAGCCACAGCGGTGTCTCGCGGCGCTGCCCGTAGGTGGCCAGCAGAGCGCCGGCCTCGATCGGGTCGCCGAGCCGGGTGCCGGTGCCGTGGGCCTCGACCGCGTCCACGTCGGACGGGGTCAGACCGGCGTCCTGGAGGGCGAGCCTGATCACCTGCTGCTGTGCCGTACCGCTGGGCGCCGTCAGGCCGTTGGACGCGCCGTCCTGGTTCACCGCGGAGCCCCGCAGCACGGCCAGCACCGGGTGCCCGGCGCGACGGGCGGCGGACAGCCGTTCCAGTACGACCATCCCGACGCCCTCCGCCCAGCCGGTGCCGTCCGCTGTCGCGGCGAACGCCTTGGCCCGGCCGTCCACGGACAGCGCGCCCTGCCTGCTGTACTCCACGAACGTCTGCGGCGTCGCCATGACGGCCACTCCACCGGCCAGCGCGAGTTCGCACTCGCCCCGGCGGATCGACTGCGCCGCGAGGTGAAGGGCCACCAGGGAGGAGGAGCACGCGGTGTCGACGGTGAGCGCGGGACCACGCAGCCCCAGCACATAGGAGATCCGCCCGGAGGCGGCGGCGCCGACCGTGCCGGTGCCGAGGTAGCCCTCCAACTCGGGGGGCACCCGGTCCGGATCGGTGACGTAGTCGTGGTGGATCAGCCCCGCGTACACCCCGGCTCGCGCGCCGCGCAGGGAGGCCGGGTCGATGCCGGCTCGCTCCAGAGCTTCCCAGGAGGTCTCCAGCAGCAGCCGGTGCTGCGGGTCCATTGCCAGCGCCTCGCGCGGCGAGATCCCGAAGAACTCGGGGTCGAAGTCGGCCATGTCGCGGAGGAATCCGCCCCGCCGGGTGCGGGAGGTGCCCCGTCGGCCGGGATCGGGGTCGAACAGTCGGTCGAGGTCCCATCCGCGGTCGTCGGGGAACTCGGAGGTGGCGTCGACGCCGTCGGCGACCAGCCGCCACAGTTCGTCGGGGGAGGTGACCCCGCCGGGATAACGGCATCCCATGCCCACCACCACGACGGGGTCGTCGTCGGTGCTCGTCGCCCGCGGCTCGGACGAGCCGGTGAGCTCGTGGCGACCGGTGAGTTCGGCTTGCAGGTACCCGGCGATCGCCCGCACCGACGGGTACTCGAAGGCGAGGGTCGTGGGAAGGCGCAGCCCCACGGCGGCGGCGATCCGGTCCCGCAGCCGGACCGCGTCCGCCGAGGTGAGCCCGTGGTCGCGCAGGGCCCGGTCCGGCTCGACGCCGTCGATACCGCCCATGACCTCGCCGACCTCGCCCGCGACGAGGTCGACGAGCGTTCTGGAGAGGTCGCTGCCGGTGATCCCGGCGAGATCCGCCCTGGCCGGCAGCCGGTCCGACGGGGCGGCGGGTTCGGACCACCCGGCCGCGACCAGGGTGCTGCCCGGCCGGGTCAGCGCGACGTCCACGGCGTTGCGGACCCGGTGGTCGGTCAGCCCCTCGGCCAGCACCAGCGTCGTGGGGGCGGCCCCGGCGACGGCGAGCGTCACGGTCGTACCGGTGACCGTGACGGTGGCGCCGGGCTCCGAGCCGGTCAGGTCCCCGAGCCGGGCCCCGTGACCGGCCAAGAGGTGACGGGCTATCAGGTCCGCGAGGTCCCCGGCATCTCCCGCCAGGACCACGTCACGGTCGGCGAGCGGGCCGGCTCCGGCGGGCGCCGCCGTACCCGGAACCGGGTTCAGTGCACCGCCGGCGCCCATGAGGTGCAGGCCGGGGTGGGGGCCGGCGACCGCGAGCAGCCGGCCGGGCAGTTCGGCGAGCGCCTTGCGCGCGATCTTGCCCGTGGCCGTCCTCGGCACGGCGGCCACGGCCCGGACCTCCACCGGCACCTTGAAGTAGGCGAGGTCCCGGCGGCACCGGGCGAACAGCTCCGCGCAGTCGAGGCCGTCGCCTTCGGGGACGACCAGCGCCACCGGGACCTGGCCGAACTCCTCGTCCGCCGCCGCCGTCACCGCCACGTCACGCACGCCCGGCACCCGGGTGAGCACCGCCTCGATCTCGGTGGGGTGGACGTTCTCCCCTCCCCGGATGATGACGTCGTTGCGCCGGCCGGTGATCCAGAGGTAGCCGGCGTCGTTGCGGCGAGCCAGGTCACCGGTGCGGTACCAGCCGTCGCGCAGGACCTCCGCGGTGGCCTCCGGCTGGTTGTGGTAGCCCAGCATCACGTTCGGGCCGCTGACCCAGACTTCGCCCTCCTCGCCGACGGGCACCTCGGCGCCGGTGTCCGGGTCCGTCACCCGCAGGTCGAGGCCGGGCACCGGCTGACCGCACGAGCCGGGCACCCGCTCGCCGTCCGGCCGGGTGGCCGTCATCGTCCCGCTGGTCTCGGTGCTGCCGTAGCTGTCGCTGAGCCGGACCCCGAAGGCGGCCTCGAACGCCTCGGCGAGCGCGGGCGTGCTGACCGCGCCCGCGATGAAGCACACGCGCAGCGCGGGCAGCGTGAGTCCCTCCGCACCGGCGGCCTGAACCAGGTTGTGGTAGATCGTCGGCACACCGACCAGGAAGGTGTAGGGCTGGGAGCGCAGTTCGTCGAGGACCTCGGCGGCGGAGAGTCCCGGCATCAGGTGCGCCGTGGCGCCGACCGCGGTCACGCCGACCACGCACAGGTGGTGGCCGAGGGTGTGGAACAGCGGCAGCGGAAACAGCAGCGTGTCCGCCGGGGACAGCTCGACCATCGGGACGTAGCAGTTGGCGACGTTCCACAGTGCGGCGCGCTGGGTGGACAGCACGCCCTTGGGGCGGCCCGTGGTGCCCGAGGTGTAGAGCAGGAACGCCGGCTCGTCCACGCCGAGATCGTCGCGGGCCGGGACGTCCGGCTCGCGGGTGGCCAGGTCCTCGTACGACAGCGTGCCCCGGGCGTCGCCGGCCACGACGAGGTGGCGTGGTCCGGGCGGCAGCAGCGCGCGCACCTGCTCGGCGTGCGCGGCGTCGGTGATCACCACGTGGGCGTCGCTGTCGGTGAGCACGTACAGCAGTTCCGCGTCGGAGGAGTGCGGGTTGACCGGCACCCCGACGCCGCCGGCGCGGTTGACGGCCAGGTAGCTCTCGACCATCTCCACACGGTTGCCCAGCAGGATCGCCACCCGGGCGCCCCGGGGCAGGCCGAGGGCGACCAGGTGGCCGCCGAGCCGGGCGGTCCGCCGTTCCAGCTCCGTGTAGGTCACCTCCCGCCGTACGTCGGAGTAGGCGACCTTGGTGCCGCGCAGCGCCGCGTGGGTGCGCAGCAGCTCGGGCAGCGGTCGTATCAGGTCGGCACGGTCGGTCGCGGACATGTCCGCCCCTTCTCGCGATGCGGTCATGAGAGCGCTCCCGTCACCGGCTCGACGGCGTCGAGAACCGCGCCCGAGCCGACGAGTTCGACGGCACGGTCGACCTCGGGCGCCAGATACCGGTCCGGTCCGGGGCCGCCCGCGCCGGAGGACCTCAGCAGCGCCACGACCGCGCCGGTGGCGGCCGCCGGTGCCAGCGGGGCGCGCAGGTCGAGTGCGCGGGCGGCGGTGAGGATCTCGATGGCGACGACGCGGGTGAGGCCGTCGACGGCACGCCGGAGTTTGCGGGCGGCGCCCCAGCCCATGGACACGTGGTCCTCCGCCATGGCGCTCGTCGGTATGGAGTCGACCGACGCGGGTGCGGCCAGGCGCTTGAGCTCGGCGACGATCGCCGCCTGGGTGTACTGGACGATCATGTAGCCGCTGTCCACGCCGGGGTCGTCGGCGAGGAACGCCGGCAGGCCGTGGTTGCGGGCGGTGTCCAGGAACCGGTCCGTGCGGCGTTCGCTGATCGAGGCGACGTCAGCGGTCGCGATGGCCAGGAAGTCGAGTGCGTAGGCGACGGGTGCGCCGTGGAAGTTGCCGTTCGACGCCACGCGTCCGTCGCTGTGGAGCACGGCCGGGTTGTCGACGGCCGCGGCCAGCTCGCGCCCGGCCACCGTGGCGGCGTGCTCGACGGTGTCGCGGGCGGCGCCGTGCACCTGGGGCGAGCAGCGCAGGGAGTAGGCGTCCTGCACGCGGGTGCAGTGCGGCCCCCGGTGGGAGGCGACCACATCCGAACCGGCCAGGATCGCGACCAGGTTGGCCGCGGAGGCGGCCTGGCCGGGGTGGGGGCGCAGGGCCTGGATCTCGGGCGCGAACGCCTTGTCGGTCCCGAGCAGCGCTTCGACGGACATGGCGGCGGCGACGTCCAGGGTCTTGAGCAGCCGCCGCAGATCGGTGATCGCGAGGACGAGCTGGGCCAGCATGCCGTCGGTGCCGTTGATGAGGGCGAGGCCCTCCTTCTCGCACAGCTCGACCGGGGCGAGGCCGACGGCGGCGAGCGCCTGGGAGGCGGGGACGAGTAAGCCCGCCGCGTCGCGCACCTCGCCCTCCCCCATCAGCGCCAGCGCGCAGTGGGCCAGCGGTGCCAGGTCGCCGGAGCAGCCGAGGGAGCCGTACTCACGGACCACCGGGGTGATCCCGGCCGACAGCATGGCGGCGAGCCGTGCCGCGGTCTCGGCGCGCACGCCGGTGTGCCCGGTCGCGAGCGTGGAGAGCCGCAGCAGCATCATCGCGCGGACGACCTCCCGTTCGACCTCCTGCCCGGAGCCGACCGCGTGGGAGCGGACCAGGGACCGCTGGAGCTGGGCCCGCAGCTCCGGCTGGATGTGCTGGGTGGCCAGCGCGCCGAATCCGGTCGAGATCCCGTACGACGGTTTCGACGCCGAGGCGAGTTCCTCCACCACGGCCCTGCCCTTGTCCAGCGCCGAGAAGGCGTCGTCGCCGAGAGAGACCGTCGCGCCGTCCCTGGCGACGGCGGCGACATGAGTGAAGGAGAGCGGCCCGGCCCCGACCGTCACGGTCTGACGCGGCGTGCTCATCGGGCCGCCACGTCGGCGTGGACGACGACCACGTCGGTCAGGGCGGCGTGCCCGGGACGGGATCCCCGTGCGAGCTGTTTGTTCATCGCGTCTCTTCCTATCCAACTGGTCGTGGCGACAGCGGGCTGTGGCCGCAGCAGTGGTCCACGGGCGGGAGGCACGGTCCGTGCACGGGTGCTCGCCGACCGCGTCGTTCATCGAGAAGCCGACCGACGCCCGGACCGGCTCCGCCGTGGCGGATCAACGCCGACCCGCGGTGCGGAAGCCTCTCCTGTTCTTGCGGCCGAGTGCGCCGGTGGCGACGAGGGCTTCCAGGAGGGGGGCCGGTTTCAGTTCCGGCTGGGCGAGTTGGTCGTACAGCTGGTGCTGGATGGCCAGCGAGACGTCGAGACCGATCGTGTCGAGGAGGGCGAACGGGCCCATGGGGTAGCCATAGCCGTTGCGGACAGCGGTGTCCGTGGCCTCGATGCAGGTGCCGGGGCGCTGCAGCAGGTTGACCGCCGCGCCGAGGTAGGGGAAGAGAAGACAGTTGACGATGAAGCCGGTGCGGTCGGGACAGGTGACCGTGGTCTTCCCCAGGCCGGCGGCGAATGCCCGGGCGCCGGCGAACACGTCGTCGGCCGTGTGGTCGGCGCGTGTCAGCTCGACGAGTCGCAGGACGGGCGCCGGGTTGAAGAAGTGCAGGCCGACGACGTCGGCGGGCCGTCCGCTGGCCTGCGCGCAGGCGGTCACGGACAGGCTGGACGTGGTGGTCGCCAGGATGGCGCCCGGTTTGGCCACCGCGCCGAGACGGGAGAACAGCGGGCGCTTGACGTCGAGGTCCTCCGCCACCGCTTCGATGATCAGATCGTGGTCCGCGGCGGCTCGCAGGTCCGTGGCGGGGGTGAGCAGCGACAGGGCCGCCGTCTTCTGCTGGGCGCTGATCCTGCCGCGGCGCACGGCTCGCGTCAGGGACTCGGCGACGGCCACGAGGGCGGTCTCGGCCTTCTCTCCGCTGCGCGCCACCAGCAGGGTGGGGTGCCCCCCGCTCACCGCGGCCTCCGCGATACCGCGGGCCATGACGCCGGAGCCGATGACGGCGACCGTACGCACCGGGCGGCCGGTGGCGGCGCGGTCCACAGGCTTGTCCCCCGCGCTGCCGCTGCCGCCCTCGTCGTACGGGTAGAAGCCCTCACCCGTCTTGCGTCCCAGGCGGCCGGAGTCGACCAGGCGGGTCAGCAGCGGGGCGGGGTCGAAGGAGGCGTCGCCCGTCTGCCGGTGCAGTCCCGTCAGGGTCGCGTGGGCCGTGTCCAGCCCGAGGGTGTCCAGCAGGCGCAGCGGCCCCGCCGGCAGACCGCAGCCGAGGCGCATCGCCGTGTCGATGTCGTCGCGGGTGGCGTGGCCGGCGTCGAGGAAGGCCACGGACTGGTTCAGGTAGGCCATCACGAGGGCTGTGGCGTCCGCCGCCGGTCCGGCGCCGATCTCGACCCGGGTCAGGCCCAGACCGTCGATCAGCGCGTCGACGGCGCTCGCGGTGGCCGGGGAGGTCAGCGCGGTGGATACCGGCTCCACCGCGCCCGCGGCGCCGGGCGGGACGAGGAAGCGCAGGCCCGCGACCCTCTCCGGGCGTCCGGACACGATGGCGAGGTGCGGGACGGCGAGGGTGGCGGTCGTCGTGAGAATCGGAGCCTGCGAGAATCCGCCGATACGGCGCAGTACATCGGTCTTGACGGCCAGGTCGTCGGGCACGGCCTCGATCACCACGTCGGCGTCGGCGAGTTCCGTCACCTCATGGGTGAGGACGACGGACTCCGCCGCGTCCGGGGTGAGCGCCTTGAGGCGGTCACCGACCCGGGCGAGTACGTCGGGGTCGGTGTCGACAGCCACGATGCGATGGCCGGCCCGGTGGGCCAGGCGCAGGAACGCCTCGCCGACCGTGCCGAGGCCGACGATGCCGGTGAGGGGTCGGGGATCGGTCGTCATGGCGCTCCTTCAGGCCTTCTGCTCGCGGAAGCGGTTGATGGCGTCGGCATGCCGGGCGCGCAGTTCGTGGTCGCGCACACCGAGGCCCTCCCGCGGGGCCAGGCAGAGGATGCCGACCTTGCCCTGGTGGAGGTTGGCGTGGACCTCGTACGCCGCGTGCCCGGCCTGCTCCAGCGGGTAGACCTTCGACAGCGTCGGGTGGATCCGGCCCTTGGCGATGAGCCGGTTGGCCTCCCATGCCTCCCGGTAGTTGGCGAAGTGGGAACCGACGATGCGCTTCAGGGACATCCACAGGTAGCGGTTGTCGAACTCGTGCCGGTACCCGGAGGTGGACGCGCAGGTGACCACGGTGCCGCCCTTGCGCGTCACGTACACCGACGCACCGAAGGTCTCGCGGCCCGGATGCTCGAAGACGATGTCGACGTCCTCGCCGCCGGTGAGTTCCCGGATGTGCTTGCCGAACCGCTTCCATTCCCTGGGGTCCTGGGTGTGTTCGTCCTTCCAGAACCGGTAGCCCTCGGCGTCGCGGTCGATGACCGCTTCGGCTCCCAGGGAGCGGCACAGGGCCGCCTTCTGCGGCGAGGAGACCACGCAGACGGGGTTCGCGCCCCCGGCGAGCGCCAGCTGGGTGGCGTACGAGCCGAGCCCGCCGCTCGCGCCCCAGATCAGCACGTTGTCGCCCTGCTTCAGCTGCGCGCCGTTGCGGGAGACGAGTTGCCGGTAGGCGGTCGAGTTCACCAGGCCCGGGGCGGCGGCCTCCTCCCAGGTCAGGTGCTCCGGCTTGGGCATGAGCTGGTTGGACTTCACCAGCGCGATCTCGGCGAGGCCGCCGAAGTTGGTCTCGAAGCCCCAGATGCGCTGCTCGGGGTCGAGCATCGTGTCGTCGTGGCCGTCGGAGCTCTCCAGTTCGACGGACAGGCAGTGCGCCACGACCCGGTCGCCCGCACGCCACCGGTTGACGCCGGGCCCGGTGCGCAGCACCACGCCCGCGAGGTCGGATCCCAGTACGTGGTAGGGCAGGTCGTGGCGCTTGGCCTGCTCACCGAGGCGTCCGTAGCGCTCCAGGAAGCCGAAGGTCGGCAGCGGTTCGAAGATCGAGGACCACACCGTGTTGTAGTTGATCGCACTCGCCATCACGGCGATCAGCGCCTCGCCCGGTCCCGGCTGCGGTGTAGGGACCTGCTGCACCTGAAGGGACTTGCGGGGATCCTTCTCCTTCGAGTCCATGCCGTCGAACATCGAGGTGTCCTCCCGGCGCACCACGTTGCCCCGGTAGTGCTCCGGCAGGCGCAGAGCGGTCCAGTCTCGCGACGTGACGTTCTCCGAGAGGAGAGCGCCGATGATCTCGTCCATAGGCCATCCCGTGACGTGTCGAGTGGATAGCGAGTAGATGACCTTGAACATTCACATGTCACCCGCCCGTGCCACGGAGCGGCACGGGCGGCAGCGGAGCCCGCGCGGGCGGCGGCACGCTTCGGCCAGAAGTGAGGAAGTCCCGTAGCAGTTGCCGGAGTTGCCGCCTGAGAGGAAGAGCCACATGAGCAGTCGGCCCGAGGACGCCCCGGTCGAGGACGTGCAGCCGCGCTACAGGCCGTACACGGCCAAGGCCAGTGAGCCCTGGGAGGAACTCGCGCACGACCGGGCCCGCTGCCCCGTGGTCCGCAATGCCGAGTTGGAGGCGGTACAGGTCACCACCTACGAGGGAGTCAGGGAGGTACTGGCCGGACACCGGGCGTGGTCCAGCGCGCTCGGCAACATCTGGCCGTTGAAGGAGCCGCTGCCACCCGAGGAGCAGGTGCTGGGCTGGGCCGACCAGCCGCGCCACACCCGGCAGCGGAAGCTTCTGGTCAAGGCGTTGTCGGCGTCCCGTATCCAGCACATGCGGCCGTTCAGCGAACGCTTCGCGGACGACCTCATCGACGAGCTGTCCGACCGGGGTTCCTTCGAGATGTACGACGACTTCGCGGCCCGGATGGCCGCCGGCCACGTCTGCGAGCTGTTGGGCGTACCGGAGGGCGAACGCGACGAGTACGCGCGCTCGGCGCAGCGGATGGAGGAGCTGGTCACCGACACCATGGACGGCCGGGCGGAGGGCGGGTACGGCTCCGAGCTCAACGAGTGGCTGGACTACCTGGGCGAGATGATCCGGGCGAAGCGGGCTGCCGGGCCGGGCAGCGACGACCTGATCACCCAGCTGTCGTTCGCCCGGGTGGACGGCGACTACTTCGAGGTGGACGAGATCGCGCGAGTGATCCAGCTGCTGAACGTGGCCGGGATCGGCACCACGATCGGGGCGATCGGCAACACCGCCTACCTGCTGGACCGGTATCCCGAACAGAAGGCCCGGTTCCTGTCCGACCCCGAAGGGCTGGCGCGCTCCCTGGCGGCGGAGTCGCTCCGGTTCGAGTCGCCCATCTCGGGTCTGTGGCGCACCTGTTCCAGGCCGACCAGGCTCGGGGACCTCGATGTCGAGCCGGGTGAGAAGGCCTTCGTCGTCATCAGCGCCGCGAATCACGATCCGCTGGTCTTCGACCGGCCGGACGAGTTCGTCATCGAGCGTGACTGGGCGAACCTGCCGATGAACCTGCCGTTCGGCCAGGGCATCCACTTCTGCGTCGGCATGAACCTGTCCCTGCTGGAGATGCAGGTCGCCGCCGCGAAGCTCTACCAGCGGCTGCCCGGCCTGCGGGTCAGGCCCGGCTTCGAGCCCGAACTCCTGCCGGGGGCGGTCCTGCGCCGGTTCAGGACCCTGGAGATGGTCTTCGACGGCCCGGCCCTGCCGAGGACGACCTGACGTCCGGCCCCCGGCGCGTCGGGGGCGCCCCGCAGCCGCCCGCAGTGCCTCAACGGCACGGCGGGCGGCTGGAGTTGCGGGGCCTGGGCGTCAGGCGCCGAAATCCCTGTCACGGGTCTCCGGCAGGGCCAGGACACAGCCCAGGCTGACCAGGCACAGCACGCCGGCGTAGAGGCCGAGCACGAACGGTGACTGCCAGTGCGAGGTCAGCCAGGTGGCGACCAGCGGGGCGAAGCCGCCGCCGAGGGTGACGGCGAGGATGAAGGCCGCCGAGGCCCCGGTGTAGCGCAGCCTGGTCGGGAACAGCTCCGGCAGGAACGCGGCCATGGGCGCGAACATCATGACGAACAGTACGAGCCCGACGGTGAACGCCGCGGTGATCAGTACGGCGTCGCGGCTCTCCAGCGAGCCGAACATGGGCAGGGCCCACAGGGCGCACCCCGCCGCGCCGGCCAGCATCACCGGGCGTCTGCCGAACCGGTCGGCAGCCAACGCCACCGGCACGGTCACGGCCACGTCGGCCGCGGCGGCGATGCTCGTGACGGTCAGCATCGTGGGCTGCGGGATTCCGAGGGCGGTCGGCCCGTAGGAGAGGCTGTAGACGGTCGCCAGGTAGTACATCGCGGAGCCGCCGAGCGCCGCGCCCACCCCGAGGAGCAGTGTGCGGGGGTGCTCCCTGACCAGGGCGCCGAGCGGGAAGCGGGGTGCCGCGGCGTCGGCGGCGGACCGCTCGTCGAAGACGGGTGACTCGGCGATCCGGGACCGGACCCACAGGCCGACGACGATCAGGGCGGTGCTCAGCAGGAACGGGATGCGCCAGGCCCACTCGGCGAAGCCGTCCCGGCCCGCGATCGCCAGCGTCGGCAGGATCACGGCGCTGGACAGCAGGAAGCCGAGCGGCGGGCCGGCCTGCGGGATCGACGCGTACAGCGCACGGCGTCCGGGGGGCGCGTGCTCCGCGGCCAGCAACACGGCTCCGCCCCACTCGCCGCCCATGCTCACGCCCTGCAGCAGACGCAGGACCACCAGGAGCACGGGCGCCATGAGCCCGGCGGTCTCGTACGTGGGCAGCAGTCCGACGCCGACCGTGGACACGCCCATCAGGACCAGGGAGAGGAAGAGTGCGCGCTTGCGGCCGACCCGGTCGCCGATGCCGCCGAACACCACCACGCCCAGCGGGCGGGCCACGAAGGCGGCGGCCACGGTGAGGAAGGCGGCCAGCGTGGACAGCGTGGCGTTGCCGGAGGGGAAGAAGGCCGGGCCGAGGACGAGGGCGGCGGCCGTGCCGTACACGGCGAAGTCGTAGTACTCGATGATCGTGCCGATGAGACTCGCGACGGCGACCCGCGACGCGCTGGACTTCCGTGCGGCGGGGGTCGTGCTCGTCGTGGTGACGCCGGCCTGTGCGGCGTCGCTGGTGGTCTCGGACATTGGAGCGGCTCGCTTCCGGTCAGGCCCGCAGGCTCAGTGATCCAGGACACATGCCGAGGGGGACTGAGCGGGGACTGTAGTGCTCCGGTCACCGGCGGAAGGTGCCGTGTGCCGCCCACCGGCACACGCCCTTCCTGGGCCTCCCCTCGCGCACTGGAATGACGGCACCGAGCGCGGCCCGCAGGAGGAGCGAGACATCGGAGGCTTCATGGTCCACGACATCGACAGCGTTCTCGACACGCCGATCGGGGAGGGTCCCGACCCGGGTGAGTTCGTCAGGGCGGCGATGCGATGGCACTTCGACCCCAGGACCGGATCGCCGTTCTGGCTGGCGCGGGCGAGGACACTCGACTTCGACCCGCTGACCGATGTGAAGGGGGTCGATGATCTGGCGTTGTTCCCGAACGTGTGCGACGAGCTGCGCGACGTGCGCGCCGAGGACCTCGTCCCACGCGGTTACGGTGACCGGCCGGACGTCTGCGGGGTCTACGAGAGTGGTGGCACCACCGGCCGGCCCAAGCGGGTGGTCCTCCTGCGGGACTGGTTCCGCAAGTCGCAGGAATGGCTCGGCTCGACCCTGGACGCGCACGGCGTGCCGCGGGGCGCGAACTGGCTGATGATGTTCCCCACCGGGCCCCACATGGGCGGTTACGCGTATGCGCGGCTCGCGAGGGATCGCGGCAGTCACGCGTTCTCGATCGACATGGACCCGCGCTGGGTGAAGCAGCTCATCGCCTCCGGCCGCACCGAGGACGCCCGCGCCTACGCCGGCCATCTGCTGGAGCAGGCCCGGCACGTGTTACGGAGTCAGGACGTGGGCGTCCTCGCCATCACACCGCCGGTTCTCGAACGCCTCGCCGTCGACGACGAGTTGACCGAACTGGTGCGGGACAAGGTCGGGGCGATCATCTGGGCCGGTGCGCACATGGACGCCGCCACCCGTGACCTGCTCGGCAGCGAGGTCTTCCCCGGCATCCCGCTCGTCGGCTTCTTCGGCAGCACGATGATGCTGCACAGCTGCGGCCAGCGGGTCACCGAGGACACCGGCGAGTGCGTCTTCGACCCGCCGGCACCCTTCATCACCTTCCGGGTCGTCGACGCGGACGGGAAACAGGTCGACCACGGCACCCGCGGCCGGGTGGTGGTCAGCCATGTCAGCCGGAGCTTCCTGCTGCCCAACAACCTCGACCGCGACGAGGCCACCCGGGTGCCGGGTCCGCCGGGGCAGGCGGGCGATTCCCTGGCGGATGTGACGCCGGTTCAGGTCTTCGACGGCGAAGCCGTGATCGAGGGGGTCTACTAGTGAGCGCGCGAAGCGACGGCGGTCGAGACCTCGTACGACTCGACGCGCTGGGTCCCGGTGGCGCGTACCGGTCGAGGAACATCCAGACCGTCAACGACATCCATGGTGCGCCGTTCGCCGAACTGAGCCTGGTTCCCCCGCTGTTCGTCGCCAGGACGATGTCGGCGCTGCGCAAGGCCGACCCGCTGCCGCTGGAACAGCGCCTGGACGCCATCGCCAGGGCGGGCAGGGCCTTCGCCACCGGGACCGTCGGCGGACTGTCCGCCGAGGAGTACCAGCACGCGGTGTGCCGTGTGTCGGGCCTGCCCTGGGTCACGACGGAGATGGCCCTGGAGTTCACCGCGCAGTACACGGAACGCGCCTACCTCAGTTCCCAGTTGGCCCGTCCCACCGGGGCGGTCAACGACTGGCGCGACCCGCGCACCCGGCACGGCAGCGGCGTATGGGCCCGTCGCGGCGACGTGTTCGCCGTCCACGCCCCCGGCAACACACCGAGCGCCCACACCCTGTGGTTGCAGTCCCTGGCCCTCGGCTACCGGGTGGCGGTACGGCCGTCGAGCCGCGAACCGTTCAGCCCGCACCGCTGGATCACCGCACTGCGCGACGCCGGCTTCGGCCCCGACCAGGTCGCCCTGCTGCCGACCGACCACGCCACGGCCGACGAGGTCGTACGGGGCGCGGACCTGGCGATGGTGTACGGCGACGACGAAGTGGTGCGCAGGTACGCCTCGATGGCGACGGTGCTGCCCCAGGGTCCCGGGCGCTCGAAGTTCCTCGTCACCAAGGACGCCGACTGGATGTCGTATCTCGACACCATCGTCTCCTCGGTCAGCGCCCATGGAGGCGCCGCCTGCATCAACACCACCGCGGTGTTCGTCGAGGGCGACCCGGCACCGGTGGCCCGGGCGATCGCCGAGCGGCTCTCCGCGCTGCCCAGCCTGCCGCCCCTGGACCCCAAGGCGGTGCTGCCCGTGAAGCCGATCGACGAGGCCCGCCGGATCGAGCGGTTTCTGCTGGCCGAGGCCGCGGGCACCACTCCGTGGCTGGGCGGCGACGGCATCGTCGACGACCTCGGGGACGGAACCGCCGTACTGCGGCCCGCCGTGCACCAGGTATCCGCTCCCGATGCCCCGCAGACGCGTATCGAACAGCGCTTTCCCTGTGTGTGGGTGGCGCCGTGGAACCCGGAGGCCGGGGTCGGGCCGCTCAGGGACACCGTGGTGCTCACGGCCGTGACCGACGACGAGACGCTGGTGGACCGGCTCTTCGCCGAGCCCAGCATCGCCAACGTCTACCTCGGCGACCACCCCACGTACTGGCTTCCCCCGGGCATCCCGCACGACGACTACCTCGAATCGTTCCTGATGCGCACGAAGGCCTGTGTCCGCTGAACGCCTCTTCACCGCAGGCGAGTTGGGAAGTGACGTCAGTGATCCACCCGGAACCCACCCATCGCATGCTCATCGGCGGCCGGCTTGTCAGCGCCGAAGGCGACGCGCCGGACGTGCTGAACGTGCTGGACGTGGTGAACCCCGCGACCGAGGAGATCGTCGGCCACGCCCCCGACGCCACCGACGCCCAACTGGATGCCGCCGTGTCGGCCGCGCGACGCGCCTTCGAGACGTGGCGCACCACATCGGTGGACGAGCGCCGCGCCGTACTGGCCGCCTGCGCGTCGACCGTCCGCGCGCACGTCGAGGAACTGGCCGTCCTGCTCACCACCGAGCAGGGCAAGCCGCTGGCGGACGCGCGCATCGAGATCGCGACCTTCGCGGACTGGCTCGACGCTCACGCCGCCATGGCCTACACCGACGACGAGGTCACCGAGACCGCGACCCACCGCGTCAGAGTGCGCCGCGTACCGCTCGGCGTCGTCGCCGGCATCGTGCCGTGGAACTACCCGGTCGTCATAGCCGCCAAGAAGATCGCCCCGGCACTGCTCGCCGGCAACACCATCGTGGTCAAACCCTCGCCGTTCACCCCGCTCACCACGTTGCGCATCGGCGAGTTGCTGGCCGACGTCGTACCCGCCGGCGTCCTCAACACCATCAGCGGCGGCGACAGCCTCGGCCCGCGGCTCACCGAGCATCCCGGTATCCGCAAGATCGCCTTCGTCGGCTCCACCGCGACCGGCCGCAGGGTCATGGCCTCCGCCGCCCGCAACCTCGCCCGCGTCACCCTGGAGCTGGGCGGCAACGATCCCGCGATCGTGCTGCCCGACGTGGACCTGGACGAGGTCGTGCCGCGGGTCTTCTGGACCTGCTTCGCCAACAGCGGCCAGCTCTGCATCGCCGCCAAACGGGTCTATGTGCACGAGGACGTCTACGACGCGTTCGCGGAGCGCTTCGCCGAACTCGCGCGGACCGTCAAGGTCGGCAACGGCCTGGAGGACGGCGTCCGGCTGGGCCCCCTCCAGAACCGCGCGCAGTACGAGAAGGTCGTCGGCCTGATCAAGGAGACCGTCGGCTCCGGCGCCAGGCTGCTGGTCGAGGGCGCGATCCCGGACGGTCCCGGCTACTTCGTGCACCCCACCGTGGTGGACGATCCCGCCGACGACTCGGCGATCGTCACCCGGGAACCGTTCGGCCCGGTCGTCCCGCTGCTCCGGTTCCGGGACGTCGACGACGTCGTCCGCCGCGCCAACGACTCCGAGTACGGGCTCTCCGGCACCGTCTGGAGCCGCGACATCGGCGCCGCCGAGGAACTGGCCGCGCGGATCGAGGTCGGCACCGTCTGGATCAACCAGGAGGCGATCCCGACGCCGGACCTGCCCTTCGGCGGCCACAAGGCCTCCGGCATCGGCGTCGAGAACGGCCTGGAAGGTGTGCTCGAACACACCGACACCCAGGTGCTGTCCGTCCGCAGGGCCTGATCCACCCCCTGTGCCCGGCGCCGTCGACGGCGCCGGGCACAGGCGTCTCCTTCTCGGTTTCCGGTCAGGCGGTGAAGTCGTGGTCGCGGGTCTCGGGCAGGGCAAGCACGCAGGCCAGGCTGATCAGACAGAGGGTGCCCGCGTAGGCGCCCAGGACCAGCGGTGACTCCCAGTGGGAGTTCAGCCAGGTCGCCACCAGGGGGGCGAAGCCGCCGCCGAGGGTGTTGGCGAGGATGAACGTCGCCGAGGCTCCCGTATACCGCAGCCGGGCCGGGAAGAGTTCGGGCAGGAAGGCCGCGATCGGACCGAACATCAGCATGAACAGGACCAGCCCGACCGTGAAGGCCCCGCCGATGAGGAGCCCGTCACCGGTGCTGAGGGAGCCGAACATGGGCAGCGCCCACAGCACGGAGCCGACGGCCCCGGCGAGGATCACCGGCCGCCGGCCCACCCGGTCGGCCAGCCGGGCGACCGGCATCACCACGGCCGCGGCGGCACCCGCGGCCACACTTGCGGCGGCCAGCATCGTGTTCTGCGGGATGCCGAGCGCCTTCGGGCCGTACGACAGGCTGTAGACGATCACCAGGTAGTAGACGGCCGAACCGCCCACCGCCGCACCGATGCCGAGCGACAGCCGACCCGGGTGCTCCCTGACCAGGGCGCCCAGCGGAAAGCGCGGGGCGGCCGGGAGGGCCGTGGCCGGTCTGTCGAAGACCGGGGACTCCTCGACCCGGGTGCGCACCCAGAATCCGACGGCGATGAGCAGTGTGCTGAGGAGGAACGGCACCCGCCAGGCCCAGTCGGTGAAGGCGTCCCGGCCGGTGATCCCGATCGTGGGCAGGATGACGGCGCTGGAGAGCAGGAAGCCCAGCAGCGGGCCGATCTGGGGTATGGAGGCGTACGCGGCTCTGCGCCCCGGTGGGGCGTGCTCGGCGGCGAGGAGCACGGCACCGCCCCACTCGCCGCCCATGCTCACGCCCTGGAGGAGCCGGAGTGCGACCAGGAGCACGGGGGCGAGGACGCCCACCGTGTCGTAGGTCGGCAGCAGCCCGACCCCGACGGTGGCGACACCCATCAGAACCAGGGAGAGCACCAGGGCGCGTTTGCGGCCGAGCCGGTCGCCGATCGTCCCGAACAGCACGACACCGACGGGGCGGGCGAGGAACGCGGCGGCGAAGGTGAGGAACGCCGCCAGGGTCGAGACGGTGGAACTGCCGGACGGGAAGAAGGCCGGACCCAGCACGAGCGCGGCGGCCGTGCCGTACACGGCGAAGTCGTAGTACTCGACGGTTGTGCCGACGAGGCTCGCGGCGGCCACGCGGGTGGCGCCCTTCCTGGCCTCGGGCGGTGTTTCGGGGGCCGTGGCGGTGCCGACGGCTGCTTCGTCGCTGCTGGTCGGGGACATGGAGCGGCTCACCTCCGATTGGTCCGGATCATGAAGTGATCCGGACCACAGTGGGGTCTGTGCGCAGGACAGTAAGTGGCGGGAATCCGGTCGGCTCATTCCTGTGCCGCCCCGTGGCACGTGGCCCGAAGCACGCGATGTGCGGAGGTGAGCACCTGCAATATGCATGTTTTTCCGCGTACTTCGGCCGCCGGCACCACGAGCGGGACGAAGCACGCGGACGGCCCGTCAGCCCTTCTCTCCCGCCACCAGGTCGAGCGCGATGTCGACGATCATGTCCTCCTGGCCGCCGACGAGTCCCCGCCGGCCGACCTCCAGGAGAAGCGTGCGGGCGTCGACCCCGTACCGCGCGGCGGCGGCCTCGGCGTGGCGCAGGAACGAGGAGTACGCGCCCGCGTAGCCGAGAGTGAGCGTCTCCCGGTCGACCTGGACGGGCCGGTCCCGCAGCGGCCGTACGAGGTCGTCGGCGGCGTCCTGGAGGGCGAACAGGTCGCAGCCGTGTTTCCAGCCCTGGAGGTTGGCGACCGCGACGAACGCCTCGATGGGGCAGTTGCCCGCGCCGGCGCCCTGGCCCGCGAGGGAGGCGTCGACCCGGGTGACGCCCTCCTGTACGGCGATCACGCTGTTGGCGACCGAGAGGGAGAGGTTCTCGTGCGCGTGGATGCCGACCTCGGTGTCGGGGGCCAGGACGTCGCGGTAGGCGCGGACCCGCTCGCGCACGCCGTCCAGGGTGAGTCGGCCGCCGGAGTCGGTGACGTACACGCAGTGTGCGCCGTAGGACTCCATCAGCCGGGCCTGGGCGGCGAGTTCGGCGGCCGGGGCCATGTGGCTCATCATCAGGAAGCCGGAGACGTCCATGCCGAGGTCGCGGGCCTTGGCGATGTGCTGCGCGGAGATGTCGGCCTCGGTGCAGTGGGTGGCGATGCGCACCGAGCGGACACCGAGGGCGTGGGCGCGCTCCAGTTCGGCGATGGTGCCGATGCCGGGCAGGAGGAGGGTGGTGAGGGTGGCGCGGGTGAGGTGTGCGGCGGCGGCCTCGATCCACTCCCAGTCGGTGTGGCTGCCCGGCCCGTAGTTGACGGAGCCGCCGGCCAGGCCGTCGCCGTGGGCGACCTCGATCGCGTCGACGCCGGCGGCGTCGAGGGCGGCGGCGATGCGGCCGACGTCGGCCGGGGCGATGCGGTGCCGGATGGCGTGCATGCCGTCGCGCAGGGTGACGTCCTGGATGTAGAGGTTGCGGGTCATGGGCGGGCCTTTGCGAGGGCTGCGTCGCGCCGGGCGATCGACTCGGCGACCTGGAGAGCGGCGGACGTCATGATGTCGAGGTTTCCGGCATAGGCGGGCAGGTAGTGGGCGGCTCCCTCGACTTCGAGGAACACCGAGACCCGGGTGACGGCGGGGCCCTTGTCCGACGGCAGCAGAGTGTGCACCGGTTCGGTGGGGTCCACCGGGGTGAACTGCACCTCCTGCTTGAGCCGGTAGCCGGGGACGTAGCGGGCGACGCGCTCCGCCATGGCCGTGATCGACTCGCGGACGGCGTCGTGGTCGGCCTCCCCGATGAGGCAGAACACCGTGTCCCGCATGATCAGCGGCGGCTCCGCCGGGTTGAGGACGATGATCGCCTTGCCGCGGGCCGCGCCGCCGACGCTCTCGATGGCGTGGGCGGTGGTCTCGGTGAACTCGTCGATGTTGGCCCGGGTACCGGGGCCGGCCGACCGGGAGGCGATGGAGGCCACGATCTCCGCGTAGTGGACCGGGGTCACCGCCGAGACGGCCGCCACTATGGGGATGGTGGCCTGGCCGCCGCACGTCACCATGTTGACGTTCGGGGCGTCGAGGTGGGCGTCCCCGTTGACCGGCGGCACGACGAACGGACCGATCGCGGCGGGGGTCAGGTCGATGAGCCGCTTGCCGTGAGGGGCCAGCTTGGCGGCGTTGGCGAGGTGCGCCTTGGCGGATGTGGCGTCGAAGACGACGTCGATGTCGGCGAAGCCGGGCAGGGCCATGAGGCCGTCGACGCCCTCGTGGGTGGTGGGGACCTCCAGCCGGGCGGCGCGGGCGAGCCCGTCGGAGTCCGGGTCGATGCCGACCATGGCTCCCATCTCCAGGGTGTCCGACAGTCGCAGGATCTTGATCATCAGGTCGGTGCCGATGTTGCCGGAACCGATGACGGCGACCTTGGTTCTCTTCACACGTCCCTCTTCTCGAACTTCTCGGAGAATGCGGCGGTGACCGTGCCCAGCGCTCCGATCTCGGCGTGGATACGGCTTCCGGGCGGTGCCGGAACCATCGGGCCCAGCGCCCCCGACAGGACGACCTGCCCGGCCCGCAGCGGGTCGCCGTACGCCTGGGCCGTGCGGGCCAGCCAGGCAAGCGCGTTGAGCGGGTCTCCGAGGCAGGCGGAGCCCTCTCCCTCGGAGACCGGCTCGCCGTCGGCGTACATCCGCATGCTGACCTCGCGCGGCTCGAACGCGTCGAGGGTGAGGCGACGGTCGGCCAGGACGTACAGGCCGCTGGAGGCATTGTCCGCGATGGTGTCGGTGAGCCGGATGTCCCAGTGGGCGACCCGGCTGTCCACGATCTCGATGGCAGCGACGGCGTACTCCACGGCGGCGCGTACCCGGGCGGCGTCGAGTGCACCGTCGGCCAGGTCTTCCCCCAGTACGAACGCGATCTCGGCCTCGGCCTTCGGCTGGAGCAGCCGTCCGGAGCGGATCTCCGCCTCGGCCGAGACGTCCATGTCGGCGAAGAGAACGCCGAAGTCCGGCTGGTCGACACCGAGTTGGCGCTGCACCGCGGGCGAGGTCAGGCCGATCTTGCGGCCGACGACGACCGCGCCGGCGGCCAGCCTGTGCCGGGTCAGCTCCTGCTGGACGGCGTAGGCGGCGTCGATGTCCCGTTCGCCCAGCAGGTCGCGGACCGGGGCGACAGGACGGCCCTCCTCCGACGCGGCGATCAGCCGGGCGGCGGCCTGTGCGACCGCGTGCCGGTCGACTGTCACGCCGGTCACCGTCCCTGCGCCGTGGTCACGGCGAATCCGGCGATCCACGCGGGGATCGGCTCGTAGAAACGGGAGGTCATCTCGTACGGCCCGGTGGCCGCGAGCGAGGCGAAGGCGGCGATCCAGGCGCGGACCTCGTGGGCGGAGCCGCCGCCCTCCTCGGCCATCGCCGCGACGGTCCAGGAGTCGAACTCCGCGAGTTCGCCCTTCTGCAGATGGTCGAGGAGCCGGTTGTCCCAGGCGGGGTTGATCGGGATCATCGAGGCCGTGCCGGCGGCGTACTCCTGGCCGGCCCGGACCACCCGCTGCTCGCCCTTGGCGCGCTGCTCAGGGGTCGGCGGGTGGCCTTCGATCAGCGCGTCGGCGACCCTGGGAGGCGCACCGTCCAGCACGGGTACGGGCGGGTCGTGGGAGAGGCCGCCGGAGGCCAGGAACAGCGTCCTGCGGTCGAGTTCGGCGGCCGCCTCGCCGAGCGCGGTGCCGAGCGCCCGGATGCGGGCGAGAGGGCCGAGCGGCGTGGCCACACCATTGACGAAGACGGGCACCACCGGCACCCGGTCGATCCCGCCGAAGAGCACTTCCAGCGGCTGGGCGAAGCCGTGGTCGACGGTCATCCGGGCCGAGACGGTGAGGTCGATCCCCCGGTCGAGGGCGCCCTGGGCGAGCGCTTTCGCGGCGGCGGTGTCGACCGACAGCGGGCCTGCCGACGTGCCGAAGTCACCCACCGCGTGGGCCTCGGTGGCCAGGCAGAACGGCGGCATCTCCTTGTAGAAGAAGCCGTTGTAGTGGTCGGGGGCGTAGAGGACGACCAGCTCCGGCTCGTAGGCGCGGATGAACTCCCGCGCGCCCTCGACCGCTTCCTCGACACGGGCCAGGACGTCGGGGGCGGGGTCGTTCTTGCCGATGAGAGGTGAGTGGGACAGCCCTACGGCTGCTGCGGTCATGGTCGCTCCCTACTTCTGGCGGGATTCCGGGCGAGCCGGGTCGGACGGGTGGATGACGAGCTTCCCGGTGAGAGCACCGTCGATCATGAGCTGGAAGCCCTTGTGGATCTCGGTGAGCGGGAGCGCGCGGTCGATGACCGGACGGACACCCGTGGCCTCCATCAGGCGCAGCATCGCGACCAGTTCGGACCGGGTGGCGCCGGTCGAGCCGAGGACGCGCTGCTGGAGGTAGAAGATCCGGCCGAGGTCGGCGGGCGGGTTCGTGCCGCTGGTCGCGCCGGCGATGACGACCGTGCCGCCGGGGCGCAGCGCCTTCAGCGAGTGCGACCAGGTGGCCTCGCCGACGGTCTCGATCACCACGTCCACCCGCTCGGGCAGCCGCTCGCCAGGGGCCACGGCGGCGCGGGCGCCCCAGGAGACGGCCTCCGCGCGCTTGTCGGCGCTGCGGCTGGTGGCGTAGACGACGGCGCCGGCGGCCACCGCGAGCCGGATCGCGGCGGAGGCGACGCCGCCGCCCGCGCCCTGCACGAGCACCCGGTCACCGGCGGTGATGCGGGCCTGGGTGAACAGCATCCGGTAGGCGGTGGTCCAGGCGACCGGCAGACAGGCGGCCTCGTCGAAGGAGAGCCAGGCCGGCTTCGGCACCAGGTTGCGGGCGGGGACGACCAGGTACTGAGCGAACGCCCCGTCGTGCCGCTCGGACAGCAGCGCGCGGTCCGGGTCGAGCGTCTCGTCGCCGCGGCCCGCGTCGGGGTCGCCGATCACCGGGTGGACGATGACCTCGTTGCCGTCCTCGTCGTAGCCGGCCGCGTCGCAGCCGAGGACGATCGGCAGCCGGTCGGGAGGGTGCCCCACCCCTCTCAGCGTCCACAGGTCGTGCATGTTCAGCGACGAGGCCACCACGCGGACGCGTGACCAGCCGGGCCGCGGGGCAGGATCGGGTACGTCGCGCAGCACCAGCCCCGACAACGGGTCGGTGGCGCTCTGGGAAATGGCGGTTGCAGCAAGCACACGTCAACCGTCGCCCGCGGCTTCCCCACCTGCCCAACGTGTGTGCCGCTGGGC